>DASXHQ010000151.1:0-11158 GCA_036488415.1 Rhizomicrobium sp.
CTCGCCGATCCGCCCCAGGGGCGTGCGGGCGTTGGAGGCTTGCAGCGTCTGCGGGTTCTCCCACAGGGCGCGGGCGAAATCGGTCTTGATGAGGCCCGGCGCGATGCAGTTGGCGCGAATGTTGTGCGGGCCATATTCCACCGCGATGTTGCGGGCGAGCTGCATGTCCGCCGCTTTGGAGATGCAATAGGCACCCAGCACAGGCGAGCCGCGCAGGCCGCCGATGGACGACACGATGATGATCGAGCCGTCCTTGCGCTCCACCATCTCCGGCAACACGAGTTGCGCCAGCCAATGGTTGGAGCGGATGTTCGCGCCCATGATCTTGTCGAAAGCTTCGTCGGGAATACCCATCTGCGGGCCGTAATAGGGATTGAGCGCGGCGTTGCAGACGAGCACGTCGATCTTGCCCCACTTCGCCCGCGTCTGGGCGACAAGCTGCTCGAGCTGTTCCTTGTAGTTGATGTTCGCGGGGATCGGCACGGCCACTTCTTTGCCGCGTTCCTTGTTGATGTCGGCGGCGACTTTCTCGCAGGCGTCCGCCTTGCGGCTGGAGACGACGACTTTTGCGCCATGCTCGGCCAAGCGATGCACGATGGCCTCGCCGATGCCCTTCGTGGAACCGGTGACCAACGCCACCTTGCCGGTGAGATCGAACAGATTCATGCTTTCCTCCCAAGGGATCGAAATATCGTTGGCGGCATTGTTAGTCGCGCGCGGGGATTTCGACAAACCGCTGCCACATTTGGGCGCTTGGCTGGCGCGGCTTTAAGGAGACCGGCATGAAGAGACTGGCTGTTCTGGGCGCATGTTTCCTGCTCGCCGCCTGCGGTGGCGGCGCGCGTTATCGCGATTATGGGCCCCCGCCGCCTCCGCCGTCCGAATATGGGCCGCAACATCCCTACGTATCTCCGCCGTCTTCAGCGCCGAGCCAGCCATCACGTCCCATGACGCCGCCGCAGGTGGCGAGCGCGGGCCCGCTCAAAACCGCGATGATAGGCAGCTATATGGACAATCAGGAAGCCGAACTGCGCCGCGCGATGCGCGGCACCGGCGTTCTGGTCGGCCGGCCCGGCGACGATATCGTGCTGCATATCCGCAGCGACGAGATGTTCGCGGGCAACAGCTTCGAGCTCAGCGAACGCGCGAAGGATATTCTGTGGAAGCTCGCGCCGGTGCTGCGCCACTTCGATCGCACGCAGATCTTCATCGACGCCTATACCGACACCAGCGGTTCCGCCGACAAGAACCTGGAAGTCTCGCGCAAGCGTGCTTACACCATCGGTGGGCAGCTTGTGAAAGATGCCGTGCCGCTATCGAGGCTCCAGGCACATGGCTATGGCGAGGAGAACCTGAAAGTAAAAACCGGCGATCAGATGAACGAGCCGCGCAACCGCCGCATCGAAATCCGCATCGTCGCGCGGGGGGCGGGCTAAGCCTTCAGCGCCTTGTCGATCTCCGCGTTCATCGCGGCGTCGTTCGGCTCCGTGCGCGAGCCGAAGGTGCCGGCGATGGTGCCGTCTTTGTTGAACAGATATTTGTGGAAATTCCACTTGGGCGCTGCGCCTTCGCCCAATTCGCTCGCGACCCATCTGTAGAGCGGATGCGCTTCGCCGCCGATGACATGCTCCTTCGCCGTCATCGGGAAATCGACGTTGAAGCGGGTTTCGCAGAAGGTTTTGATCTGGTCTTCCGTACCCGGCTCCTGCGCGCCAAAATCATTGGCGGGAACGCCGAGCACGACGAGACCCTTGCCACCTTTTTCCTTCCACAAGGCTTCGAGGCCGGAATATTGCGGTGTCAGCCCGCACTGGCTGGCCACATTCACCACCAGCAATGCCTTGCCTTTGAAGCTGGAGAGCGGCAGCGGCTTGCCGTCGATGGAGGTGAAGGAGAAATCATAGGCGGTTTTGCTCATCGCATCCTCGTGAAACTGGGCTCGATTGATCGTCCGCCCGTTGCCGCCTAAAGATCAAGTCCCGTGCGAACACTTCTTCTCGCTGCCCTGTTTGCCGCCGCGTCTTTTTCTGCGGAGGCATCCGATTGTTCAACACTTCGCCAGCCGCGAAACCCTGCGGGGGTTGTCGCAACCGAAAACGCCTGGTCGCGTGCGTTGATGACGAAAGATGCCAAGGTGCTGTCATGCATCCTCGCGCCGGGGTTCATGGACATGGCATGGGACGCCGAACTTCATTCGCGCGCGGAAATCTTGTCCGCGCTGTCAAAGCGTCCCGCGAACGGCATTAAGCTCAGCGATGTGAAAGTGGAACTGTCCGGCGATCATGCCATCGCGCGCGGGATCAATACCGCAACCAAACCGGATGGCAGCCCGCTCGGCCACGTGAAGTTCGAGGATATCTTCGAATATCGCGATGGCATGTGGCGCGCGCTGACGGCGCAGGAAACGCGCTTGCATTAGCGCGAGTAGCGCCCGAACAGTTCGACCAGCTCGTCGAATTTCTTTTTCTGGTCGGCGGTATCCCCGCTCTTGATGGCATGCGCGACGCAATGGGCGGAGTGATCCTTGAGGATCTGTTCTTCGACCTTCTTAAGCGCCGCTTTGATTGCCTGGACCTGATCCAGAACGTCGATGCAGTAGCGCTCTTCCTCGATCATCCGCGCGACACCGCGCACCTGGCCTTCGATGCGGGACAGGCGGGACAACAGTTTCGGATCGCGGTGCGTCATCGCGCTACACCCTAGCAGAGTATGTCCCATAGACATATTCCGCTGCGATCCTTAGGGGAACCACCCATGTTGTGGCGAGTGGGCGCGCGTTTGGCGCCGGCAATCCTTATTGGAATTCTGGCGGCGTCGGCCTCGACGTCCGCGTTGGCCTGCGCGTGCGGTTGCACCGTGTTCGACGTGGGGACCAGTTCGCTCCTACCTACCGGCCCCGGCGGCACAGTGTTCCTGGAATATGATCTGCTCGACCAGACGAAGAACTGGAGCGGCGCTTCCAGAGCGCCCAAGGCGAACAACGACGACAAACGCATTCGTTCGAACTTCTATCTCGCGGGCGGCCAATACATGTTCAACAGCGATTGGGGCGTTATGGCGGAACTGCCATACACGCAGCGCTCGCTCGCCTCGGCGGATTCCGGCTCGGTGGAAAAATCGGATCATTCCTCCATCGGCGACATCCGTCTGATGGGCGTCTATTCCGGTTTCTCGCCGGATATGTCGTCGGGCGTGATCTTCGGCGTGAAGCTGCCCACCGGCGATCACAAATTCGCGGGGTTCGACACCGATGTCGAGATCGGCTCCGGCAGCACGGACTTGCTGCTCGGCGGCTACCATTCCGGTCAACTCGACAGCACCGGCGATTATGTGTGGTACGCACAGGCCCTTTGGCAGCATGAAGTGGCGACGCGGTCGCACTACACACCAGGTAGCGAGCTGAACGGCGCCATCGGCACCAGCTATAACAACTGGTCGATCGGTAATATCGGCGTCGCGCCGCTGGTTCAGGCCATCGTCTCTTATCGCGGACACGACACGGGCACAGCGGGCGATCCCGAGGCCACCGGCTACACCCGCGCCCTCATTGCGCCGGGAGTGGCGTTCGCTCACCCGGATGGCTGGAAGCTCTATGCCGACGTGGAAGTGCCGGTCTGGCAGCACGTTACCGGCAATCAGCTCATCGCCCCAGTGGCCTTCAAGGTGATTGTCAGCCGCGCTTTCTAAGGCTTTACCGGTCAGCAAGGTTAACGAATTCGCAACGGGCGGCGGGGGATACTGGGCAAGAATAGGCTCAGGTCCCGCCGATGACGAACGCCATCATTGTCTTCACCACCGCCATGCTTGCCGCGATCGGAAGTCTGCTGCTCGCGATCTTCAACGTGGTCGAGTTTCCGGTTGCGATTCTGGCCGGCGCAGCGGTCTTTCTTGCGATCACACAGATGCACGCCGCGATCCTGCGCAAGGGCGAGAAGCGCCGCACGCGGTCTGAGATCGCGCGGCTGAAGCAGGCCAACAAGGAAATCCGCGTCGCGTTGCAGGAAACGCATGGCAAGATCGAACAGGTGAAGTCTTCGGTCGAAGCCAAGGCGACGGCGCAGAGCAAGAAGATCGTTGCCGAGCTTCAGGTTCTGGAAAGCCTGATGCGCGACTTCGCGGGCAAGGTCGCCAGCAGTGCGCGCGCGGTGGCGCCAGCCGAGCATATGATCGAGCGTCGTGCGCCGGTGAGCGCCAAGAACTACATGGAATCGCTGGCCGGGCCGGAGCTGCTGGAAACCATCCGCGCGGCGCTGGAAGAAAATCGCGTCGACCTTTATCTGCAGCCCATCGTAAGCCTCCCGCAGCGCAAGCTGCGCTACTACGAGGCCTTATCGCGCCTTCGTGCGGAGGACGGCACGGTCATCATGCCGGCGCAATATATGAAAGTGGCCGCGCCCGCGGGGCTGATGAGCGTGGTGGACAATCTGCTCCTGTTCCGTTGCGTGCAGATCGTGCGCCGCCTTACCACCAAGACCAAAGAGATCGCGGTTTTCTGCAACATCTCCGGCGACACGCTGGCGGATCAGGAGTTCTTCCCGCAGTTCCTGGAATACATGCACCATAACCGCGACTTGGCGAACCAGATCGTGTTCGAATTCTCGCAGACCGCCGTGTTGCGCGCAGGGCAACAGGGCGATTCCAACCTGATGTATCTCTCCAATCTCGGCTTCGCGCTGTCGATGGACCATGTGGACAGCCTGGCGCTGGATTTCGCCAAACTGAAAGGCCTTGGCTTCCGGCACATCAAGGTGCGCGCGCAGACGCTGACGGGCGGCATGCAGGGCGCCAATGCGCAGGTGGCGGCGGAGGATTTCAAGAAGTTGCTGTCGCGCCACGGCCTCAACCTCATCGCCGAGCGCGTCGAGGACGAGAAGACCGTGGTGCAATTGCTCGACTACAACGTGGACTTCGCGCAAGGCTATCTCTTCGGCGAGCCGCGCGCGGTGCGCGACGACCAGGTCCGCGTGCCGGAATTCGTGGCACCGGAACGCCCGGCCTCCATCGTGCCGTTCAAACGCAGCGCCTAGCCGCATTGACCGAGCGGGCGCGGCCATGCGATCCGCTCTCCCATGACGAATATCATCACAGGCCTGCGCGAGATCGCGCCCGGACATGACGCGCTGGTAT
This sequence comes from Rhizomicrobium sp., assembly GCA_036488415.1. GTDB lineage: Bacteria > Pseudomonadota > Alphaproteobacteria > Micropepsales > Micropepsaceae > Rhizomicrobium. Next base: position 5,128 of record DASXHQ010000151.1, read on the forward strand.
GCGATGTGTGGGGTGTGCTGCACAATGGCGACAAGGCGCTGATGCCTGCCTGCGATGCGCTCAGAACGTTCCGGGAAAAACACGGCCCGGTGATTCTCCTCACCAATGCGCCGCGTCCGGTGAGCGACGTCGAGGAGCTGTTCGAAAAAAAATATGGCGTGCCGCTGGATTGCTACGACACCATTGTCACGTCGGGCGTCGCCACGCGCGAGGATCTGGCGGAGCGGGCGAAGTCGCACCGGCTGGCGATGCTGCATCTGGGTCCGGATCGTGACCGCGGCATCTTCGAGGGATTAAATATCGACGCGGTGGACGTGGATCGGGCCGAGGTCGTGCTCTGCAGCGGTCTCTACGATGACGATACCGAAACGCCTGCAGACTACGCCGATCTTCTGGCGAAGATGAACGCGCGCAAGCTGACGATGATCTGCGCCAATCCGGACTGGCTGGTTCAGCGCGGCGGCAAGCTGATTTATTGCGCCGGCGCGCTCGCCAATGAATATGAAAAGATTGGCGGCGAGGTGATCTATTACGGTAAGCCGAAAACCGCGATCTACGATTACGTCCGCGCCGCCATGAAAGGTGCCAAGAATCCGCTGGCCGTCGGCGACGGTATGCACACCGACATCAAGGGCGCCAACGCCGCCGGAATAGCGGCGCTGTTCATCGCGGACGGCGTGCATGGCGAGGATGTCGCGGAGATGACGGAGCGGCATCTAGCGGAATTGTTCGCCAAAGCGGGTGTGCATGCCCAGGCGGCGATGCGCGCGCTTGTCTGGTAGGCGCTGCGCCGATAAGAACTTGACGAACGAAGGAGCGCCGCCGTGACCTATTATATCGACGACCTGAAGCCGGGCATGAGCGAAAGCTATTCGCGCACGGTCACCGAGGAAGACATTCAGAAATTCGGCGACGTCTCCGGCGACATGAACCCCGTCCATTTCGACGAAGCCTATGCGCGCAAGACGCTGTTTCGTGGCCGCGTCGCGCATGGCGTCATTATGCTGAGCTACATCTCCAAAGTTCTGGGCATGGAAATTCCCGGCCCCGGCACGATTTTCTTGGGCGCATCCACGAAGTTCAAAGCGCCGGTACGCATCGGCGACACCGTGGTCACGACCTGCACTGTGAAGGACATGGAGCCGGTGAAGCGCCGCGTGACGTTCGATTGCGTCTGCAAGGTCGGCGACACGGTGGTTGTGGAAGCCGAAGCGCTGGTGATGGCACCCGCCACACCGAAAGCCTGACACCGACGCGAATGCGCATCTTCCGCCACTACAATGACGTGACCGCCGACTGCAAAGGCGCGGTGGTGGCGATCGGCAATTTCGATGGCGTGCATCTGGGCCATCAGGCACTGATCGCCCATACCGGGGCGCTGGCGAAAGAGAAGGGCGGCCTGTTGGGCGTGGTGGCGTTCGAGCCGCATCCGCAGGAATTCTTCGGTCGCACGCAGGATATCTTCCGGCTCACGCCATTCCGGACCAAGGCGCGCCTGCTGGCGGATCGCGGCGTGGACGCGATGTACGCGCTGAATTTCGACGCCGAGATGGCATCCATGCCGGCGGAGCGATTCATAGACGACGTGCTTGTGAAGGGGCTCGGCGTAAAGGGTGTGGTCGTCGGCAGCGATTTCCGATTCGGCAAGGGCCGCACCGGCACAACCGAGACGTTGATCGAAGCCGGCAAGCGGCTGGATTTCGCCGTTAACATTTTCGAGCCGGTGTTCGAGATTGGCATAGACAAAATATCCTCCACTCACATTCGCGAAGCCCTGCGCGCGGGCAAACCGGAATATGCCGCGAAACTGCTCGGCCATTACTGGAGTGTGGAATCGCGCGTGGAACACGGCGATGCGCGCGGGCGCACCATCGGCTTTCCCACCGCCAACATGCACATCGACGACACGCTGAAACCGGCCTATGGCGTCTACGCCGCGCGTGCCACGGTGTTCGAGGACGAGAAGCCGACGATCCGCCGCGACGGCGTGGCGAATTTCGGGATCCGCCCGATGTATCGTATTCCCCAGCCGCTGCTGGAGACGTTTCTCTTCGATTTCTCCGGCGATCTGTACGGCAAACATCTGGCTGTCGAGTTTGTGCATTTCATCCGCGGCGAGGCGAAATTCGATGGGCTGGAGGCGCTGAAGGCGCAAATCGCCAAGGACGCCGAGGTCGCGAAGAAAGTATTGGCCTCCGCATGAAAGCGCCGGTTCTGCCGCGTCCTGTTCCGGATGCGAAAATCCTGGAAGGCCGCTTCGCAGATCTGGAACGGGTGGATGTCAAACGTCACGCCAAAGAACTCTGGCGATCCATCGGTTCGGACGAGGAGTTGTGGAAGGGCATTCCGTCCGGCCCCTTCGCCAGCGAAGCGGCGTTCCGCGAATGGCTGAAGGACCGCTCGTCCCGCGACGGGCAGGTGCTCTATGCCGTCCGAGACAAGAAAAATGGCAACGCGCTTGGAGTCTATTTTCTTCTGCGCATCGATCCCTTGGCGGCAACCTGCGAGATCGGCCTGACCTACGGCAAGGGGCTGCAGCGCAGCTCTGCCGGAACCGAAGCCTTCTATCTGCTCGCGAATTATGTGCTGGGCACGCTTGGCTATCGCAGGCTCGAATGGCGCACCGGGCCGGAGAACGATGCGTCCAACCGCGCCGCGCTGCGCTATGGCTTCACGCGCGAGGGCCTGCTGCGCCAGACAAGCTGGACCAAAGGCGGTAACTGGGACACCGTCTATTATTCGATCATCGACGGCGAATGGCCTGCGATCTCCGGCCGGTTCCAGGCGTGGCTCAACCCGCGCAATTTCGACGAGGATGGCCATCAAATCCGCGCGCTTTCGTCCTTTTCCTGACCGCTGGACCCGCGACGGAGCGGCTGTTAGAAGAAATCCAACTGATTTCCTTGGGCTTTCGAAGATGAACCGTGTGGTCTTTGGGGGACTTCGAATTTGCCGCCCGGCTCCGCCGCCGGGGGAATGATCCCTGCTGGTTCGCGCGGATGCCGGGTGATGCCCTGTCCGCCAACCTGATAAAGACCTGAGACAATGTCCGACACCGCAAACCCCGCACGCGACTACAAGGCGACTCTCTTTCTGCCGGCCACCGACTTTCCGATGAAAGCCGGATTGCCCGCGGCGGAGCCCAACTGGCTCGCGCGCTGGGAGAAGATGGATCTCTACGGCCAGATCCGGAAGAAGATGAAGGGCAAGCCGCTCTTCGTCCTGCATGACGGGCCGCCTTATGCGAACGGCGAAATCCATTCCGGCACCGGGTTGAACAAGGTGCTCAAAGACATTGTCGTGCGTTCGCGCGGATTTCTTGGCTTCGACGCGCCGTTCATCCCCGGCTGGGACTGCCACGGTCTGCCCATCGAATGGAAGATCGAAGAGAAATATCGCAAGGAAGGCAAATCGAAGGACGACGTTCCGATCGACCAGCTTCGCCGCGATTGCCGCGAATTCGCCGAATACTGGATCGACGTGCAGCGCAAGCAGTTCAAGCGGCTGGGATGCATCGGCCTGTGGGACAAGCCCTATACGACGATGGACTACCGCGCCGAAGCGGTGATCGCGGGCGAGTTGCACAAATTCGTCGGCAACGGATTGCTCTATCGCGGCTTTCGCCCGGTGATGTGGTCGCCGGTGGAGAAGACCGCGCTCGCCGAAGCCGAAGTCGAGTATCACGAGAAACAGTCGCCGACGATCTATGTGAAGTTCCCGGTCGTCAAAGGCCCGGATGATCTGAAAGGCGCCAGCATCGTCATCTGGACGACGACCCCGTGGACCATTCCCGGCAACCGCGCCATCGCGTTCTCACCGTCGATGGATTACGCGCTCTACGAAGTGGAAAGCGTGAATGAAGGCGCGCTTCCGGCGGTCGGCGAAAAGCTGTTGCTGTCCGATGCGCTGGCCGAGCAGGCGGCGAAACATTCCAAGATCACGCTGCGGCGTATCGCGAAAGTCGATCCGCACGGCTTGATCGCGGCGCATCCGTTCCGCGGGCAGGGCTACGAGTTCGACGTGCCGGTGCTGCCGGGCGATCACGTTACCGCCGACACGGGCACGGGCTTCGTGCACACTGCGCCTGGTCACGGCGAAGAAGACTTCGCGATGCTCACGAGCCTCAACCGCAACTACACGCGCGAGAACCCCGATGCGTTCGGGATCGTGAAGGAAGATGGCTCTTTCGCCGCCAATGTTCCGATCTTCGCAGGCAAGCGCATCCTCACACCGGATGGCAAGGACGGCGACGCCAATGGCGCGGTCATCAAGGCGCTGATCGAGGCGGGCAAGCTGCTCGCGAAAGGCACCTTGCGCCATTCCTATCCGCATTCGTGGCGCTCCAAAGCGCCGGTGATCTTCCGCGCGACGCCACAATGGTTCGCGTCGATGGACAAGGACATCCCGGGTGGCGGCACCTTGCGCGCGCGCGCGATGAAAGCCATCGGCGACACCAAATGGTTTCCGAAATCGGGCGAGAACCGCATCGCCGGCATGGTGAAGGATCGTCCGGACTGGGTGCTTTCGCGCCAGCGCGCCTGGGGCGTGCCGCTCGCGATCTTCGTGAACAAAGAGACGGACGCGATCCTCAACGATCACGACGTGAACGCGCGCATCGTCGATGCCTTCAAGGCCGAAGGCGCGGATGCCTGGTTCAAGCCCGGTTCGGCCGAACGCTTCCTTGGCAACAAATACAAAGCCGAAGACTATGAGCAGGTGAAAGACATTCTCGATGTCTGGTTCGACAGCGGCTCGACGCATGTGTTCACGGTCGAGCAACCGCTGGAGCCGGAATGGCCGCAGAAGGATCACGCCGACCTTTATCTGGAAGGTTCGGACCAGCATCGCGGCTGGTTTCAGTCGTCGCTGCTGGAAAGCTGCGCCACGCGTGGTCGCGCGCCATATGATGAAGTGCTGACCGCCGGCTTCGTGCTCGACCGCGAAGGCGACAAGATGTCGAAGTCCGTCGGCAATGTGATCTTGCCGCAGACCATCGCCGACAAGAACGGCGCGGACATCTTCCGCCTATGGGTCGCCTCCAGCGATTTCACGCAAGATTTGCGCATGGGCAACGACATCATCCAGTCGAACACCGATGCCTATCGCCGCCTACGCAACACGATCCGCTTCATGCTCGCGAACCTGTCCGGCTTCGACGAGAAGGAACGCATCGAACACGCCAAGATGCCGGAGCTCGAACGCTACATCCTCGCCAAGCTGGCGGAGATCGACGCAATCGTTCGCGACGGCTACACCAATTACGATTTCAACCGGGTCTACAACACCGTGTTCTCGTTCTGCACGAATGAGTTGTCGGCGCTCTACTTCGACATCCGCAAGGACGCGCTCTATTGCGACGCCGCGAGCAGCGTGCGCCGCCGCGCCTCGCGCACCGTGACCGATCTGGCTTTCCGCCATGTCGTGACGTGGCTGGCGCCGATTCTATGCTTCACGATGGAAGAGGCGTGGCTGCTGCGCTTCCCCGGCGAGAACGAAAGTGTGCATATGCACACCTTCCCCGACGTGCCGAAGGACTGGCATGACGAGAAGCTCGTCCAGAAATGGGCGCGCATCAGGGAATTGCGCCGCGTCGTCACCGGCGCGCTGGAAGTGGCCCGCCGCGACAAAGTGATTGGCGCCAGCCTCGAAGCGCGTCCGGTTCTCTTCGTGGGAGCCGATGATGCGAAGCTGCTCGAAGACCTCGATCTCGGAGAGATCGCGATCACCTCTCACGCGGTTGTCTCGACGCATGAGGCCGAGGCCGATGCGTTCAGACTTTCCGATGTGGAAGGGGCTGCCGTGCGCTTTGAACATGCGCAGGGCGACAAGTGCGCGCGCTGCTGGATGATCCTTCCGGAAGTGGGTTCCAACCCGAAACACCCCGACCTCTGCAACCGCTGCTCCGCCGCGGTGGATGCTCTGGAGAGATCTGCATGACATCGCGCGACTGGGGCCTGGCTGCGGCGGCCATCGCCCTTCTGGCCGATCAGGGTTCCAAGATCCTGATGCTTTACGCCTTTGGCTTCGCGAA
>DASXHQ010000019.1:0-20957 GCA_036488415.1 Rhizomicrobium sp.
GGAGAGCGAAGCGATCCGGGTGGGGGTTTCCTCACAAAGCAACAACGAAGGACTGAAGTTTCTCGCATGCGTGGTTCCAATCCCGACAAATTCGCCGACCGCCAGTCCGACGCCCAGAAGGCGCGCCAGGCACAATTAGAAAAAGTCCGCGCCAAGATGGCGGAAGTCGCCGCGAAGAAGCCGCAGCTCGATGCCGAGCGCGCGAAGATCGCCGCCGAACGCGCCAAGCGCGAGGAAGAGCGCAAGCGCGAGAAAGAAGCCCGCGCAAAGAAGGAAGCCGAGGAGCGCGAAGCCGCCCGCCTCGCAGCGGAAGCAGAGGCGAAGGCCGCCGAAATCGAAAAGGAACGCGAGAAGGTCGAGCGCCTCAAAGCCCACGCCCAACTCCTCGCCGACCAGAAAGCCGCCCGCGACGCGCGTTACGCAGCGCGCAAGAAGCGGCAGAAATAATCATCGCGCCCGTGGCGCGATGTGCATGCGGCGCGCAAAAGCGTGCCGCTCTTTTCAATCGCCAGCAGGAAAGGGTGAGCCATGGCTGCCCCCGCGAAAGTCACGATGAATGCCGGTCCGGTGACGACGCCCAAGAGCGCGTTCAAATATCCGTCGGAAGAAGAATTCCTGGTGCGCCGCCTCGGCGCCGCGATCCTGTCGATGTGGCCATCGCTGCCGCCGGATTTGCAGCAGAGTATCCTGGCCAAGGGTCTCGTCGTCTGGGACCGCGAGCGCGACGTCCCCAAACTCGCGCAAAAGCTCGAGACGTTCGTGAAGCGCTATCCGGGGCGGATGAGTTGAAACAAAGCAGAGGATCGAGCGCCTGAAGGTCCACGCCCAACTCGCCTACCAAAAAAAGCCGCCCGAGACGCCCGCTGCGCGCGGCAGCGGCCAAACCCAAGTTTTAGAATGGAAAACGCCGCCCACTTCTTGATAGGCGGCATTTTTTTATTCAGCAGCCTCCGCTAAGGGCTTTTGACGCAAAAGTCTGAACGGCCCTAAAGCGTCTCGAAATGTGTCGATGTTTGCGTCTCGAACGATTAGCGGAAGCGCCTCCACCCACATCGGGAGAGCGTTTACTCTCCAATCACTCAAGACTTTTTCCACGCGAGCTTTGGTCGATCTGCTTTGCCAAGGCACTTCGCCATCATCCCAAAACCATTTTTGCTCTACATAATTTATGCGAAGCCAAGGTTCTAGACGTTCTGGAGTCGAGCCTTCGCGAACGCGCCAAAGCGGAAAGTAGTCGCGCGAAAAAAGAACCTTCGCTCCATCTTCTTCGGTCCAGAGACCGTAAGGAAGGTAGAGGCGCAACGGAATGAAAAGCCGTGGTGGAGTTTTCGGAGAAATATACTCAAAATCCGCTACAGTCCCGACGTTCGTGTTTGTAACAACATCGCAAGGGCGACCATATGATTTCAAGATTACAATTTCTCCGTTTCGTCCCGGAGATTTGAGCCGACCAATTGCTCCCATTGTCCGTTTGGCAGCTATCGGAAACTCTCTCTTCTCAAAACAGAGCAAACGGATAGCGATTTGTTCTTCGAGCGAAGTTTGCCTATCTCCCGTAAGGTGTGATCTTCCCAAGAAGAACTGTGCGTCCCCTTCTGAAACGTCAAGTCTCTCAGCCAAGCTGAGAGAAAGCTCGCATTGTCGGGTTACGAACTCATCGGGTTCGAGTTCTTGGTCCAACCTTGTCGCTGGACCGGTCGCATAATTTTTTTGGAAGTCGAATAAATCTTGGTAGCCGCAGACGCGCGCCAGGACGTCCTGGACTTTAGCCAACGGTTGATTGGATAGCTTCGAGGTTTTCTGAGCAGCTTTTAGAAAGCGTTCTTGATTTGCAAAATGAATACGCATGGTCATTCTCCCACTGCGCCATACGTCGATGTGTCCACTGCATCACGTGGCGCATGTGAAGAGAGCCACGGTTTAACTGAGTTCTTGCCGCTAGGGCTTCGCCAATGTGGACGGCACGGGAGACGACTCCGATTTGCGGAGCGTCTATTCATGTGCAGATATTGTCAAGACTTTGTATCGCGAACTAACTTATTGCGATGAGAAAACGAACAAAGAAAGCCGTGGAAACGACTTGCAAGCCCGAGGCCGTTGAGCTCGCGCATCTTTTTGCTGTGCTGGAAGGGCTGGTACAGTCGAAGTCGGGCAAGTTTGCCAGTGCGGCGGAGGTCGAGGCCGCGTTTCGCCGCTTTGATATCTGAAATTCAAACCTGAATCGTCATGGCCGCCCTCGTGGCGGCCATCCATTTTCCAGAGGCTAGGACGGCGTGTATGGATGGCCGGGACAAGCCCGGCCATGACGGACGGGCTTGACGCATTGGAGTCCCCCATTCTCGACCGTATCGTCGCCGCCATCGCGGTCTTCATCACTGCCGTCATCTCCGCCCTCGGCTATCCCGGCATTGTGCTGTTGATGGCGCTGGAATCGTCGTTGCTGCCGGTGCCGTCGGAGATCGTCATGCCGTTCGCCGGCTATCTTGCTTCCACCGGCCGTTTTCATCTGATCTGGGCGGCGCTGGCGGGCGCCCTCGGCTGCAATATCGGCTCGACGCTTACCTACTACGCCGGCGCCAAAGGCGGCCGGGCGCTGGTGGAGAAATATGGCCGCTATGTCCTCCTCACGCCAAAAAAGATCGATCGCGTCGAGCGCTATTTTCACCGCTGGGGCGGGGTCACCATTTTCGTCACGCGTCTGATGCCGCTGTTGCCGGTGGTTGTGTCTTTGCCAGCGGGTTTCGCGCGCATGCCGATGTGGAAATTCCAGCTTTACACTTTCATTGGCTGCTTCATCTGGTGCCTGGGGCTCGCGGCGCTCGGTTATGAATTCGGCCTCGCGTGGAAATCGCAGCCCTGGATCAAATCCGCGATCCATTATCTGGATATCGCGATCGTCGCAGCCATTGTTCTCGCGGCGGGATGGCTCGCATGGCGCTGGTTGCGCGCTGCATCCAAGCAAAGTTGAAAGCATCTTGCTCTGCGAATCGTTCGCGCGGCTGTTCGCGAGCGAATTGTGGGTTTCGTACAAATAAGATCACAAATACCTATTGTCGAAATCGGACTGACATTCCTCTACGGGGAGGAGTATCATCACTTATCGTTCGCAGCAGATTCGGGCGCGGACGGCTGAGAGAGACAGCGATGCCTGCTCTTGCCCTAACGGGGACGAGAGCTTTGGCTGCGCCGAAGTCACGCGGTTTTTCCAACAAGCTTCTTTCGGCTTTGCCGGACGACGTGCGCGATGACTTCGTTAGCGACCTTACGAAAGTCGATCTGCCGCGCCGCACACCGCTCGAGACCCGCAAAAAGAGGATCGACTACGTCTATTTTCTCGAAGGCGGCATCGCTTCGATCGTCGCGACCAACGACATGCAGGTCGAGGTCGGCATCATCGGCTATGAAGGCGTGACCGGTCTTTCGATCCTGCATATGAGCGAGCGCGCGATTTATTCCGCCTATATGCAAGTGGGAGGCTTCGGCTGGCGCGCGAGCGCAAGCGCACTGCGCCGTCTGATGGACGAAAACGCGCAGAGCCGCCGCGTGTTTCTTGCTTTCGCGCAGGCCTTTCTCGTCCAGACTGCCGAAACCGCCGTCGCCAATGCGCGCGCCAGCGTCGGAGAGCGTTTGGCGCGCTGGATCCTCATGGCGCAGGACCGGGTGCGCAGCGATGAGATTCCGCTGACGCATGAATTTCTCGCGCTGATGATGGCCGCGCGCCGCCCCGGCGTGACCGAGGCGATGCATGAGCTGGAGCGAAGAGGACTGGTTGTCGGGGAACGCGGGCGCGTGATTGTGCGTGACCGTACCGGATTGATTGAGCGCGCGGGAAGCTATTACGGCGTGCCCGAAACCGAATTTGGCCGTCTGCTGCGGGTTTAGCCCTTTCGCAGATCGGGTCCTAACGAACAGGCATTAGCTGATTGTGATTGATGGTGCGGATGCATAGGCCGTCCAACCAGATTTCGGCACGCTCATATTTAACCGCGTCGGCGGCGGGAACGATGCCTTCAACCTCGGCAAGAGAAGGCGTCACCAGAATCAGCGTGCTGCGGCCATCGCTTTTGACAAATCGGACTTCGTACATCTCGACCCCTTCAGGTCGCGCTCCCCGAAAAATATTAATGATCCTGATTGCGCGGGGGCAAAGGCAAACTTGGTATGGGAGAGACAAATGGCTCTGCGCGCCGAAAATTTTTTTGTACGCTGGCGCACAAATTTTCGCGCGCAAATCCATGACGTGCGAAAGGCGATAAGGAGTTTCGATAATAGGATCGAATACTTAGGCTAAATTCCCTGCTCTGAACTTATTTTTCCCAATTTGCTTGACACCGTGACGGTACCCCCGTACATTCTTTCCAACTCTAGAACTGCGCCCGAAGCTCAGACCCGCCGCGAAAGCCGCGGGTTTTCTGCGTTTTGGAGTGGCGTTCTCACCACCACCCAGACCGTCATCCCCGGCCTTGTGCCGGGGACCCATTTTCCAGAAGCGGTGATCGTTTTGCTCCGCCTCTGGAAAATGGATGGCCGCCACAAGGGCGGCCATGACGAGTTTTATTTTGGAGAAAGATGAAAATGCCCAACCTCTAACCGCCCCTCACCCTGATCGCCTTATGGCCCGCCTCCCGGCTGTCCGCTGCTGACGCATGCGACCATCGGATAGGCCGAAGAACGATCATCACCCGGTTCACCGCGCACACTGCTAAGCCGCGCTGAATAGGACGCGCCTCATATCGCGCATGGTGTTGAGGGACATTCACGCCTGCCCTGTCTTCGCCCACGAGGCTCACCTGAGACGTGCGATGCGAAGCGGGAGAATTTGAATTCAATCTCACCCGGCGAGTTTGGCCGCCAGTTTCAGGTCGCGAACGAAGGCGTGATATTCGCGCGCTTTCGATTCCGCGTCCGGAATGCGCAGCAGATAGGAAGGATGCACGGTGATGATGCCGCGCCGCCCATCCGCCCAAATGAGTTCACGCCCGCGGTTCTTGCCGATGGGCATGCCTTTGCCCATCAGCGATTGCGCCGCCGTTGCGCCCAGCGCGATGACCAGATCGGGCTCTATCGCGCCAAGCTCGCGGGCGATCCATTGGTGGCAGATCTTGATCTCGGCCGCGTTGGGCTTGGAATGGATGCGCCGCTTGCCGCGCGGCTCGAACTTGAAATGCTTCACTGCATTGGTGACATAGGTTTTCGTGCGCTCGATATCCGCATCCTTGAGCGCGCGATCGAGGATCTGTCCCGCCGGCCCCACAAAAGGCTTGCCCGCCAGGTCTTCGGAATCGCCGGGTTGTTCGCCCACCAGGACGATGCTGGCGCGCGCCGGACCTTCGCCGAACACGGTCTGTGTCGCGTGCTTGTAGAGTGGACAATCGGTGCAGTGTTCCGCCTCTTCGCGAATCTGGCTCAGCGTTTCTTTCGCCATCGGTCCTCCGATTGCGAAACGCGCGAAGCCGGAATTCGGTGCGCCTAATGGGTGTCCGGCGGAAGCTGTGTTGCCGCGGGCGGGGCAGGTGGGACGGTGACGATGCTCACTTTTTCGATTGTAACCGGCGTTGCCGGCGCAGCGCCGGCAAACGGCCCTGCGCCACCCAAGGGAACGGCCGCGATCTTGTCGACGACGTCCATGCCGCCCGCCACATGGCCGAACACGGCGTAACCGGTGGCATTTCCGGTATCGCTGGCCGCGTGGTCGAGCGATGCGGAATTGTCGGACAGGCTGATGAAGAACTCCGCCGTGGCGCTGGCCGGATCGTCGCCGCGCGCCATCGCGACGCTGCCGCGAACATTCGAAAGCCCGTTATTGGCTTCCAGCGGAATGGCGGCATGCGTGGCGCGCGGATTTCCGTTGGCTTCGTAGCTTCCCATCTGGATGACGAAGCCCGGAACGACGCGATAGATCACCGTGCCGTCGAAATGTTTTTCGTTCGCATAGGCGATGAAATTGGCGACGGTCTGCGGTGCATGAACGGCATCCAGCGCCACGGTGATGGTGCCCTGCGACGTCTGGATGACCGCCTCTTGGGCCGCATCCTGCGCCAAGGCGCCAGAGGCGAAGAACACGGCGGCGGCCAGGACGATCAATCGCATGGCGGTCCTCAATGCGTTGCGCGCATCAGAAAATATAGGATACCGCCGGCAATGGCCACGAACAGCACCATCCAGATGCTCTGGCCGAACCAATCGCCGATTTCTCGCGCGACGCTGTCTTCCTGCGGAGGGTTTTGCGGCGGCGGCAGGTCGTCGTTCATCATATTCGATAAATCCAGAGTAGCGTGGCATGCGCCCTCTATCGCCTGATCTGCTTGCTACCGCAAGTTGGGAGAAGCGCTTACTTCGGCGGATCATTGCTCGGCCGGGCCGCTTTCAGCGCATGGCGTAATTAAAGCTGATGCTGATGCGTTTCCCGGGCGCACCGTTGGGCAGAACCTCATGGCGCAGGAAGCTTTCCCAAAGCAGCAGCGTGCCGGGCTTGGGCGAAACACGCACGAAGGTCTGGTTCTGGCGTCGGGCTTTCTCCTTGCGCGGCGGCGCCGCCATCATCATGGCAAGCCGCGGATCCTCGAAGCGGATATCCGCTGCGTCTTTTGGCACCTCCACATAGTAAGTGCCGCTGATCACCGAGTGCGGATGGATATGCGCGGCATGGATGCCGCCGCGATCCATGACATTGACCCAGAGCGAGTCGAGCGCGAGCGTCTTTCCGCCCAGCGCGAAATCCAGCGCCTTGGCGAAACTGCGAACGTGCTTGTCGATATGCTGGACCAGCTCGTCGAACACGCTGGCGCGCGTGGGCAGATCGTCGAGCGAGGCATAGGACGTATAGCCCTTGTAGCCATGCGCCTTTGCCCAGCGCTGCCCGGCTTTGTCTTCCGCCGCGATGGCAAGGCAGGTCTTCGCCAGCGCCGCGTTCAATCCGCGCGCGGAAATCTGCGCGCGGTAAAGGCTGCTCACGAACAATGTCTCGACATTACGGGAATCGGCCATGCCGGTTGATTCTATGCGCTTTGCGTCTGCCGGTTATGCGATGGCCTGCCGTTCTCGACAAGCGGGCCTGCATCTCTTACATCCGCTGCCAACCGCTATTCTGAGCCCTTCCTTGAACAAACCCGATTCCATCGCCGCCGCGTCGGGCACCACGTTCTCGGTGCTGTTCGCGATCAGCTTCTGCCATCTGCTCAACGACATGATGCAGTCGCTGATCCCCTCGATCTATCCGTCGATCAAGACAATGTTTCATCTGTCTTTCGCGCAGATCGGATTGATCACGCTGGTGTTCCAATGCACCGCATCCTTGCTGCAGCCGGTTGTGGGTTTTGCGGCGGATCGGAGGCCGATGCCGTTTTCTTTGCCTATGGGCGCCGCTTTCACATTGATCGGAATCGCAGGCCTCGGCCTCGCGCAGAGTTACGCGATGGTGCTTTTGTCCGCCGCCATCGTCGGCATCGGCTCCTCCGTCTTTCATCCCGAATCCGCGCGCGTGGCACGCATGGCATCGGGCGGCCGGCACGGCCTAGCGCAATCGCTGTTCCAGGTAGGCGGTAACACCGGTTCGGCGCTAGGGCCGGTCCTCGCCGCATCCGTCGTCGCCACCTACGGCCATCGTGCGATCACATGGTCGGCGGCTGTTGTTCTCATTTCGATTGCCGTGCTCTGGCGCGTCGGCCGCTGGTACAAGGATCACGGCCTTGCGCGCATGCACGCGGCGAAGCAGGCGTTGGTGGAAACCGGCCTATCGCCGCGCCGCGTGATGTTCTCGATCTTCATTCTGCTGATGCTGATCTTCTCGAAATATTTCTATCTCGCCAGCATCACCAGCTACTACACCTTCTATCTGATCCATCATTTTCATGTGTCGGTGCAGAGCGCGCAGCTTTATCTGTTCCTGTTCCTGGGCGCGGTCGCCGTCGGCACGTTTGCAGGGGGCCCCATTGGCGACCGCATCGGTCGCAAGCCGGTGATCTGGGTTTCGATTCTGGGCATCTTGCCGTTCACGCTGATATTGCCGTTCGCCAATCTGTTCTGGACAGCATCGCTCTCTGTCGTCATCGGATTGCTGCTGGCGTCGGCGTTCCCGGCCATCGTGGTGTTCGCGCAGGAACTCATGCCCGGTCGCATCGGCATGGTGTCGGGCATGTTCTACGGCTTCTCGTTCGGCATGGGCGGCATCGGCGCCGCCGTGATCGGGTTGTTCGCCGATCATTGGGGCATCGAATACACCTACAGCGTCTGCTCGTTCCTGCCGGCCATCGGATTGCTGACGGCGCTGCTGCCGGATGTGGAAAAGGGCGGCAAGACGATTCCCGTCTCGCCGCCCATCGATGAGAATTCTCTGCTCTAGCCGGCGAAGGAGGCCGACAGCACCAGCAGGATTCCGACGGTCGAAGCGATCCAGATGACGGTGCGCAGCATCGGCACACCCGCTGCATAGAGCGGCAGATAGATCACCCGCATCCAGAAATAGAGCTGCGCGCCCCATTCGGTGCGAGCGTTGTGCCGGTCGAGCAGCGTGACGATCAGAACCGCCGCCGCAAAAAAAGGAAAGGTCTCGCGGAAATTGTTGAAAGCACGATCCAGCCGTCCAGCCAGCTTGCTCTCAAGCGGCGCGGTGTTGTCGCGCGCGCCGGTATTCCACGCCACGCCGCGTTCCTGCGTCACGAAATGCGCGCCCAGAAACAGATGCACGAAGCCCAGCACACAGGCGAGCGCGAGCATGGTCAATTCCACGCTCATCCCGCCCAGCCTGAGATTGGCCAGCGGCAGCGCCGCCAGCATCGTCAGAAACTTGTCCATGATGCCCCCAATAAAGCGCTATCGCGCGTCTTCCCCGAAACGATAGCGCAATTCAATACCGTACATCCGCGGCTCACCATAGATCGAAGCGGTGGTGCCCGTCAGGTGCTCCAGCGCGTTCGCCGCCACCTTGTAGTCCTGATCTGTGACATTGTTCACGAACACGCCCGCATCGAAGGACGAGCCGAGGACGTTGTCCCAGTCAAAGCGCAGATTGAGCAGGTTATAGCTTTTCTGGAAAGCGTCCGGTTCTTCATCCGACAGATCGGTGAACCACACCTCGCTCTGGGTGTACCACTGCGCGCTCACATACATCGCGCCCCAGGCGGGATCGAAGGGCAGATGGAAGCGCCCATTGATGCCGAACTTGTTCTTGGGTGTGTAGGCGAACGGATTGCCTTTGTGATCGGCCGTTCCCACGAACGCCCCGTTGAAGATCGCCGTCGGCAGCACGAAGCTGTCATAGCTCGCATCGGTGTACGAATAGAACGGACTGATTTCGATATTCTCGTTCGGAATGAACGTCGCCGACAGCTCGAT
The DNA here is from genome assembly GCA_036488415.1 of Rhizomicrobium sp. Taxonomy (GTDB): domain Bacteria; phylum Pseudomonadota; class Alphaproteobacteria; order Micropepsales; family Micropepsaceae; genus Rhizomicrobium. Next base: position 9,334 of record DASXHQ010000019.1, read on the forward strand.
GCCCTTCACCGTGGCCTTCGCGGCGTTGAGCGTGGTGGCGCCGACGCGCGTCACCGGAGGATTGGGCGGCATGAAGTCGGTGATCGAGATCAGATCGTTCTTCTGGATGTCCTTGTACCAGCCGTAATAGGCATCGGCATTGGTGCGGCCGGGAACGCCCAGGATCGTCCAGTTGTTCTTGATGCCCACTTCCACGTCGGTGAGATATTCCGGCTTGAACTCCTCAAGCCCAGTGCCCACCGCGCCGCTATTGAAGCCGCCGCTTTTGTAGCCGCGGCGATAGGTGGCGTAGAGCATGGTGTCGTCGGTCGCCTGATAATTGGCGGCCAGCGTCCATGTCGGGGCGCGGAAGCTGCCCTTCAGCGTCGGCTGCCCATAAGGCGGGGTGTCCGGCACCGGATAAGGGCAGCTCAACCCCATCGCCGGAATGATGCAGACCGCAGACGACGCCACCTTGTGATCCCAGGTGTAACGGCCACCGGCATCGAAGCTCAGGCCGTTCACCCAGGACGACGCATCGATATGCGCCTGCGCATAAACCGCATTGGATGTGCCGCCATTGGAAAGGCGATCAATCTCGGTGCTGGAAAGCGGCGGGAAGGCGAAGCCGCCGCCGAACACATCGCGCTCCACTTCCGCATAGCCCGCCGGATGATCGAGCTCATGATAGAAGCCCACGATCCAGTTGAAGGTGTTGCTTTCGTTTTCGCCTGTAACCTGGAACTCCTCCGTCACCTGGAAGGAATTGGATTCCCAGGTGCGCGGATTGGGAATGTCGAGAATGGGAAGGAACGAACCGTCATAGTCGAAAGACGGCTGCTCCTGATCGCGGCGGTAGCCGAAGATGTTCTTCAGATGCAGATGGGCGGCGACATCCCAGGTCGCGATGTCGGTCGCACCCCAGGAATTGCGTCTGTAGAAAAGCGGAATGCTGGACGTGGTCTTGCGCGTGCCGAGCGCCTGCTGGTTCGCCAGCGCGAATTGCAGCGTGGGATAGAACGCGTTGATTGCGGCGGTGCCATCCGCCACGGCATTGGGATCGCCGGCAAGCTGGAATTCGCCAATCGCAAACGCCGTCAATTGCGCTTGTGGCGCGATGGCCGTCAGTTCGGCGCCCGTGCCGTGATTGCGATCATGCAGCCAGTCGAACACCGCATAGTTTTCGAAACCGTTGAACGGCCGCCATGTCACGCCCACGCGGAACGCCTGGTAATCGATGTTGTCGAGATTCTGGTTTGTGCTCACATCCTTGGTGAAGCCGTTGCGATCCTGGATGTCGCCCGCAACGCGCACCAGAAGCGTGTCGTCGAGCGGAACATTGATCGCCCCTTTGAGCTCTCGCTCGGCGTAATTGCCGATGGTCGCGTCGAGATAGCCACCAAATTGATCGTCGGGCTTCTTGGGTTCGAAGAGGATCGCGCCGCCGGTCGTATTACGTCCGAACAGCGTGCCTTGCGGTCCGTTCAGAACCTGAATGTTGTCGAGATCGTAGAGGCTAGCAGGACCGCTGGCGTTGAACGGCACTTCGGCAAAATAGGTTTGCACACCCGGATCGGCGCCGCCGAATGGCTGCGTCTGGCCGCGGATGGTGAAAATGTCGGTGTCGCGCGAGCCGAGATTTCCCGACACGGTAAGCGACGGCGCGAGGTTCTGAAGATCGATCGCTGTTTTCGTTCCGGTGTCGCGCAGCTCCGCCCCGGAAATCGGAGTGACGGCGACGGGCACCTTCTCCTGATTTTCCGCGCGCCGCCGCGCGGTGACTGTCACCGTTTCGATCCCGATCGAATCCACGGCCGGCGTCTGGTTTTGAGCGTGTGCAGAATCACAAACCGGTCCGATGCCCCCGAGCGTGAGGGCAGCCAGCAAAATTTCTTTGCGCATATCCCGTTCCCCTGCTGGGGCGAGCAATGCCTTGCCGGTTGAGGTCCGGCGCTATCCCGCTCGCCTCGGCGTCACTATAGCCGATTTGGGCCACGGCCAAAGCCACCCAAGGCCATACATTAACTGTAAGAAATCGTGTGATATTCCAGCGTTATGCTATGCGCATAATGTGCAAAGGGAATTTCGATGACGACGCTGACGGAAAAAGCCGAACGGATCTATAGCCGGCACGAGAACATCGTGGACGGGGCGATCCATGTTGCCGGCATGCTGTTCGCGGTGAACGCGGCGGCTTGGCTGCTGCTGCATGTCGGCGTCTCGGCTGCGGCCAGTGTCACGGTCTATTGCCTGGGCCTGCTGGCGATGATCTTCGCCTCCGGCATCTACAACATGGTTCCGGAGACAGCGCGGCCGAAACAGCTTCTGCGCCGCATCGATCATGCCGCCATCTTCATCATGATCGCGGCCACCTACACGCCCTTCGCCGTCAATCGCGTCGGCGCGCCTTATGGGACGACCGTGCTCGTCGCGATATGGGTTTGCGCGAGCATCGGCGTCGCGTTGAAGGTTCTGTTTCCTCGCCGGTTCGAGACGGCATCGCTCGCGCTCTATCTCGGGATGGGCTGGATGGTGGTGTTTGTCCTGAAGCCGCTGGCCGCCTCCGTTGCTGCTGTCGATTTCTGGCTTCTGATCGGCGGCGGCGTCGTTTATTCGGCGGGCGTCGCGTTCTATGTGATCGAGCGCATCCCGTTTCACAAGGCGATCTGGCACGCCTTCGTGCTTGTTGCGGTGGTTCTGCATTTCAGCGCCGTGGCGATGGAATTCGCAACTTGATCGAAGCCGTAATTTTCGATTGCGACGGCGTGCTCGTCGACAGCGAAGTGCTGGCGCTTGAAGTCGAGATCGCAGCAGCTGCGGAAATCGGGCTCACCTACGATCTCGACGACTACAAAGCCCGCGTCATGGGCATGGCGACGCAAGCCTTCTTCGATCTTCTTGGCGAAGATTACCGCGCACAGACGGGCCGCGACCTGCCGGACGGATTTCAGGAGCGTTGCTATGGAAATTATCGTGCCGCATTGCATCGCCTGAAGGAAGTCGAAGGTGCTTTGCGCGCCGTGTCCGCGGTTGCCCATCGCAAGGCGGTGGCGAGTTCCAGCAAAGCCGAAGTGCTGGAAGAGAAGTTGCGCCGCACGGAGTTGTGGGAGCACTTCGCGCCACACGTTTATTCCACCGATCTGGTCGCGAACGGAAAGCCTGCGCCCGACATCTTTCTCTATGCCGCGAAAATGCTGGACGCGGACCCCGCCCACTGCCTGGTTTTCGAGGACAGCGTGAATGGTGTGCGCGCCGCTCGCGCTGCGAGCATGAAAGTCTGGGGCTTTTCCGGTGGCGGCCATATGGACAGGACGTCGTCCGAAAGATTGCTAGCGGCGGGGGCCGAGCGGGTGATAGAGCATTGGGACCAGGTCCCGGCCATGATCGCGGCCATGGGAAGCTCTGCGTAACGTTTTTCCGTCAGTGTCGGTCCGTCGAAGGGGAATTTTGCGATGCGTAAAATCTTGTGCCTTGGCGCGCTCGCGCTCGCCGGTCTCGGCCTTTCTGGTTGCGTGGTCGCCGATGTCGGTGGCGCGGTTGTTGGGGCTGGCGTCAGCGTCGCTTCAACAGCGGTCCATGTTACTGGTGATGTCGTCAGCGGCGCGGCTGACATTGCGACCGGTCAATCCGACGACAAGAAAAAGAACGACAAGAAATCGGACGACAAGGACAACTAAAAGCTGTCCTTGCGCTTTCGCGTTTCGCCCAACACCGCAACATTGTCGGCCTTGTCCATTCCGAGCGTCGCGCGGATTTCCTTCGAGTCCGGCCTGAGAAACGGATTGGTCCTTTTCTCTAGGCCCATCGTGGAGGGGATCGTCGGCTCGCCCTTGGCGCGTGCCGCTTCCACATCTTTCATTCGCGCCTGAAGGTCTTGGTTCTTCGGCTCCAGCGTCAGCGCGAAACGGCCGTTGCTGAGCGTGTATTCGTGCCCGCAATAGATTTTGGTGTCGTCCGGCAGGCGCATGAGCTTGGACAGGCTGTCCCACATCATCGCCGGCGTGCCTTCGAACAATCGCCCGCATCCCATCGCGAACAGCGTATCACCGGTGAACGCCATGCCGTCGAACACGAATGCAATGTGTGACGAGGTGTGCGCGGGGATCTCCAGAACTCTCACATCATGCGCGCCGAAGCGCCACGGCTCCGCTTCGCTGACGCCGGTGTCGATGCCGGGAATGCGACCACGATCCTTGCCCGGCCCGACGACCTCGGCGCCGAACTCTTCCTTCAGCGCCAGGTTACCGCCGCAATGATCCAGATGATGGTGCGTGTTGAGAATATGGGTGAGTTTCAGCCCACGCGCCGCGAGTGCTTTTTTTACCGGACCTGGCTCGGACGGATCGACCACCGCGCAAAGCCCGGAGCCGTCCGTGACCAGATAGGCGTAATTGTCCTGCAGGCAGGGGACGAGTGTGACGCTGATTTCAGCCATTTTAGGGGTTCCTTTTCCGCATGCAGCCTAGCAATGCGAAGCTCCGCATTGAACCCTTGCCGAGGCGGGTTTACGCACACCCTATGGATCACGATTCGGCCGGGCTTTCGGAGTTCTACGCATCGCCCATCGGGCAGGTTGCGCGCCGTGTGATCCAGCGCCGTCTGCGCGAGGTGTGGCCTGACACGGCGGGCACGCGTATTCTGGGCTACGGCTTCGCCATCCCCTATCTGCGCAGTTTCGCGCCTGAAGCCGAGCTTGTGACCGCATTAGTGCCGGAGCCCCTAGGCCCGGTGGCGTGGCCTGCCGACTCCAGTCTCAGTGTTCTGGCGCAAGAAGACGCGCTGCCGTTCCCCGATGCGATGTTCGATCGCGTTCTCGTGGTCCATGGTCTTGAAACTGCGGAGTCGCTTCGCCCGCTGCTGCGTCAGCTTTGGCGCGTCCTCGCGCCATCGGGGAAACTTCTGTTGGTTACTCCCAATCGCACCAGTCTTTGGGCGCAGGTGGAGCGTTCGCCATTCGCGCATGGCCGCCCGTTCAATCGCGCGCAGCTGGAGGCTCTTCTTCGCGATACATTGTATGCGGCCGAGCGCTGGGACTGCGCCCTGATGATGCCGCCGCTCAAATCCCGCCGTCTGCTGGGACGCGGCGTCAGCTGGGAAAAGATCGGCCGCCGCATCTGGCCCGCACTCGCCGGCGTCCATATCGTGGAAGCGACGAAATCGATGTACGCGCTCACGCCGCCTGTCGCCGTGAAACAAGAGCAGCGCGTCTTCGCCTCCGCGCGCGGATGAGTTGTCTCAAATTGTAGATCACGGATCCGTGAAGTGCATGGCGTGATGTTTAAGAATGACGCGCGCGTGACACTATTTTTTATGAAGCGCGCGTTTTGCATAGCCGTTATTCCGCCCGCTCCTATTTTTGCGCAACCTTCTTTTCTTTCGAATTCAAAGCCGTCGTAACGTCAACACTATTGCATGCGCTGCATAGGCGCAGTGCGCTGTCTTTTTCCAAACACAATGTCTTCCTATCTCCCGTGCGCCGGTACCGAAGAGCCGGCACATCATCAGGAGGGAGTCACATGCGTAATCTATATCTCGCGGCGATCGGCATGAGCGCGGTGCTCGTGGCGACGTCGGCAAACGCCGCAACAGCTTCTCAGGCAACCTGCACAGAAGCCCAGCAAAAAGTGGCCACGGCTTTGGCGAGCGATACGTCCGCCAATCACGATCAGGCAGCGAAGGAAAGCCGCTATGGCCGTGATTTCTGCCTCAACGGTCTCTACGGCAAGGGCATGGACCACTATGCCCAGGCGATGAAGCTTCTGGGCATTTCGTAAGCGATGCTCAGGATGAGCCAGCGCGGCCGGCGATCGGCCCCCAAGCAGCGCCGCCGCGCCGGTTCATCAAAAAAATAGCGCCTTCGGCCATCAAATTCGGCCCGAACGCATCGGTACGAATTGGTTTGGTCCCATCGGCGTCTAACGCCAGCGCCTTTTCGATTTCCGCGCCCGCTTGATTCGCCATCTGGGTGAAGTCGCGGATCGTGCAGAGGTGGATATTCGGCGTGTCGTACCAGGCATAATCCAGCGCGTGCGTGCGCGGCATCCGTCCGTTGAACAGCAGTGACAGCCGCACACGCCAATGCCCGAAATTCGGGAACGAGACGATGGTGCGCCGGCCGATGCGCAGCAGGTTCTCCAGGACCTTTGCCGGCGCCCGCGTCGCCTGAATGGTCTGGCTCAAGATCACCACATCGAAGGCCTGCGAGGGATATTCGGCCAGATCGGTGTCCGCATCGCCCTGCAGCACGGATAGCCCGCGCGCCACGCACTGGTTTACGTTCTGCTGTGAAAGCTCGATGCCGCGCCCATCCACGTTGCGCGTCTGCTTCAGGTGTTCGAGCAGCGCGCCATCGCCGCAGCCCACGTCCAGCACACGCGTGTTTGCCTCGATCATCTCCGCGATCGCCGCAAGGTCGGGACGCAACGTCATGCGATGCCGTTTGCGTTGGCAGCGGCGTTCAGGAAACCGCGCACGGTGGCGAGCATCTGCGGCTCATCGAGCAAGAAGGCGTCATGTCCCTTGTCGCTCTCGATCTCCACGAAGCTGACATTCGCGGCGGTGGCATTCAGCGCGTGGGCGATGCGCTTGTTCTCCGGCGTGGGAAACAGCCAGTCACTGGTGAAGGAAATGAGACAGAACCGCGCCTTGGTATCGCGGAAGGCCTCTGCGAGCACGCCATTGTAGTCGCCGGCGAGGTCGAAATAGTCCATCGCACGGGTGATGTAGAGATAGGAATTGGCATCGAAGCGATCCACGAAGGTCATGCCCTGATGGTGGAGATAAGATTCCACCTGGAAGTCTTGCCCGAAGCCGAAGGAGATCTCGTCGCGGTCCTGCAATTCGCGCCCGAACTTTCGCTGCAGCGCCGCTTCCGAAAGATAGGTGATGTGTGCGGCCATACGCGCGACGGCGAGGCCTTTGGCGGGCTGGGCGCCTCCGTAATATTCGCCGCCGTTCCAGTCGGGATCGGCCATGATCGCCTGCCGCCCCACCTCATGGAATGCGATGTTCTGTGCCGAATGCCGTGCGCCGGTCGCAATGGGAACAGCGGTTGCCACGCGATCAGGATAAGACGCCGCCCATTGCAGCACCTGCATCCCGCCCATCGAGCCGCCGGTGACGCAGAGCAGCTTCTCGATGCCCAAGGCATCGATCAGCATCGCTTGCGCGCGCACCATGTCACGAATGGTGACGACGGGAAAATCCAAACCATAGGGCTTGCCGGTTTCCGGATCGGTGGAGGCAGGCCCGGTCGATCCCATGCAGCCGCCGATGACATTCGAGCAGATGACGAAGAAGCGGTCGGTATCGATGGGCTTGCCCGGTCCCACCATGATGTCCCACCAGCCCGGCTTGCCGGTGAGCGGATGGCGGCTGGCGACGAACTGATCGCCCGTCAACGCATGGCAGATGAGAATGGCGTTGCTGCGCGCGGCGCTCAGCGTGCCATAGGTCATATAGGCGATGGTGACGGGCGCGAGCGTGCGGCCACAATCCAGCGTCAGCGGCGTGCTGAACGTGATGGCCTTGCCCGTATCCGCTTCGGGTTCGGAGACGGGACGCAGGAAGGTAGGATTTGCGGTCTGGGCCAAGGCGCCTTTCCAACCAATCCGGATCGGTCCGGGCGCGTTTGCTAGGGCCGGGGGGCGCACCTGTCAACGATAACGGCATTTGCCCTTGCCCCGGCGCGCTGATGCCACTAGCCATTCCGGCCTCCCGCACACGGCGGGAAGAAAGGAGAGATCATGAAGCCCAAGCCGAAGCCTGGTGTATTGGAGATCGCGCCTTATGTGGGCGGCCGCGCACATGCGCCCGGCGCAAGCCGCGTGTTCAAGCTCTCCTCCAATGAGTCCTCTCTGGGGCCGAGCCCTCTGGGCGTGGAAGCCTATCGGGAAGCGGTGACGGGCATTGATGTCTATCCCGAAGGCAGCGCGAAGATTTTGCGCGATGCCATCGGTGAGGTGTATGGCCTGAACCCCGAGCGCATCGTCTGCGGCAACGGCTCCGACGAATTGCTGACGCTTCTGGCGCACGCTTATCTACACCCCGGCGACGAGGTGGTGTTCAGCGAGCACGCCTTCCTCGTCTATCGCATCGCCACGCTGTCCAACAGCGCGACGCCGGTGGTCGTGAAGGAGCCGAAGCTGCGCGTGGATGTGGACGCGATGCTAAAGGCCGTGACGCCCAAAACGCGCATGGTCTATCTCGCCAATCCGAACAACCCGACGGGTTCTTATCTCACCAGCGAGGAAGTGCGCCGCCTGCACGCCGGTCTGCCCACCAACGTCATCCTGGTGATCGACGCTGCCTATGCCGAATATGTCCGCAAGAACGACTACGACACCGGCATCGAGCTGGTTGCGGAGAACCACAATGTGGTGATGACGCGCACCTTCTCGAAGATTTATGGTCTTGCCGGCTTGCGCGTGGGCTGGGCGTTCTGTCCTCCGGAAGTGGCCGATGTGCTGAACCGCATCCGCGGGCCGTTCAACGTGTCCGTCCCAGCGCAGCGCGCCGCGGCTGCTGCGCTGAAAGATCGCGCCCATGTCGAAGCGTCCATCGCGCATAACGAGAAGTGGAAAGACTGGCTGCTTGAGCACATCCGCAAGCTCGGTTTGCGCGTGGATGACAGCGTCGGCAATTTCGTCCTGATCCATTTCGCCGACGAAGCGACGATGAAGAAGGCGGATGCCTTTCTCACCAGCCACGGTATCATCTTGCGGCCTGTGGGTGCCTATGGACTTCACAACTGCCTGCGGCTCACCATCGGCACCGAAGAAGCCAATCGCGCGACGCTGAAAGCGCTTTCCGATTTCGTGAAGTCATGAACGCCGCAACCAAACCTCTGTTCGGCAAAGTCGCGCTCATTGGCGTCGGCCTGATCGGTTCATCGATGGCATGGGCGATGCGCCGCGCCGGGCTCGCCGGTCACATCACGGGCTATGCCCACACGCCCGAGATCGTGGAGCGCGCCAAAAAATCGGGGTTTGCGGACTCCATGCATGACGATCTCGCATCCTGTGTGAAGGACGCCGATCTCGTCGTGCTGGCCGCGCCGGTCGGCGCTTTTGCAGAGATCGCGAAGGCCATCGGTCCCTATCTGAAGCCCGGTACGATCGTCAGCGACACTGGTTCGGTCAAAGGCGTCGTCGTGCGCGATGTCGCGCCGCACATGCCGCAAGGCGTGCATCTGATCCCGGCGCATCCCATCGCGGGCACCGAGCAATCGGGCCCCGAAGCGGGCTTTTCGGAACTGTTCGACGGACGCTGGTGCATTCTCACGCCCGCGCCGGACGCCGATCCCGCTGCGGTCGAGAAGCTTAAGACATTCTGGGAAAAGCTCGGCAGTCAGGTCGAAATGATGGAGGCCAAGCACCACGATCTGGTTCTGGCCGTCACCAGCCATCTGCCGCATCTGATCGCCTACAACATCGTGGGCACCGCCAATCATCTGGAGCAGGTGACCAAAGGCGAAGTGATCAAATATTCCGCCGGCGGTTTCCGCGACTTCACACGTATCGCCGCCTCCGATCCCACCATGTGGCGCGACGTGTTCCTCAACAACCGCGAAGCCGTGCTGGAGATGCTGGGTCGTTTTTCCGAAGACTTGACCGATCTGCAGCGGGCGATCCGTTATGGCGATGGCGATTTCCTGTTCGATCTCTTCACCCGCACCCGCGCCATCCGCCGCTCTATCGTCGATGCCGGCCAGGATTCCGCCGCGCCGAACTTCGGCCGCGACAAGGATAAGCCTCAGTAGAGCGGCGAGAGCGTGTCGGCCGGGACTGTGCCGACGAACAGGATGCCGTCCTTGAATCCCAGCGTCGTCGACAAAGCGCCATCGCCTTGTGCATTTTCGGCGAAGGCAAAGAAGCCCGCCGCCAAGCCATCGTCTGGACCCTTGAGCCAGCCGTGCTGACGCGCCTGCTGAACCAGCGGCTGCCAGTTGTCTACTTTCAATTGCACAGCACCCATCGGGCGGTGCAACGCATCGACAGTCATCGCGCCTTTGCCTGCGATGTCGAGTTTGCCCCAGTTGATTGCAACGGAGTTCACCAGAACGCCGCCGTGCCGTACCCGCCAGTTCTCGGCCGCCGCGCGCCAGTCCCCGCCCCCCGCGAGCAGAGGATCGAAACTTGTTCCTGGTGAGATCAGCGTGTCGACCCGGAACGTCTTGATGTCGGGACCGAAGGCAGGTTTCAGGTCGTCCGCGATATGAACGCCGTCCGCCGAAACATAAAGATCTATCCCGTCGATCTTCGGGTCTTTGCGCAGATGCAACTGCACCTGCGCAGCGGACACATCGCCGGAATCCACGTTGATCGCTTCCACATCGAGCCGCGACAGTTCGCCGTTTCCGGCGATCATGCTGCCGCGCAGAAGCGCCGGCAGGAACGCATAGGTGTGAAGCTCGCCGGAATCCTTGTGCCAGGTAATGACCTGTTTTCCCGCCGCCTCGAAGACGTATTGCGTGCGGCCATAAGTGAGCGAATGGAAGGCGAAGCGCTCCGCATTCCAAACCGTGGGGCCGTGCGATGTGGCGATCTCCACATGCAGGCCATCCAGCTCGCCATCGAGCCGGAAGGGAAAGCCGCGCATCGCTTTCTGCGTGAAGCCGATCTTGATACCGGGCGCGATCTCATGGCCATTGATCGCATCCAGCTTCTTGGACACCGCACTGGAGGCGACGAACCAATAGCCCATCAAACCGAGCATCAGGATCGCGAACAGGCCGACAGGCCCGTAAAGCCAGAAACGATGGGAGTAATTCATGGGACGCGCGCCGCCTTCGATGGCCGTGCTCTAGCAGAGCCTAGCCGCAACGCGAATAGCCGCAGGAGACGCAGGTGTCGCAGCCTTCGATCTTCACCAGTCCCGGCTGGCCGCAGCGCGGGCAATAGCGCGCCGGCACGCCTTCCGCGTTCACCGCCATGGCATGAACCTCTTCATGGGGGGCGGTTTCGCGCGGTGCCATGAAGCCGGTCGCCACCAGATGCCGTTCGATCACCTCGCCGATGGCGGCCAGGATGGACGGCACATAATGCGCATTCATCCATTGCCCGCCGCGCGGATCGAACACCGCTTTCAGCTCGTCCACCACAAAGGAGACGTCGCCGCCGCGCCGGAATACCGCGGAGATCATGCGCGTCAGCGCCACGGTCCAGGCGTAATGCTCCATGTTCTTGGAGTTGATGAAGATTTCGAACGGCCGGCGCCGCCCATCCTTCTCGATGTCGTTGATGGTGATGTAGAAGGCGTGATCGAGATCCGCCCATTTGATCTTGTAGGTCTGGCCGATCAGAACTTCCGGCCGGTCCAGCGGCTGGGTCATATAGACCACGCCGCCTTCTTCGCGCATGCGCGGCGCGACCGGCAACGCCAAAGGCAGATCGGGTTCGTTGTTTTCCACCGACGGCGTCAGAACGGGTGCGGCGGCTTGTACCGATGCAAGCGCCAGCACCGATCCGCGCGCCTCGCTGGGGCGATAGGTCGTGCAGCCCTTGCAGCCCATCTCATAGGCCGAGAGATACACATCCTTGAACGCGTCGAAGGAAATCTCCGCTGGGACGTTGATGGTCTTGGAGATCGAGCTGTCGACGTATTTCTGCGCTGCGGCCTGGACGCGGAGATGATCGTCGGGAGAC
>DASXHQ010000047.1:0-33192 GCA_036488415.1 Rhizomicrobium sp.
TGATCATCGGCGCGGGGCCTATCGTTATCGGGCAGGCTTGCGAGTTCGACTATTCCGGCGCGCAGGCGTGCAAGGCGCTCAGGGCTGAGGGCTACCGCGTGGTGCTGGTGAACTCCAACCCCGCCACCATCATGACCGACCCGGACATGGCGGACGCGACCTATATCGAACCCATCACGCCGGAATTCGTCGAGAAGATCATCGCGCGCGAGAAGCCGAACGTCCCGGCCGACAAGAAATTTGTGCTGCTGCCCACGATGGGCGGACAGACCGCGCTCAACACCGCGCTCAGCTTGCGCAAGCGCGGCGTGCTGGAGAAATACGACATCGAGCTGATCGGCGCCTCCGCCGACGCCATCGACAAGGCCGAAGACCGCGAGCTTTTCCGCCAGGCGATGATGAAGATCGGGCTCGACGTTCCAACGGGCGTCACCCTCAAAGGCTATCTGCGCCACAAGAAGGACGATCACGGCAACTTCCTCTATGACGGCCAGAACAATCCGATCATGGAGCTGTCGCCGGAAGCCTTCGCCCATGCGCTGCAGGCGCTGGACGAAGTGGGCCTGCCCGCTGTCATCCGCCCCAGCTTCACGCTAGGCGGGACCGGCGGCGGCATAGCTTACAACCGCGAGGAATATTTCGAGATTGTGGAAGCGGGCCTCGACGCCTCGCCCACCAACGAAGTGCTGATCGAGCAATCGGTTCTGGGTTGGAAAGAATATGAGATGGAAGTCGTGCGCGACCGCGCCGACAACGCCATCATCATCTGCTCCATCGAGAATCTGGACCCGATGGGCGTGCACACCGGCGATTCCATCACCGTCGCGCCTGCCCTCACGCTGACAGACAAGGAATATCAGCGCATGCGCTCCGCCAGCATCGCTGTGCTGCGCGAGATCGGCGTGGAGACCGGCGGATCGAACGTGCAGTTCGCGGTGAACCCCGCGGATGGCCGCATGGTCGTCATCGAGATGAATCCGCGCGTGTCGCGCTCGTCCGCGCTGGCATCGAAGGCCACGGGCTTTCCGATTGCCAAAGTCGCGGCGAAGCTGGCCGTCGGCTACACGCTGGACGAACTCCAGAACGACATCACCAAGGTTACTCCTGCGAGCTTCGAGCCCACCATCGACTATGTGGTGACAAAAATCCCGCGCTTCGCCTTCGAGAAATTCCCCGGCGCGGAACCGATCCTCACCACCTCCATGAAATCCGTCGGCGAAGCGATGGCCATCGGCCGCACCTTCGCGGAGTCGCTGCAGAAGGCGCTGCGCTCGATGGAAACCGGCCTCACTGGCTTCGACGAAATCGAATTGCCCGATAACAAGGACACCATGCGCGCGGCGCTCGCCAAAGCGACACCGGATCGTTTGCGCATCGCGGCGCAGGCACTGCGCAACGGCATGAGCGTGGAAGAAGTCGCCGAGATCTCGAAATACGATCCCTGGTTCCTTCGCGAGATCGAGCAGATCCTGTTCGTGGAGAAGCACGTCGCTGCCTATGGCATCCCAAAAGACGCCGAAGGATTGCGGCGCCTGAAAACGATGGGCTTCTCCGATGCGCGGTTGGCCAAGCTGACCGGCGGGAAAGAGAAAGACGTGCGCGCCGCGCGCCGCAAGCTGAACATCCATCCGGTGTTCAAGCGCATCGATAGCTGCGCTGCCGAATTCGCCGCGATCACGCCTTATATGTATTCGACTTATGAAACCGCTATGGGCGGCACGGTCGAATGCGAGGCCAAGCCCACCGACAAGAAGAAGATCATCATCCTCGGCGGCGGTCCCAATCGCATCGGCCAGGGCATCGAGTTCGACTATTGCTGCTGCCACGCCGCGTTCTCGCTCTCGGCGCAAGGTTTCGAGACCATCATGGTCAACTGCAATCCCGAGACCGTCTCGACGGACTACGACACCTCCGACCGCCTCTATTTCGAGCCGCTGACGGCCGAAGACGTTCTGGAAATCGTGCGCGTCGAGCAATCCAAGGGCACGCTCGCGGGCGTGATCGTACAGTTCGGTGGACAGACGCCGCTGAAACTCGCCAACACGCTGACCGAAGAAGGCGTGCCGATCCTGGGCACCAGCGCCGACGCCATCGATCTCGCCGAAGATCGCAAGCGCTTCCAGGTCCTGCTCAACGATCTGAAGCTCAGGCAGCCGAAAAACGCCACCGCCATGACGCCAGATGAAACGATTGAGGCGGCGAAAGAGATCGGTTTCCCTATCATCCTGCGTCCCTCTTATGTGCTGGGCGGGCGCGGCATGGTCGTGGTGCCGGACGAGACCGCGCTGAAAGCCGCTGTGGCGCAAGGCGATGTCTTCCGCATCTCGGGCGACAACCCCGTGCTGATCGACGGCTTCCTGCATCACGCCATCGAAGTGGACGTGGATGCCATCGGCGATGCCGACGGTAAGGTCTTCATCGCGGGCATCATGGAGCATATCGAGGAAGCCGGCGTGCATTCCGGCGACAGCGCCTGCGCCATCCCGCCCCATTCACTGCCGAAAGACATCATCGCCGAGATAGAGCGCCAGACGGTCGCGATGGCGCAGGCGCTCAATGTGCGCGGGCTGATGAACGTGCAATATGCCGTGCAGGACGGCGAAATCTATGTGCTGGAAGTGAATCCGCGCGCCAGCCGCACGGTGCCGTTCGTCGCCAAAGCCATCGGCCTTCCGATCGCCGCCATCGCCGCGCGCGTCATGGCGGGCGAGAAGCTGCCTTCGTTCAATCTCAAAAAACCCAACCCGAACCACATCGCGGTCAAGGAAGCGGTGATGCCGTTCAACCGTTTTCCCGGCGTGGACGTGGTGCTCGGCCCGGAAATGAAATCCACCGGCGAAGTCATGGGGCTTGACGAGAACTTCGGCCGCGCCTTCGCGAAAGCGCAGGTCGGCGCGGGGCTGCGCCTTCCCCATTCGGGCGTCGTGTTCATCTCGGTGAAGGATGCCGACAAGGAATATGCGCTGACGCCGGTGCGCGATCTCATCGACATGGGCTTTGAGATCATCGCCACCCGCGGCACCGCTCAGTTCCTGCGCGACAATGGCCTGGAAGTGAAACAGGTGAACAAGGTTCTGGAAGGCCGCCCGCACATCGTCGACGCCATCAAGAACGGCGAAGTGCAGCTTGTCTTCAACACCACGGAAGGCACGCAGAGCCTCGCGGATTCTTTCTCCATCCGCCGCACCACGCTGCACCAGAAAGTTCCCTACTACACCACCATCGCCGGGGCGGCGGCAGCCACCCAGGCTATCCGGGCCCTGCGGGAAGGCTCTCTTGAAGTGGCACCGCTTCAATCCTACAATTCATGACGTGATCGCTGATTGGGCAATAGAGAAAGTCCCGGCGTAACAAGTACTTAAGCTTAATTCACCAGCGTCCGATCCGGTCCTTCCCGGCCGGAAGGGGCGCTTTTGCCACTCAGGACGTTAGTAGTGCCATGGAACGTATTCCAATGACCGCCACGGGCTTGAAAACCCTGGAAGAGGAGCTGAACCAGCTCAAGAACGTGGACCGCCACGAGATCATCAAGCACATCGCCGAAGCGCGTGCGCATGGCGATCTGTCCGAGAACGCGGAGTATCACGCCGCAAAGGAGAAGCAGTCCTTCATCGAAGGCCGCGTGATCGAACTCGAGGACATGATCGGCCGCGCCGACATCATCGACGTGAGCAAGCTCTCCGGCACCAGCGTGAAATTCGGCGCCACCATCACGCTGGTGGATGAGGACACCGACGAGAAGAAAAAATACCAGATCGTCGGCGACCATGAAGCCGACATCAAAAAGGGCCGCATCTCCATCTCCTCGCCCATCGCCCGCGCCCTCATCGGCAAGAGCAAGGGCGACAGCGTCGAAGTCGCCGCCCCCGGCGGTGCGCGCTCATATGAGATCTTGAAGGTGGAATTCGTTTAAGGCCGCGTGGCGATTACCGCGGTCATCTCCGCGATTTCCTCGAAACGGCCGTCGGGCCGCAGCTCCGCCAGCATCGCGCGCAGCCGCTCTTCGAACTCACCGGCACGGTCGCCGAGTTTCTGGCGCGAGCTGGTCGACAGCGAGAACGCCAGCCCGACAATATCGTCCGCCGTCAGCTCGCGGCGCACGAACACGCCAATCGACTCCACATGCGAGAACGCCGAGTTCAGCAGGATGGATTCATGCGCCTGGAAGTCCGGGCTTTGCCGCGCCTCGACGTGGAAAGATTCGTCCCGGCCATAGTCGTTGCCCAGTTCGTGCAGCATCCGCCGCCAGCGGTTCTCCGCCGTCTTGGTGTGCAGATCGTGCATCAGCACCACCGCGCCGTCCGGCGTCACAAGCCCGTCCAGCGATTTGACCGTCGCCTCGCGGTCCATCCAGTGAAAGGAGCGGCCCATCGTCACCAGCTCGAACGGGCCAATGTCCTTCGGCAGATCGAAGGAGCTGCCCTGCCGCAGATCGAGCGAGACTCCCGCTTCCCGCGCCGCCGCCTTCGCGGCCTCCAGCATCGCCGGTTCGGGATCGATGCCCATGACCTTCATTCCCGCCCGCGCGAAGGGAATCGCCACCAGCCCCGGCCCGCAGCCCAGATCCATCACGGGGTCGCCGGGTCGCAAATCGAGACGCTCAATGACGCGGCGGATCAGCAACTCGGGATAGCCGAGCCGGTAACGGCTGTAATACGGCACCGTAGTCTGGAAACGGCGCGGATCGAAGGTTTGGGCGGGATCGGACATGTTTGGCTTTGTGCTTGGGGTATTTATATTATCGCCGGGCATACCGGACAGGAATCATGGCGACAATCGCACTGGTGGACGACGACAAGAATATCCTCACCTCCGTCAGCATGTTGCTGGAGCAGGAAGGTTATCAAGTGAAGACCTTTTCAGATGGCGCCGCCGCGCTGACCGGGCTTTCCGCGTCGCCGCCCGACCTTGCCATCCTCGACATCAAGATGCCCCGCATGGATGGGCTCGAGCTTTTGCGCCGCCTGCGCCAGGGCGGCGATCTGCCCGTCATCTTCCTCACCTCCAAGGATGAAGAAATCGATGAGCTGATGGGCCTCAATGCCGGCGCGGACGATTACATCCGCAAGCCCTTCTCCCAGCGCCTGCTGCTGGAGCGCGTGAAGGCCGTGCTTCGCCGCAACGAAGGCAACAAGCAGATCGCTGCGAACGGCGGCACGGCCGAGCCGAAGAAGGAAGCCCTGATACGCGGCAAGCTCGCGCTTGATCCCCAGCGCCACGAATGCACCTGGGAGGGAAAGCCGGTGCGTCTGACGGTCACCGAATTTCTCATCCTGCAATGTCTCGCCCAGCGCCCCGGCTTCGTGAAGAGCCGCGACAATCTGATGGACGCGGCTTACGACGATCAGGTCTATGTCGACGACCGCACCATCGACAGCCACATCAAGCGCCTGCGCAAGAAGTTCAAGGCGATCGACGACAATTTCGACGCCATCGAAACGCTTTACGGCGTCGGCTATCGCTACAAGGAATAGTGACGGCGCGTGGAACTCCGCTTCACTCGTTTCTCCGCGCTCACCCGGCGCATCATCTTCTTCAACGCCGTGGCGCTCATCATCCTCATCGGCGGCGTGCTGATCGTGCAGACGAGCGGGCGCAGCCTGATCGACGAACGCATGAACGGCATCCGCCAGCAGGCCTTGATCGTCGCCGGCACGCTGGCCGAATACACCACCAACGAAGAGACCCACCGGCTGAAGCAGGAAGAAGCGGAATCGCTCCTGCGCCAGCTTATCGCGCCGACCAAGCTGCGCGCACGGCTCTATGGCACGGACGGGCATCTGCAAACCGACACGCGCGAGCTTCTGCCGCGCAATGTGGTGCAGGTTTCCGATCTTCCGCCGCTCGATTTCTGGAGCCGGATGGACGAGACATGGAAGCGTATCTTCGACGGCGTGATGGGCATCCGTCCCTTCGCAAAATTGCAGCCCTATTTCGAGGCCGGCAATGACGGGCGCGTCTATTCCGAAGTGAACAGCGCACTCAGCGGCGAGACGGCGACCGCCGAACGAGTGGACGAGCGCAACCGCATGGTGCTTTCCGTTGCCGCGCCCATTCAGCGCTTCAAGGCGATCTATGGCGTGCTGATGGTTTCCACCGAAGGCGGCGATATCGACGACATCGTGCGCGAGGAACGCGTAACGCTGATCGAAGTCTTCGCCGTGGCGCTCATCGTGATGCTGCTGTCATCGCTTTATCTGGCAGGTTTCATCGCTGAACCCATCCGCCGCCTCGCCGCCGCCGCTGATCGCGTGCGCAGCGGCCGCGCGGGCCGCGACACCATCCCGCGTTTCCGCGAGCGCCACGACGAGATCGGCGATTTGTCCGAAAGCCTGTCGGCTATGACATGGGCACTCTACGACCGTATCGACGCCATCGAAAGCTTCGCTGCCGACGTGGCGCATGAGCTCAAGAATCCGCTCACTTCGCTCAAGAGCGCCATCGAGATGTTCAATCGCGCAAAAGACGACGCCTCGCGCGAAAAGCTGATGGAAGTGGTGCGCAACGATGTGCGTCGCATCGACCGGCTCATCAGCGATATCTCCGACGCCTCGCGCCTCGATGCGGAAATGAACCGCGAAACGCCGGAGCCGGTCGATCTCGGCCATCTGCTGGAAACCATCGTCGAGGTCTATCGGTTCACGCAAATCCCGCGCGGCATCGCACTCACGCTGTCCTCCACCCTGCCCGAAGGCGCGACCGTCATTGGCCGCGACGAGCGGCTGGGACAAATCTTCCGCAACCTTATCGACAACGCGATCTCGTTCAGCCCCGACCACGCCACCGTCTCCATCGTCGCGCGCGCCGAAGGCAATCGCGCGCTCGTCAGCGTCTCGGACGAAGGCCCCGGCATTCCGCCGGACAATCTGGAATCGGTGTTCGAGCGCTTCTACACCGAGCGCCCCGCCGAGCATGGCTTCGGCAAGAATTCTGGCCTTGGCCTTTCCATCGCGCGGCAGATCGCGGAAGGCGCGAACGGCAAAATCTGGGCGGAAAACCGCGAAACCGGCGGCGCGCGCTTCACGGTTGAATTGCCGCTCGCAAGGGCCACATAAGTGATTATGGTGAACATCCACGCCTCCTGCGTCCTGCTCGACGCGGCAACGGCGTTCGGCGCGCCGGAAGACGCCGGCGTTCTTCTCCTGGGCGAAAGCGGCAAGGGCAAATCCGATCTCACGCTGCGCCTGATCGAGCGCGGCGCGAAGCTGGTGGCGGATGATCGCACCGAACTCTTCGCGCGCGATGGAGCGCTTTTTGCGCGCGCGCCGAAATCGCTCGCGGGGCTTTTGGAAGTGCGCGGGCTCGGCATTGTCGCGTTGCCGTTCGCAACAGAGGCGCGTATCGCGCTTGCGGTCGAGATGGTGGAAGAAGGTTATGTGCCGCGCATGCCGGAGCGCGAGCGTTATGTAACGCCGCCGGAGCTTTCCGTTCATGAAGATGAACGTCCGCCGCTGATCCGGCTCGCGCCGTTCGCGGCTTCCGCGCCTGCCAAGGTCGCGATGGCCGCGGCGGCGTTTTCCAAGGCACTTTTCCGTGAGCATCGCAACCCCTAAATACCCTTTCATCGCGCGCACGAATTGCTATCGTTCGCGCCGCGTTGGGGTTTGGTTTTCGTCATGATTGGAATTGTTCTCGTTACACATGGGCGCCTTGCGCAGGAAATCATTTCCGCGATGGAGCACATGGTCGGCCCGCAGACGCATCTGCGCGCCGTGTGCATCGGTCCCGAAGACGACATCGAGCGCCGCCAGCGCGAAATCGCGGCCGCTGCGAAAGCCGTGGACATGGGAAGCGGCGTCGTCATCGCCACCGATATGTATGGTGGCACCCCCTGTAATCTGGCGCTCACGCTCTTGGAGCGCGGCAAGATCGAAGTGCTCGCCGGCGCGAACCTGCCCAGCCTCATCAAGCTGGTGGACATTCGTGGGCGTCTGCCGCTCGAACAGGCGGTGAAGGAAGCCATCGACGCGGGCCGCAAATATATGCGCGCGGGCTCCGCCGATCTGGCGGGGCACGGATGAGCGAGCCTTCGCGGCGGCGCGCGGTCGCCACGATCGTGAACAAGAAGGGCCTGCATGCTCGCGCTTCCGCCAAGCTGGTGGAAGCCGCCGCGCGTTTTCAATCTCAAATTACCGTGAGCAAGGACGGGCAGATGGTCGATGCCCGCTCGATCATGGGGCTGATGATGCTGGGCGCCCCCCTCGGCACGCAGATCGAGATCGTCGCCGAAGGCGCGGATGCCGACGAAGCGATGACCGCGATCCTCGCGCTTGTGGAAGCCAAGTTCGGCGAGGATTAGATGGTGAAACGCTGGTTGCGGATTTTGTTCACCGCCTTGATGGCGGCATTCGCGTTTTTGGCACCTCATGCCTTCGCGGCCGACACACCCGTTCTTGGCAAGATCGAAGCGACGCCCGCGCTGTGGGCGGTGCATGGTCCCAGAGGCACGGCTTATTTGTTCGGTTCTATCCACATCCTGCCGCCGAACATGCAGTGGCACACGCCGAAGATCACCGCGGCGCTGAAAGCCGCCGACACCTTCGTTTTCGAAATTCCGATGGATGACACTACAAAGACCCAAATCGCCAATTTCGTGCGCGACAATGCTTTTCTGCCAAAGAGTGAGTCCCTGCCCTCGCTGCTGAATGATGAAGCGCGCAAGGATTATCGCGATGCGCTTGCCGCCTCCGGCGTGTCACCCGCCATGCTCGTCGACAAGCGGCCATGGTTCGCGGCGCTGGTGATCGATGTGGGTTACATGAACCAGCGCCATCTTTCGCCCGATGCCGGTGTGGACCGGCAGATCTATGCCGAAGCGGTGGCGCGCGACGTCAAGAATTTCCGCGCGCTTGAAACGCCGGAAGAGCAATTCCGTTTGCTGATGCCGGACGACCGAAAGCTGGAAGTGAAGGAGTTCGACGAGAGTCTGAAGGAAGTGCTCAAGGACAAGGGCGAGCTTGGCAACATGATCGACGCCTGGGCGCATGGCGATGTCAAAACGCTTGGCCATATGATGAATGCCGGCCTCAAGGCCGATCCGCGCATGGAAAAGGCGCTGTTCGAAGACCGCAACGCCAAGTGGGTCGACAAGATCGCGACGATGCTGAACGAAAACCACACCTATTTTATCACCGTCGGCGCCGGCCATCTCGCGGGACCGAAAGGCGTCCCGGCGATGCTGCGCGCGAAGGGATATAAGGTCGAAGGACCTTAGAAGCGCTTCGAGATAGCAGAACCGCGCGGGAATATCGTTCACGAAGATATGCGGCTGACTCACGCGTACTCCTCTCTCCGCCCGACGCACGGGCAAAGAGCGATGTTCCTCATAGATTGGCGCGCTGCCACTCATAAAGCTGCATGTCGCGGGCGTGGAGCCGCTCGATGCGGGCGCGCTGTGACGCGGTCGGCGAGACAGAACCGCTTTTTGTAGATCTGTTGGTATATGGGAACGAAAGATCGAGCCCGAGTTTCTCGCCAAGCGAGCGGGTGTAGCGCGCGCTTTCTTCCAGCACGCCGGAGTGAAACACGTTTTGCGAGAAATATGCGCGCAGATCCTCCGCGCCATCCCATCCGATACATCGCGAGGCGATGCTGCCATAGGTTTCGCCGTGATCCAGCAGGAAATCCAGATAGCCATCGAAGTCGTGGCGCGCGGCCATCTTCGCATTCAGCGCCGCGTCGAGCCGCGACACGATGTTCTTGCGCAGATGACCGGCGCGCGCGTAGCGATATTCGGAACTCACCCGATCCACCGGATGACGCAGGATCGTTATCATCCTCAGCGGTTGCACTTGTGCCCGCACGGTGGGGAAATCGATGTGTCCGCCATCGATCAGATCGCCGGCCGTGGCTTGCGCCGCGATGCGCGCGAAAACAGCGTCGATGCTCGGTGTTCCGTATTGGCGCATCAGGTTGCGGGAGCGCGTACGCCGGAAACGGAAATTCTGGAAGGCCGAAATACTGCCATCAAGCTTGATGGTGCTGGGCAGGTAGAAAGTCCGGCGGCTAGCGAAAGCCTCGCGCAACAATTTCGACAGGCTTTCGCTGCCGCTCTTGGGAACGCGTACGCAGAGGGAAACGAAATCCAAGGGCGGCGGCTGCGGCGCCGGCGTGATGTTTTCTGCGCTGCTCATGCACCTGTCGCCAAGCTTTCCGCAACTATACACGCCTGTAATGTTATTGGAACATTCTTTAACCTATTGCAATAGCGGCATTATCTAATGATATGCAGATTTCTTTATATGTTTCTTGCCCATTCCCCGGCCCCGCTGCTATACCGCCCGCGCTAACTCTCGAAGGATTCTCATCGTGGCCAACGATTACGTTGTTGCAGACATCAAGCTCGCCGAGTTCGGCCGCAAAGAAATCTCCATCGCCGAAACCGAAATGCCGGGCCTGATGGCCACGCGCGAGGAATTCGGCAAGTCCAAGCCGCTGAAAGGCGCGCGCATCGCCGGATCGCTGCACATGACGATCCAGACCGCGGTGTTGATTGAAACGCTGAAGGAACTGGGCGCCGATGTGCGCTGGGTGTCGTGCAACATCTATTCGACGCAGGACCACGCCGCCGCCGCCATCGCCGCGACCGGCACACCGGTCTTCGCTGTGAAGGGCGAGAGCCTGAAGGATTATTGGGACTACACAGCGCGCTTGTTCGATTGGCACGGCGGCGGCTTCCCCAACATGATCCTCGACGACGGCGGCGATGCCACGATGCTCGTGCATCACGGCTTGCGCGCCGAGAAAGGCGACACCGCCTTCCTCGACAAGCCGGGCAACGAGGAAGAGGAAGTGTTCTTCGCGCTGATCAAGCGCCTGCTGAAAGAAAAGACGAAGGGCTGGTTCGCGGAAGTCGCCGCCAACATCAAGGGCGTTTCGGAAGAGACGACCACCGGCGTTCACCGCCTCTATCTGATGGAGAAGGACGGCAAGTTGCTTTTCCCCGCTATCAACGTGAACGACAGCGTCACCAAGTCGAAGTTCGACAATCTCTATGGCTGCCGCGAGTCCTTGGTGGACGGCATCCGCCGCGGCACCGATGTGATGATGGCCGGCAAGGTCGCGATGGTCGCCGGCTTCGGCGACGTGGGCAAAGGCTCCGCCGCTTCACTGCGCCAGGCCGGTTGCCGCGTGCTGGTGTCCGAAATCGATCCCATCTGCGCGCTGCAGGCGGCGATGGAAGGCTATGAAGTCGTGACGATGGACGATGCCGCGCCGCGCGCCGACATCTTCGTGACGGCCACGGGCAATGTCGACGTCATCACCATCGAGCACATGCGCAAGATGAAAGACCGCGCCATCGTCTGCAATATTGGCCATTTCGACAGCGAAATTCAGGTCGCGGCGCTCAAGAACTTGAAATGGGACAACATCAAGCCGCAGGTCGATGAGATCACCTTCCCCGACAACCACCGCATCATTCTTCTGTCGGAAGGTCGCCTGGTGAATCTCGGCAACGCAATGGGCCATCCGTCCTTCGTGATGTCGGCGAGCTTTACCAACCAAACCCTGGCGCAGATGGAGCTGTTCAACGCCAACGGCAAATACCAGAAGAAGGTCTACACCTTGCCCAAGCATCTGGACGAGAAGGTCGCACGCCTGCACCTCGCAAAGGTCGGCGCCAAGCTGACCGAACTCAGCAAGGCGCAATCCGACTACATCAGCGTGCCGCAGTCCGGCCCCTACAAGCCGGATCATTACCGGTACTAAGAGAACCGCATTGGCGAGACGGCTGCACCGCGAGCATCACCACATCGGCAACACCGGTTGGTTGCGGGCAGCCGTTCTTGGCGCCAATGACGGCGTATTGTCGACGGCGAGTCTCATCCTCGGCGTCGCCACAGCCACTCATTCGCATGGCAGCATCCTCATCGCGGGCGTGTCCGGCCTTGTGGCCGGCGCGCTTTCGATGGCGGCGGGCGAATATGTTTCGGTCAGCTCACAGGCCGATGTTGAGAAAGCCGATCTGAACGTCGAACGCCGCGAACTCGCGGACGACAAGGACGCTGAACTCCGGGAACTCACAGGCATCTATATTCAGCGCGGTCTCACGCGCGAGCTCGCCGCACAAGTCGCAGAGCAACTTACCGCCAAGGATGCCCTCGCCGCCCATGCGCGTGACGAACTGGGCATCACCGAGGAATCGACGGCCCGCCCGCTCCAGGCCGCGTTTGCATCGGCTGCGTCCTTCTCGGCGGGCGCGGCAGTCCCCATTCTCGCGTCTCTGATTTCACCGATCGGCTTCGTTGTGGCGGCGGTCTACATCACCTCGCTGCTCGTGCTCGCAGCACTTGGTTCGCTCGGCGCGCGGGCGGGCGGCGCGCCCCTGCTGCCGGCGACGTTGCGTGTCACCTTCTGGGGCATCGCGGCGATGGCGGTTTCGGCCGGTATCGGCATGCTGTTTCACGTGCAGATCTAACCGAACAGCTTCTTCATCAGCTTTCCCGGCCGCGCTTCCTTCTGCAGTTGATCGAAGGTGCATTGCTTGGGCGACTTGTCCGGACGCCAGCGCAGGAATTTGGTGCCGTGCCGGAAGCGGTCGCCGGTGACATGGTCATAGCGCACCTCGGCGACGAGCACCGCCTTCAGCTTCTCCCATTGCGCGCTGCGTTCGGTCGACCAGCGGCTTGGTCCGCCCGGCGCATCGCCGGTGAAACCCTCCCCGCCGCGCAGCGCCGTGAGCTTCTTCTTCAGCGCCGGCTGGTCGGCGTCATGTATGCCCGATGTGAAGCCGACATGATCAAGCTTGCCGTCATCGTTGTAGAGACCGAGCAATAGCGAGCCGATGTCCTTGCTGCCGGTGGCATAACGGAAACCGCCGACAACGCAATCTGCGGTGCGCAGGCATTTCACCTTCAGCATCGCGCGCTCGCCCGGCTGATAGGGCTGATCGCGCGGCTTGGCGATCACGCCATCTAGCGCCCCGCGCCCGGCCCGGCTCAGCCAGCGCTTCGCATCGGTAAGCTTGCGGCTATAGGGCGAAAGCCTCAAGCGGTCCGACTTCGCATTCTTGAAAAAGGTTTCCAGTTCACGACGGCGAACATCCAGTGTTTCGCCCGTCAGCGAAGCGCCATTCGTATCCTCCAGCATATCGAACAGCATCAACACGGCGGGTGTCTCGCGCGATAGCTTGTCGATCCGGCTTTGCGCGGGGTGCAGCCGCATCTGTAGAGCATCGAAGGAGAGCGTCGCACCTTGCGGGATCAACAACTCGCCATCCACGACGAAGCGCTTCGCTTTCAAACCCTTCAAAGCAGCGACGATTTCCGGAAAATAGCGGGTCAGCAGCTTGCCGGATTTCGCTCGCAATTCGATCTTGGCGCCGTTGCGAAATGCAAGGCAGCGGAAGCCATCCCATTTGGGCTCGAACTGCCACGCCCCTTCGTCGGGCAATTCGGAAACCAGCTTGGCTTCCATGGGCCGTGTTTGCGTGGGCGACAGCTTGCGAGAAACTTTGGTCATCGCCTGCCGCCGCCCGTTCACTCAGCTCTTTTTCTTCTTCTTGCCGCCTTTGCGCTTTTTGCCTTTGCGCTTCTTCGGAACTTTCTTGCCCTTCTTGCGGGCTTCGGAAAGGCCGATCGCGATGGCCTGCTTGCGGCTCTTCACCTTGCCGCCTTTGCCGCCCTTGCCGCTGCGCAGCTTGCCTTTCTTCTTTCGTTTCATCGCGCGTTCCACGTCCTTGCTCGCGCTTTTGGAATACCGACGCGCCATTCATTCCTCCTGGCTGGCACACATTCAGCAATTCAACCGCCGAGAGCAGGAACCGGTTCCCGATTCCAACAGTTTGATGATCGCGGAGAGCCCCATGTCCATCATCGAAAACGCCAAGAAGTTTGCCGAGAAAGCCACCGGCATCGGTCGCCCGCCGCGGAGGAGATCGTCGTGCGCGATTGCCGGCCGGAGGAACACACCTTCCGCGATGACGGCGAAACGCCGAACAACCAGAATTTCCCCTTTCTTATCTATCGCGATGCCGTTGTGCTGGACGGCAAGCACGATCCCGCGGCTATCTTCGAGGAACTGTTCGCCGAAAACGGCTGGGGAGATTCGTGGCGCGACAGCATTTACGACTTCCTGCACTTCCACACGCACACCCATGAGGTGCTCGGCATCGCGCGCGGCTCCGCGCATGTGCAGTTCGGCGGCAAGCACGGGCCGGTCCTTGAAGTGAAAGCCGGCGACGTGATCGTGCAGCCCGCCGGCACGGGCCACGAACGTATCGGCGCGCCGAACAATCTGCTGGTCGTCGGCGCTTATCCGCAAGGCGCGGGCGGCGGCAAATATGACGAGCCGGAGCCTGACGACATCTCACCCGAGGAAGCCCGCCGCGCCATCGCCGCCGTGCCGGCACCGGACAAGGATCCGGTCTTCGGTGCCGACGGGCCGCTCACTAAACTGTGGCGCTGAACCCAAGCGCTCCGTACCCTGACGACGTAATTCTCTGATTTGACTCGCGAAATGGGAATCTGCCCCAAAATCTAGGGGTCGTAGGCATATTTGGGTTTTTACACTTTCTTAACCACATTCCCTAGTCAGACTCAGACCTCGCGCGTATCGTCTTGATTCCAATGGTGATTCGCCCCCAGACAGGGCGAAATTGGGGGAATGGCGTTAATGCGTCCCAGTCGGGGGCCAAAACAAAGCCGAATGGCGGGCAGGCAACGGGTGCTGGCGGGTGCAACGGCCTTGGCCGCCTTCGCGCCCATGCCTGCCTTGGCCGCCGCCGCCACCGCGCTGGATCAGACCACGATGGTCGCCGTGGCCGTTGGTACCGGCGCCGTCGCACTCGCCATAGCGGCGGGTTTGTGGGCCATCGCCGAACAGAACATCGCCTCGCGATTGCGCGCGGCCTTGCGCGGGGCCAATGCGCGTTCACGCGCCGCCGCCAGCGCACGCGATGCGCTGATCGCCGCCGGGCGCGAGCCCCTCATCGTGTGGGGCCGCGACGGGTCGGCATCGCATTCCTATGGCGGCGCCGAAGCGCTGCTGGATTCCTGCCTCGCAGGCGCGAACGCGACCGAGCTTTCCCAAGCCATCGACGCGCTCAGCGATCAGGGCGTCGCCTTCCAGCTCCTCGCGCACGATAAGAACGACAAGCCGGTGAAACTGCGCGGCCGCGCCGTCGGCAGTATGGCGGCGGTGTGGCTTGAGCCCGAAGACACGACAGCCAAAGAAGCCGCGCCGGATTATCGCGCAGTACTCGATGTGCTGCCCATCCCGGTGTGGCTGCGCGACAAGACGCTCTCGCTCATCTGGGGCAATCGCGCCTTCGCCGCCGCCGCCGGTTCATCGGATGCGGAGTTCGCGGCCGGATTGCAAACCGCGCTCGACCGCAGCGAACGCGATCTTGCCGCCACTGCCCGCGCCGAAGGCCGTACCACCGAAGCCAAGCGCTTCGCCATCATGGCCGGGCAGCGCCGTGCGCTGGCCTTCACGCACACACCCATCGAAGACGGACGCATCGTCGGCAGCGCCATCGACGTCACCGATGTCTCCAACGCCGAAGCCAAGCTCCAGCAGCATGTCGATGCCAATGCCGACACCTTGGACAAGCTGGCGACGGCGGTGGCGATTTTCGGGCGCGACCAGAAACTGAATTTCTACAATCGCGCGTTCCTCAAGCTCTGGCACCTGCCGGACAACTGGCTCGATACCCACCCAACCGCCGGCGAAATCCTCGACCGGTTGCGCGAAGCGCGCCGTTTGCCCGAACAGCGCGATTATCAGGCGTGGAAACGCCACTGGCTGTCGATGTTCGAGGCGCCATCCGAACAGCACCCCGAAGAGCTTTGGCATCTACCCGACGGCAAAACGCTGCGCATCGTGCCCCAGCCGCATCCTTTCGGCGGCCTCACCTTCCTTTATGAGGATGTCACCGAGAAGCTCACGCTGGAAAGCTCCTACAACCAGCTCATCAAGGTGCAGTCCGCCACGCTGGATACGTTGCAGGAAGCCGTCGCGGTGTTCGGTCCGGACGGCCGCATGAAGCTGCACAATGCCGCCTTCCAACGCATTTGGGACATGGAGCCGAACGAACTTTCCGGCGAGCCGCATGTCAGCCGCATCGCGCAAGCCTGTGTTCGCCGCTTCGGCGATGAAGGCGAATGGCAGAAGCTTGCCGCCGCGATTTCATCCGGCGCCGAACGCCAGCGCGACTTCGGCGAGATCGAGCGCAATGACGACAGCATCCTTTCCGTCTCGCTCGCGCCGCTGCCGGACGGCGCCACGCTCGTCACCTTCGCCGATGTCACCGACCGCTTCCGCATCGAGAGCGCGCTGCGCGACCGCAACGAAGCGCTGGAAGCCGCCGACCAGCTCAAGTCGGACTTCGTGCATCACGCCTCGTTCCTGTTCCGCGACCCGCTCAACGCCGTGCGCGGCTTTGCCGACATGCTGGCAACGGGCGTCGCCGGCCCGCTCAGCGGCAAGCAGAGCGAATATGTGCGCGATATTCTTTCCGCGGCGGAGAAACTCTCCGAAGTCACCAGCGACATTCTCGATCTGGCCATGATCGACAGCGGCACGATGCGGCTGGAACTGGCGCGCGTCGATCTCTACGAGCTGCTGCAGCGTGTTTCCCAGCCACTACGCCAGCACAGCGAAAGCCTCGACATAATGTTCACGCTCGATGTGCGCCCGGACATCGGACAGGTCGTGGTCGATCCGCGCCGCATCAGCCAGATCGTGTTCAATCTTCTCTCCAACGCTTTCCGCTTCACGCCACGCGAAGGCCGCATCACCTTGGGCGCCAACATTGTGGGCGACGACGTGCAGATCTATGTGCAGGATTCCGGCCCCGGCATCGCGGAGGAGATGAAGGCGCAGGTGTTCGAGCGCTTCTCCGCCAAGAGCCGCGAAGGCAAGCGCGCGGGTGCGGGACTGGGCCTGGCGCTGGTGAACCGCTTCGTCGAACTCCATGACGGCTGGGTGGAAATCGAAAGCGCGCCGGGCCGCGGAACGCTCGTCCGCGCCCATCTGCCACGCCGCTTGCCCGAAGGCGCCCCCGCGGATCAACGCACAGTGGCCTGATCCTATTCTGCCACGCCCAGCTTGCGCGCAACCCACGGCGTGAACGGCGGCGAGAGCAGCAGCGTCAGCAGGATTACCCACATCCCGATCTCAACGAGCCCGTTCACCGGCGCCGTCGCCCGCGCCACGGCCGTCACCAGCAGCACTGCGGGGATAGCGCCGGTTTCGCGCACGAAGGAGATGAAGAGCAATTCCTTCACGCTCAGCCGCCGGTTTGCATCGTGCAGCAGCGTGTACGGTCCGAGCATGAGGAACACCATCGCCGGCCTGAGCACGAAAATGAAAATCAGCGCCACGGCGATGCCTTCCGGCGCATAGGCGGCCAGGGCGTTCAGATTCACCAGCGCGCCTAGCAGCAGAAAGATCACGGGCTTGGCCACGCCGTCGATGACGTGGAAAAAGAAATGTTCGATCCGCTGCATATGTTCTTCGGCGTGGAACAGAAGACCCGCGATGAAGGCCGCGAGGAAGCCGCTGCCGCCGAACACCGAAGCGCCGAGAAAAGCGATGATCGGCGTGATGACGAAGAACACCTGGTCCGCGCCGTTAGTGGCATGATGTCCGCGCTTCATGCGGCTGAGCGCCTGCAGCAGAAGATATCCGCCGAATCCGAACAGCAGCCCAAAGCCCGCCTGCACGGCGAGAAAATGCGCCGTCTCTTGCGAGATCAGGCTTTGATAAGCCGCGATCAGGCCGATCGTCGCCAATGGCAGCTTGAGAAACGCCGAAGTGAGGAGCGTTCCCACGACATCGTTGAGCGCGCTTTCGGCGATGACGATTTCTTTCGCCGCGCGGCGCTTGAATTTCAAATTCTCCAGCAGCGGAATGATCGCCGCCGGATCGGTGGATGCCAGGATCGCGCCCAACAGGATCACGACAGCGCCCGGAATGACAAAACCCAATGCCGGAGCCGTGGCGCCCACAACCCATGAAAGCCCGAATCCCGTGATCAACACGCCCGGTATCGCCAGCAGAAGTATCTTTATGAGGAGCCGCATGAAATCGCGTAGCGGCATTTCGAGACCGCCGCCGAACAGGATGACGGCCGCGCTCATCGTCACCAGCGCGGCGAGCGTTTCACGGTTTGCCACGATGGGCGCGAACAGCGTGTGCCCCGCCATGCCGAGCGCGATGGCGACGAGAAACGACGGCAGCGGCGTGTGCCAAGTGGCATAGAAACTCGCGAAACTGCACAGCCCGAACAACACCAGCGAAGCGAGGATAGGCGCGGTCGGCGCGTCCTCGATCTCGCCCAGCCGGCGCAATATCTCATCGCCGAAGCCAGTCGAGATCGCTGCCAGCGCGGCGATGGAAAAGATGAGCCATATATATGCGGTGCGTCCGGACGGGGCATGCCCCTGTGTTTCCGCTTTTGTCCCGTCCGCCATCGCCACCCCGCTTTTGCGAGGGGAATTTCCCGGCCATCGGATGCGGCGTCAAGCTTGACAAGGCGTGCGGGCGACCGAGGTGTGATCGCCCGCCGCCCGGTGTTGCGCTAACCCTGCAGCCACGCCAGCAGGTCGGCGTTGATGACGTCGGCATGCGTTGTCATCATGCCGTGCGGATAATTGTCCGCATAAGTCTTGAGCGTGCCCTTCTTCAGCAGCGCCGCCGATTTCGGCCCGGAGTCCGCGTAAGGCACGACCTGATCGTCCTTGCTGTGCATCACCAGCGCGGGCACGGTGATCTTCTTCAGGTCTTCGGTGAAATCGGTTTCCGAAAACGCCTTGATGCAATCGGTATGCGCTTTCACACCGCCCATCATGCCCTGGCGCCACCAGTTCTGAACAAGGCCTGGAATGGTTTTCACGCCCGGCTTGTTGAAGTTGTAGAACGGCCCCGCCGGCACATCGAGAAAGAACTGCGCCCGGTTGAACGCCGTCTGCTGGCGAAACTGATCGAAGACCTCGACCGGCGTGCCTTCCGGATTGCTGTCTTTCTTCACCATCACAGGCGGCACCGCGCTGAGCAGCACGATTTTGGCCACGCGGTCCGGATAGCGCGCGGCATAATGCACGACCTCGCCGCCGCCGGTGGAATGGCCGACATGGATGGCGTTGGTGATATCGAGATGCGACGTCAGCGCCGCGAGATCGGCAGCGTAGTGATCCATATCGTTGCCGGTTTCGGTTTGCGTCGAACGTCCGTGGCCGCGCCGGTCATGCGCGATCACGCGGTAGCCGTGGCTCAGGAAGAACATCATCTGCGGGTCCCAATCGTCCGCCGAAAGCGGCCAGCCGTGGCTGAACACGATGGGCTGACCCGTACCCCAGTCCTTGTAGAAGATCTCCACACCATCCTTGGTGGTCACGTATCCTGACTGCATTTTTGTCATGGTCGTTGATCCTTTCTGTTTTTTGGAAGCGGCGCCCGCCGATACATTCATCGCAGCAGCAGCGGCAATTCCGGCGCTGCCCGCGATCACACCACGCCGCGATGTCTTTGAGATGTCAGCCATGCGAACCCCTTCCCAGATTGGCGAGGGAACATTGACGCAGGCACACCGCGCATGAAAGACTTTTCATGCACAGAACGCACTTCGGTGTGCGCAACACTCAAGTCAATGCGTACGAAAGCGGCGCGACATTTCGCGAGAAACCCGCAAGCAGTTTTTTCTGTGCGTTGGCGTGCCGCGCCGCTTCGTTACTTTGAGAGGAAATCTACGATCAGCTTGGTCGTGGCGGTTGGATTCTCGTCCATGATCCAGTGACCGGAATTGGGGACGATGCCCACGCTGACATTATCCGCCACCAGCCCGATGATGTCGGCCTCGCCCGCTCCGGCGGAATGGTCGCCGCCCACTGCAAGCACGGGCATCTTCAGCTTGCCCTTGGCCAGGAAAGCCTGATTGTCGATGGCATCCGGTGTGAAAGCGACGAACTGCTCGAACGCATCGTGCATCGCATGCGGCTGGGCATAAAGCTTGGCGTAATGCGCGCGCGTCGCCTCGCCGATGTTTTTCGGATTCGCGGAAAGCTCATTGTAGAAACGGTCCAGATAGATGCGCTCGCGTCCTGCCACCAGCCGTTCTTCGTCCGGCCCGTGGAAGTTGAAATGCCACAGAAGCGGGCTGAGGCGGATGTGGTCCCAATCGCCGATACCGGGCAGCGGCGCGTCGATCACAACCCATTTGGTGATGCGCACCGGATATTGCGCGGCCAGCGCGTAGCCCACCATGTTGCCGATGTCGTGCGTGACCAGATCGGCCTTCTGGATTTTGAGCGCATCCATCACGCCCGCGATGTCCACCGCTTCGTTCTTCTTCGTGTAGCCAGTGTCGGGATGCGCCGAGAGTCCCATGCCGCGCAGATCGGGCACGATGACGGTGTGGGTCTTCACCAGCACCGCTGCGACAGGCGCCCACATATCGCCCGTGTCGCCGAAGCCATGCAGGAAAACCACCGCCGGCCCTGTGCCACCAATGCGCACATGCAATGTCGTGCCGTTGGTTTTTATTTCTTGGGTATGGAAGCTGGCAGGAAACGGCTCAACGGCGAGTGCGGGCGTCGCCAAAAGAAATGCGCTTACAACGATTGTGGAAATGCGAAACATAAAAGCCCCCGACAAAATGAGCGCGATGCTGGCGCAGCACAACCTCCGCGTCCAGCGAATTATCTTTTCGAATGAGAACGATGCGCTATCGCCTGATTCAGCGAGGGGACGAAGGAGCTAGTCCGAAAACTCCACACGCGCACCGGCTATGTCTTTGACGGGATGGCCCCCAATGGTTGCCGGAATATATCGCCACTGCTTGACGCCTTCCAAAACGGACTCGTCAAAGCTTTTGCCGGTTGGATTGGCGATATGAGCACTTACAACTTTTCCAGTTTCATCGACGACAAAATAGACAAGGATGGACGCACTATCCTTGGCAAGCGCCCGCCAAAACGGAAAATGAAGTGGTTTGCGCGGAACCCGCAAGTCGGTGAGGCTGGGTTTGTATTCACCGGAAAATTTCGTGCCGTCTAATTTCGTGTAAGTTGGGTTCTGAACAGCGCCGAGCTCGGAGAAATCTCCCGACATCACGCTCCCATCACCAAACGTAATTGTGCCATGGCCCGACGGTTGCTCGCCTCGAAATCCACCGACATATTTTGTCCCGTCTGGAAAGCTGAGCGTACCGCAGCCATCAGTGACTTCTGTGGAAGTGCAGTCGGATGCAGCATCTGCCGCGCGGCCCGCACTTGAGAAAAGGATTATGGCAATCACAGCGACAACGATGTGCGTCTGCATCTGTTTCCCCCACGACCGACCGCAATGCCGGAAGATTTTAGAAGAATCGAGATGTTCGCGCTAGCGCGTGATCCAGCCGAGTGACGGTGCGAAAAGCATCAAGAACGCGATGGCGATGAAGATCGCGACGATCGCCATTATCGTGTGATGGCGTTGCCAGATCACCTAATGCTGGCTCTTGGGCATGCGCACGACGAGGCCGTCCAGCTCCGGCGATACCTTGATCTGGCAGGACAGACGCGAGGTCGGCTCGAGGTCCTGGGCGAAATCCAGCATCGTCTCTTCCATGTCGGACTTCTCGCCCGTCTTCCCGGCCCATGCCGGATCGACATAGACGTGGCAGGTCGCGCAGGCACAGGCGCCGCCGCAATCCGCATCGATGCCGGGGATCAGGTTCTTCACCGCGCCTTCCATCACCGACCAGCCGTTCGGCACCTCGGCCTCATGCTCTTTGCCGTCGTGCTCGATGTATTTGATCTTGGGCATGGCCGTTCCCTGAATGGTGACGCTGGCGTCAGCTTATTGCGTTATGTTTTTCATAGGTACGGTCAGGTCCGCAAGCCTTTCCGGCGCGACATGGGCGCCATCGGCAATAAGCTTGCGCCCGACAATATATTCCGGGGCCGCATTGACGGCCTCGACCGCCGCCACCGCCCCATCCCGGAGGTGAAATACCGCGAATTTTCGTGACGCCGGGTCACCGCGCACCACCAGGCTGTCCGTCGGCCAGGCCAGCCCGGCGATCTGAAGCTTGAGATCGTATTGGTCGGACCAGAACCACGGCACCTCTTTATAGGGCTTGGCTTTTCCCGTCATGGCGAGCGAGGCGAACTTCGCCTGGTCGATGGCGTTCTGCACGCATTCGAGGCGGACGTGATTGCCATCGCGGCCGTGATGCCGCGTGCAATCGCCCGCCGCCCAGATGTTGGGATCGGATGTCTGGCAATGCGGATCGACATGGATGCCATCGCCGACGGTGAGCCCGGCCTCTTTCGCCAAGGTATCGTTCGGCACAATGCCGATGCCGACGACGGCAATGTCGGTTGGGTATGACTTGCCGCCTGCGCGGATCGCTTCCAGCTTGCCGCTGCCTTCAAACGCCTCGACGCCGGTGTTGAGCAATATGTTCACGCCCGCGTCGCGATGCGTCTTGTCGTAGAAATCGGAGATCGGTTTGGAGACGGCGCGTTGCATCACCCTCTCCAGCGCCTCGAACACGGTGACATTGAGATCGTATTTGCGCGCCACCGCGCCGACTTCGAGGCCGATATAGCCCCCGCCGACGATGGCCACGTTCTTCGCCGTCTCGAAAGCCGGCCGCAGCTTGTCCACATCCGCGATGCTGCGCAGATAGAACACGCCGGGCAGGTCCGCGCCGGGGCATTTGATCTCGCGCACGCGCGAACCCGTGGCGATCAGCAACTTGTCGTAGGGAACGCCGATGCCATCCGACAGCGTGACGGCCTTCTTCGCCCGGTCGATGGCGGAAGCGGTCGCGTTCAGCAGCAACTCGCATTTGGCTTCGGCGTAGAACGCGTCGGGCTTCAGGAACAGCCGCTCGCGATCCATCGTACCCATAAGATAGGTCTTGGACAGCGGCGGGCGCTGATAGGGCGCATAGGCTTCGTCGCCGATCATCACCAGATCGCCGGTAAAGCCGTCGGCCCGAAGGCTGGCCGCAGCCTGCGCCCCCGCCTGCCCGGCCCCGATGATGACAATGCGTTCGCTCACAGCCCGAATTCCTTAAGGGGACCGGGGTTAGCATGGCCGCGCGCACCCTCGCAATTGACGCTTTGAGGCGGACGCAGCGGCGGGCTACAAACCGGCAATGGCGAAGGAAAACAAGGGATTCATGGGCGATTTTCCGCTGGCCGGACTGGCCGATACGGCCGCCCTGGGCGGTCGAATCGCGACC
The DNA here is from genome assembly GCA_036488415.1 of Rhizomicrobium sp. Classification (GTDB taxonomy): domain Bacteria; phylum Pseudomonadota; class Alphaproteobacteria; order Micropepsales; family Micropepsaceae; genus Rhizomicrobium. Next base: position 23,177 of record DASXHQ010000047.1, read on the forward strand.
GGGCTTGGCGTCGGCGACGCGGTGGCGCTGGAAGGCGATCTCGGCGCAGGCAAGACGACCTTGGCGCGCGCCATCCTCGAAGGCTTGGGCGTGACCGAAGACGTGCCCTCGCCCACCTTCACCCTCGTCCAGCACTATGAGACGCCGAAGCTCACCGTGCGGCATTACGATTTCTACCGCATCGAAGAACCCTCCGAAGTGAACGAGCTTGGCCTCGACGAAGCGCTGGACGAAGGCGCGGTGCTGATCGAATGGCCCGAACGCGCGCCGGCCCGCATTCCATCCGACGCGCTCCATATAAAACTCACAATTACCAACCATCGTTCGCGCACCGCCCATATCGAAGGCCCCGCGCGCTGGCGCGAAATTCTCAAGGAAGTTCATGTCTGATCGCATAGAAGCGATGCACGCGTTCCTGAAGAGCGTGGGCTGGGGCGGTGCGACCGTCACACCGTTGCCGGGCGATGCTTCGACACGCCGTTATTTCCGCGTCGCGATGGGCGGCCGCAAAGCGATGGTGATGGACCAGCCGCAACATGCCGAAGCGCCATCCGCGCCTGCCAACGCCACGCCCGAAGAACGCCACGCCCTCGGCTACAACGCCGTCGCGCGTTTGGCCGGCGCCGATGTCGGCCGCTTCGTCGCCACAGCGAACTTCCTGCGCATGCAAGGCTTGTCGGCGCCGGACATCTACGCCGCTGACACCGCGCAAGGTTTCGCGCTGATCGAAGATCTGGGCGACGCGCTCTACGCCGAAGTGCTCATCGATGGCGCCGACGCCCACCAGCTCTATGGCGCGGCCATCGATGCGCTGGCGAAGCTGCACACCCGTTCCGCGCCGTCGGCGCTGGCAGACAAGCCACTGCATCCTTTTGACGAACCCGCGCAGATCGCGGAAACCGATCTGATGACCGAATGGTTCATGCCGCTGGCGCTGGGCCGCGCAGCGACGGACGATGAAGTCCACGAACATCGCGCCTTGTGGAAAGCGGTGCTGGAATCCACACGCGTTCACCCGCCGGTCTTCGTGCATCGCGATTACCACGCGCAGAATCTGCTCTGGCTGCCGGAACGCGAGGGCCATGCCCGCGTCGGCATGATCGACTTTCAGGACGCCGTCGCCGGCACCACCAGTTACGACTTCATTTCCCTGATCGAAGATGCCCGCCGGGACGTCGATCCGGTGCTCGCCGAAGCGATGACCACCCGTTACCTCGCCGCCATGAAGATGCAAGGCACGCCGCTGGATGCCGAGAAATTCCGCGCCGAGGCCGCCATCATGGCGACGCAGCGCAACGCCAAGATCGCGGGCATCTTCGCGCGGCTTTATAAAAGAGATAACAAGCCGCGCTATCTGGATTACCTGCCGCGAGTCTGGGGCTATCTGAACAAGGACCTTGAGCATCCCGCGATGGCGCCGCTGAAGGCATGGTATGACAAGCGCATTCCGCTCGCCGTGCGCGGCAAGCCGCAAGGAGTTTCGGTTTGAGCACGACTATCACCCGCGCGATGATCATGGCCGCCGGTTTCGGCACCCGTATGCGCCCGCTCACCAACAATATTCCCAAGCCACTGGTGAAGGTGCAAGGCCGCGCGCTGATCGATCATGTGATGGACCGGCTCGTTGCCGCGGGCGTGAAGACCATCGTCGTCAACATCCATTACATGGGCGACCAGCTCAAAGCCCATGTCGAGAAGCGCAAGGATGTAGAAGTCATCGTCTCCGACGAGACCGATGCGATCCTGGATTCCGGCGGCGGCATCTTCAAGGCGCTGCATCATTTCAAGGGCGAGCCGTTCTTCCACGCCAATGCCGACACCGTGTGGGTGGAAGGCGCCAGCCATGCCCTGGAACGGCTGAAGACCGCGTGGGACCCGGCCGAGATGGACGCGCTGATGCTGCTGGCGCCGACGGTCTCCACCGTCTGCTATGACGGCCGCGGCGATTTCATGATGGACGCCGACGGACGCTTGAGCCGCGTGCCCGAAGGCCGCATCTCGCCCTTCGTCTGGATGAGCATGGAGATTTTACATCCGCGCCTGTTCGACGGCGCAACCGGCCACAAATTCTCGATCAATCCGTTGTGGGACAAGGCCATCGAAAAAGGCCGCCTCTTCGGCCAACGCCTCGACGGCGTCTGGATGCACATCGACCGCCCGGAAGCGGTGAAGCAGTCCGAAGAATATCTGGCGGACGCATGACTCCACCCTCCCCTTGAGGGAGGGTCGACAAAATTCGAGCAGCGAGCGAAGCGAGCGCGCAGAATTTTTCGGGGAGGGGTCGCGCTCGGACCCCTCCCCGAAATTTGCGAAGGGCAAATTTCGACCCTCCCTCAAGGGGAGGGTGGATGCGTGCCTCGATCATGTACAATCGAACTATGCCCAACGTCTTCACGATTCCTTCCAGCGCACCGTTCGCCCAAACACTGGCGAAGGGTCTGATTGCGCAGGTCGATCTCGACACGGACAAGCTCGCGCTTTCGAAGACCACAATCTACCTGCCGACGCGGCGCGCGGTGCGCGATTTTCCGGAAGTCTTCGCGCGCGAGCTGGGCGGCGCAGCGCTGCTGCCGGAGATGCGCCCGCTGGGCGATGTCGATGAAGACGATTTCCTCTTCGATGCCGCCTCGGAAGACCTGTCGCTCTCCCCCGCGATTGCGCCCATCCGCCGCCGCCTGCTGCTGGCGCAGTTGGTGCGCGAATTCCGCAAAGACGATGCGCCGCTCACCTTCGCGCAAGCCGCGTCGCTGGCCGGCGGTCTCGCCAAATTTTTCGACGATGCGGAAACAGAGGGCGTCGATCTTTCCAAGCTGGAGAAGATCGTGCCGGAGCATTTCGCCGGTCACTGGCGCAAGGTGTGGGCGTTTCTCGACATTGTGCGCCAGAACTGGCCCGCGATCCTCAAAGACGAAGGCGCGATGGACCCGAGCGCGCGACGCAACACGGCGCTGGCCGCGCTCGCCGAACGGCTGGAGAAAAATCCACCACAAGGCTCGATCATCGCTGCGGGTTCCACCGGCTCCATTCCCGCGACGGCGAATTTGCTGCGCGTCATCGCCAACCTGCCGAACGGATCGGTGGTTCTGCCCGGCCTCGACTGCGAACTCGACGAAGATAGCTGGAACGAACTCGAACCGGGCCACCCGCAATATGGCTTGAAGAAACTGCTCGGCGCCATCGGCGTGGAGCGCAAGGACGTGCGCGACTGGCAACCGATGGATGCGCAAGCCAACACCGCGCGCGAGGCGCTGCTGCGCGAAGTGCTGCGCCCCGCGCCCACCACCGACGCCTGGCGCGCCATCGCTGAGAAAGGCCCTGACGAAATTTCAAAAGGCCTCGCCGGACTTTCCATCGTCGAAGCCGCACACCCCGGCGAGGAAGCCGCTGCCATCGCGCTCATCCTGCGTGAAGTTTTGGAGACGAAGGACAAGACCGCCACGCTGGTCACACCCGACCGCAATCTGGCGCGCCGCGTCTCCGCCGAACTGCGCCGCTGGAATATCGAGATCGACGACACCGCCGGCCGCCCGCTCGCCAACACGCCGCCCGGCACGTTCCTCTGTTTGCTCGCGGAAGCGGCGGACGAACAATTCGCGCCGGTGCCGCTGTTTGCCTTGCTGAAACATCCGCTCGCCTCTGGCGGTGAGATCACAGCCGACTTCCGCCGCAACGTGCGCGCTCTGGACCGCTTGTTGCGCGGCCCACGCCCCGATCCCGGCCTTGACGGGATCGTGCGTGCCATTGCGGCGAAAGAGAAGGACGCGCGCGAACGCAACACGGGGGCAGCCGACTCCATCGCCGCCCTCGGCGCATGGTTCGCGAAGCTCGCGAAAATTCTGCAACCGATCGAAGACTGCATCGGCGACGGCGACGCAGAGATCGCGGACCTTGTGTCCTGTCACATCAAGGCCGCTGAAGAACTGGCCGCAACGGACACGCAGGACGGCAAGTCCATTCTCTGGCGCGGCGATGCGGGCAACAGCGCCGCCGAACTCGCCGCCGCATTGGCGCTCGCCGCCGAAGGCATCCCGCCGGTCGAAGCCGGTTCTTATCCGGTGCTCTTCCGTGCTCTGGCCGAGCAACGTGCTGTGCGTCCGATGTTCGGGCGGCATCCGCGTCTCGCGATCCTCGGCCCGCTCGAAGCGCGCTTGCAAAGCTACGACACCGTGGTACTCGGCGGATTGAACGAAGCCACATGGCCGCGCGCCGCGAATGTGGATCCGTGGCTGTCGCGGCCCATGCGCGAGAAGCTCGGCCTCGAACAGCCCGAACGCGACATCGGCCTTTCGGCGCATGACTTCGCCTCGCTCGCCGCCGGTTCGCGCGTCATCCTCACCCGCGCATTGAAAGCGGACGGCGCGCCGACGATTGCCTCGCGCTGGCTGCAACGGCTGTGGCAACTCACCACCGGGCTGGGTATTCAGAAACAACTCACCCCTGACATGCCTTATGAGGATTGCGCGCGGGCCTTGGGCGAACCCACGGCGCCGGCGGAGCGCATGAAGCCGCCGCGGCCCAAGCCGCCGCTGGCGCAGCGCCCGAAAAATCTTTCAGTCACTGAAATCGAAACCTGGCTGCGCGATCCTTATGCGATCTACGCGAAGCATGTTCTCGGCCTGCGTCCGCTCGATCCCTTGGATGCAGAGATCGGCCCGCTGGAGCGCGGCACCTCCGTGCACAAGGCGCTCGAACTTTTCATGAAGGAATATCGCGATCATCTGCCCGAGGACGCGGCGCTGCGTTTGATCGACATTTCGCGGCAAGTGTTTCGCGATGCGGGCATTCCCAAATCCGCTCTCGCCGTCTGGCAGCCGCGCTTTATCCGCGCCGCGCACTGGTTCACCGGCGAGGAACGCAAGCGGCGCAGCAGCATAAAAGACATCTATCTGGAGATCGCCGGCCAGCGCGAATTTCCCGGCGGCTTCATTTTGCGCTGCCGCGCCGACCGCGTGGATGTGCTGCGCAGCGGCGGCGGCGCAATCATTGACTACAAAACCGGCGAGCCACCCAGCGACAAGCAGGTGAAAACACTCTCGCCGCAGCTTCCGCTGGAAGCCTCGATCATGGCGGCGGGAGGTTTCCAGGAGACCGGCGCACGCGAGGCCGACGAGCTCATCTATATCCGCTTCTCCGGCGATGCGAGCGCGGGGAAAATCCGCTGGCTGAAGGATGTGAAAACGCTCATCGCCACGGCCGAAGCCGACCTCACCGATCTCATTGCGTTGTTCGCGGACGAGAACCATCCTTATCTCTCGCGCGTGCGCCCGTTCCGCGCCGACCGGCCGGGCGATTACGATCATCTGGCGCGCGTGCGCGAATGGTCGCTCACCGGATGGGAGGGCGAGCCGTGAGCGACAAGCCTTATTCCACGGACTGGAAGGTCGCCGCCGATCCAGAAAAATCGGCATGGGTTTCCGCCAATGCCGGCGCGGGCAAGACGCACACCTTGGCCAACCGCGTGGCGCGCCTTCTGCTGGCCGATGCAACACCCGCGAAAATCCTTTGCCTCACTTATACGAAAGCCGCAGCGGCGGAGATGCAGCATCGCCTGTTCAAGCAACTCGGCGAATGGTCGATGCTGGACGATGCCGCGCTGACCAAAGCCATCGAAGACATTGGCGGCGAAACGCCCGACAAGAAGGGCCTGCGCGAAGCCCGCCGCCTCTTCGCGCGCGCGCTGGAAACGCCGGGCGGCTTGAAGATCCAGACCATCCATGCCTTCTGCGAACGCCTCTTGTCGCGCTTTCCGCTGGAAGCGGGCGTGCCGCCTTCCTTCCGTGTGCTGGACGACCAGACGGCGCGCGAACTTCTCTCCGATGCGCGCGCCAAGATTCTGGAACGCGCCGGCACGGGCGATGAGGCACTGGCCAGCGCGGTGGGCCATCTCGTCACGCAGACGAGCGAAACGCGGCTCAACCAGATTCTGGATTCCGTCACCGGCAGCGACCGCCGCAAGCTGGAATTCTTCCTCGACGGTCTCAGCAGCGATGACGACGCGCTGCGCCGCGCGGCCGAACGCGCGCATGGCGCGGGTGATGGCGAAACCTATGACAGCGTGGCCGGCGATTTCTGCGGCGAACTCGCCAGGGAAGAAGCGCAACTCCGCGAACTGATCGCGTGGCTTTCCGGCGGCAAGAAGACCGACGGCGAGACCGGCGTCGCGCTGGCGCAGGCGGTGACGGTCGCCGATTCCGTCGCACGCTTCGAACTATTGCGCGCGGCGCTGCTTACGCAGAAGGGCGAACTCTACAAAAGCTACGCCACCAAGGCGCTGGCCGATGCGCGGCCCGATCTGCTGGAACGGCTCGTCGCGCTGGCCAATCGCATGCATGCAGCAGCGGAGCGTTGCCGCGCGGCGCGGGCGGCGCAACTGGCGCATGCGGCGCTGGTCGTGGTGCGCGCCATGCGCGGCGTCTATGCCGACGAGAAGCGCCTGCGCGGCATGCTCGATTATGACGACCTCATCGCCAAGACGCTGGAGCTGTTGAACTCCCGTCCCGATGCGGCGTGGGTGCTTTACAAGCTGGATGGCGGCCTCGATCACATCCTGATCGACGAGGCGCAGGACACCAGTCCACAACAGTGGCAGATCGTTCAGGCGCTCACCGAAGAGATGTTCGCCGGCGAAGGCCGCGAGCGCGAGCATGTGCGCACCATCTTCGCCGTCGGCGACGAGAAGCAGTCCATCTTCTCCTTCCAGGGCGCGGAGCCGGAAGAGTTCGAGCGCAACCGCGCGCATTTCGAATCCCGCTCCAAGAATTTTGCCGATGTGCGGCTGGAAACCTCGCGTCGCTCGGTGCCCGAAGTGCTGGGCTTCGTGGATGAAGTGTTCGCGGAAGACGCCGCGCGCGAAGGCCTCTCGCAAACCGCCATCCTCCATCGCGCGCATCGCAGCGAAGCCAAAGGCCGCGTGGAATTGTGGCCCACGCTGAAGCCCACCAAAGGCCCGGAGCTGGATTATTACCGGCTCAAACCCATCGATGTGGAATCCAAGACGAGCCCGGTGGCGCAGCTGGCCGATCGCGTCGCGGCGCAGATCGCCGAATGGGTGATCCAGCGCCGCCGCCTGCCCGGCCGCGACAAGCCCATCCGCCCCGGCGACATCATGATTCTTATGCCGCGCCGCGAACCGTTCGCCGGCGAAATCATCCGCCGCCTGAAGGAAAAGAAGATTCCGGTGGCCGGCGCCGACCGCATGAAGCTCACCGAGCAGATCGCGGTGATGGACATGATGGCGCTGGGCCGTTTCGTGCTGCTGCCGGAAGACGATCTCAATCTCGCCGCCCTCCTTCGTTCGCCGCTGATCGACACCAGCGAAGATGAACTGCGCGAATTGGCGTATGGCCGCGAGGGTAAGCGGCTGTGGAGCGTGCTCGCCGCGCGGCGCGGCGAAGCGCCCTACCAGCGCGCGCACGAATTCCTCAGCGAGATGCTGGCGCGCGCCGATTATGCGCCGCCTTATGAATTCTATTCGCACGCGCTTATCGCGAAGAACGCGCGGCTGAAGCTGCTGGCGCGCCTCGGCCCCGAAGCGGCGGATGCGCTGGATGAGTTCGTGTCGCTCGCGCTCACTTATGAGCAGGCCAACACGCCGTCGCTGGAAGGTTTCCTGCACTGGCTCGAACGCGGCGAAGCGGAGATCAAGCGCGACATGGATCGCGGCCGCGACGAAGTGCGCGTGATGACGGTGCATGGCTCCAAGGGCCTCGAAGCTGATATCGTCATCCTGCCCGACACCACCACCTTGGCGCAGGGCGCGGGCCGCCACGGCGAATTTCTCTTCCGCGCGAATGGTGATGTGGTCTTCCCGTTGTCGAATGACGACGCGCCCGCCGCTGTGCGCGCCGCAAAGGCGGAAGCCGATGACGCGGCGATGCGCGAGCGGCGGCGGCTTCTTTATGTGGCGCTCACCCGCGCGAAGGACCGGCTCATCGTCTGCGGCTTCGAGAACAGAAAAGGCATAGCCGAAGGCTCGTGGTACGACCTCGCCCGTCGCGCCGCGGCGAAGTTGGGCGTGGAATTTGCACATGGCGACGAAAAGGGTTTCGCCATCGGCGATGCCGACACCGAAGCGTTCGAAGGCGACGAAGAAAGAGCCGCCGATACGGTCGAGTTGAAAGATTGGATGCACAAACCCGCGCCGGTGGAGATCGTGCGTCCGCGCCTCATCCGCGCATCGGATGCCGCCGGCATGGAAGAACCGGCCACGCTCTCGCCGCTCAGCGACAAAGGCGCAAAACGCTTCCAGCGCGGCAATCTCATTCATGGCTTGCTCGCCCGCCTGCCCGACGTCGCGTCGGATCAGCGGCGCCAAACCGCACTACGCTATCTGCGCGCCAACAAGCTGGACGACGCGGAAGCGGAAGCGCTGGCGGACGAAACGCTGGCGGTCATCGCCGATCCGCAATTCGCCGCCGCCTTTGCGCCGGGCAGTCGCGCGGAGGTTGCGCTCGTCGCCGATCTGCTGGAAGTCGGCGAAGGCGCGCGGCTCAACGGCCGCATCGACCGGCTGGCGATCACATCCGATGAAGTCCTGATCGTGGATTTCAAAACCAACCGCCCGCCGCCCGCGGATGTTGACGGCGTATCCACACTATATCTTGCGCAGATGGCGCTTTATCGCGCCGCGCTTTCCAAGGTTTTTCCGGATCGCCGAATCGCCTGCGCGCTCGTCTGGACCGAAGGCCCGCGCCTGATGCCGCTGCCCGACGACCGGCTGGAGGCGGAATTGCGCCGTATTCGCGAACGGCTTGATTCCGGGGCCGCCAACACTAGATATTGAGCAACCCGATACCTCATTTCCAAAGGCCAGTTCCATGTCCGCTCCGGTGAAAGTCTCCGACGCTTCCTTCCAGACCGATGTCTTGAATTCCAAGAAGCCGGTTGTCGTCGATTTCTGGGCGGAGTGGTGCGGACCGTGCCGCATGATCGCACCGGCGCTTGAGGAGCTTTCCAGCGAGCTGGGCGAGAAGGTCACCATCGCCAAGATCAACATCGACGAGAACCCCGGCGTGCCGCAGAAATACGGCGTGCGCGGCGTTCCCACCTTGATGATCTTCTCCCAGGGCCAGGTCGCCGCCACGAAAGTCGGCGCGCTGCCCAAGTCCAAGATCAAGGAATGGATCGAAGGCTCGATCGGCCAGGACAGCGCAAGCCGCGCCGTCTAAGCGTCCCACGATTTCTCCTCGAAAGGGCCGTCACCTCGCGTGGCGGCCCTTTTCGTTTATACATTGCAAGAGACGGAGGGCGCGCATGCACAAAGGCCGGATGGAGGCGTTCAGCGACGGTGTGATCGCGATCATCATCACGATCATGGTGTTGGAGCTGAAGCGGCCCGATGACGTCTCGCTCGCGAGTCTCATCGCCGTCGGTCCACATGTCGCTATTTATGCACTCAGCTTCATCTATGTCGGCATTTACTGGAACAACCATCACCACATGCTGCAGGTCTGCGGCACCGTGAACGGCGCCATCCTCTGGGCCAATCTGCATCTTCTGTTCTGGCTGTCGCTGGTGCCGTTCACCTCGGAATGGATGGGTGAGCACTATCGCGATGCGTGGCCCGTCGTGGCCTATGGCGTGGTGCTTCTGATGACGGGCGCCGCTTATATGATTCTGGCGCGCCTTCTGGTGATCCACGAGGGGCCGGATTCGGTCCTCGCCCGCGCCGTCGGCAGCGATACCAAAACGCTGCTCTCGCTTGCGGCCTATCTCGCGGCAATCGCTGCCGCGTTTTTCTCGACTTATATTTCGTTGGCGCTCTACGCCCTGGTCGCCCTGATCTGGCTTGTTCCCGACCGCCGCATTGAACGGGCGATGGCGCAGGATTGACGCGCCCCAGCCGCCGTCATGCCCCATTGCACGTTTTGCTATGGGGCCAAACTAGTCCGCACCCACTAAGCTAACGGGTCAAGGGGGCGGGGTCATCGATGGTGCAGGTTCGAAAAGCGCGAGTCATTGGAGCAATTTCCGGCGCGGCGATGCTTTTCGCTGGCACGGCCCAGGCCGCCAATGTG
>DASXHQ010000072.1:0-1543 GCA_036488415.1 Rhizomicrobium sp.
ATGCAGTGGATTCATTGAAAGAAGTGCCAGTTGCGTCGCGTCCCGTCGCGCAGGCGATTCCGCTCTACACCCATGGCATGCGGGTCGGGCTGCTCGGCGGCTCGTTCAATCCGCCGCATGCCGCCCATCGCGCCATCAGCCTGTTTGCGATCAAGCGCCTGAAGCTGGATCGGGTATGGTGGCTGGTGACGCCGGGCAATCCGCTCAAGGATCATGGCGGCTTGCACGAGCTCAGCGAACGCGCCGAGGCGGCACGCCAATTGGCTCACGATCCGCGCATCGATGTCAGTTGTCTCGAAGCTGTCATTGGAACCCGCTATACCTTCGACACGATTACATATCTGCGCCGCCGCACCTCCGGCTTGCGCCTGGTCTGGATCATGGGTGCTGACAATCTTGCGCAGTTCCATCGTTGGCAAAACTGGCGGCGTATCGCCGCACAAATGCCGATCGCAGTGATCGACCGTCCGCCACAAAGCTTTCGCGCGCTGTCCGCACCCGCGGCCCAGGCGCTCGCGAATTATCGTCTTCCCGAGAACAGAGCCAGCCAGCTCGCCGATCAGCGCGCGCCGGCCTGGGTGTTCCTGACGGGCATGAAGCTCAATCTGTCATCGACCGGACTTCGGAACCCGGACGGCAGTTGGAGGAAGTGACGCAGACAGGGTTACTGGAATATTGAAACCATTAACCCCACATGCGTAGTATAGTCGGCGGGCGACCGGATTCGGCGTTCGCGATACAGTGAAAGGAATGGTCCCTGGCCACATCTGTATTGTCCAAGTCTGTTTTACCGAAGTCTGCGAAGTCAAAGACGCGTAAAACATCGACAAAAGCTCAGGCCTTGAAGGCGCAACCTGACGCCGACAAGACCCTGAACATGATCCTCTCCCGCCTCGACGACATGAAGGCGGAAGAAACGGTCACCATCGACCTCCGCGGCAAATCTGCATTTTCCGACTACATGATCGTCACTACGGGCCGGGTAAACCGGCACGTTGGCGCGATCGCGGAGAATGTCACCAAGGGTCTCAAGGAAACCGGCATCAAAGGTATCCACGTCGAGGGCTTGTCCAACTGCGACTGGGTGCTGATCGATTCCGGCGACGTGATCGTGCACGTCTTCAGACCCGAGGTGCGCGAGTTCTACAATCTGGAAAGATTGTGGGCGCAGGATCTGGCGGCGGCGAACGCGATCTGAGGAGCCAAGCCGGTGCGAATCGGCGAGAGCGCATGCTAACGTGCGTTAATGCGCCTCATCGTCGTTGCCATCGGCCGGCTGAAGCAGGGCCCGGAGCGGGAGCTGGCGGAGCGCTATCGCGAGCGCTTCAACGACATCGGCCGCAAGCTCGGCTTTCGCGGCCTGGATATCCATGAAATTCCCGAAAGCCGCGCCCGCGACGCGGCGGCCCGGATCGCCGAGGAAGCAGCAGTAATTTGGGCTGCAATTCCTGAAAAGTCGGTCCTGGTGGCGCTCGACGAACGCGGCGACAATGTCGACAGCGCCGGTTTTGCCCGGCATCTCGGCCGCTGGCGCGACGAGGCG
>DASXHQ010000081.1:0-24583 GCA_036488415.1 Rhizomicrobium sp.
TGCATCCAACCGTCGCCGGGGCGGCCCACCACCATCTCGGCAGGCACGAACACGTCGTCGAAGAACACTTCGTTGAAATGCGTGTTGCCCGCCATGTCCTCAATGGGCCGCACGGTCAGGCCCGGGCTGTTCTTCACATCGACGATCATCTGCGTGAGGCCGGTATGGCGCGTCTCGCCGTCATCGGTGCGTACCAGCGCGATCATGTAATCGGCGTGATGCGCACCGGACGTCCAGATCTTCTGGCCATTCACGCGCCACCCACCATCAGCTTCACGCGCCCGCGTTCGCACCGAAGCCAAATCGCTGCCGGAGTTTGGCTCACTCATGCCAATGCAGAAGCAAAGCTCGCCTTTGGCGATGCGCGGCAGAAAGAACTGGCGTTGCTCCTCGCTGCCGAAGCGCAACATGAGCGGTCCGCTCTGGCGATCTGCCACCCAATGCGAACTGACCGGCGCCCCGGCCGCGAGCAATTCTTCCAGCACGACATAGCGCTCGGCGTAGGAGCGTTCATGACCGCCATATTTCTTTGGCCAGGTCATGCCGACCCATCCCTTCGCGCCGAGCGCGCGGGAGAATTCCTTTCCGTATCCGCTCCACGACAACGCGCGCTTGCGCGACGGCATGTCCCTGAGTTGCTCTTTCAGGAAAGCGCGCACCTCGCCCCGAAGCGCTTCGGCTTCGGGCGGAAGATCGTAGGGAGCGAATTCAAATTGCGGCATGGCACCAGTGTGGCGCGGTTTCGACGCAATGAGAAGGCTCAGAACTTTGTCAATTTTGACTGTTGTAGAATTTTGACTTGATCCACACAGGAAATGCGCGGATTGTCTTGCGATCTCCAGTCCATTTTTTCTTCTCGGAGCGTCCCATGTTTGACAAGAGCGCTACGCCCTTCGTCTGTCGCCGCAGTGCTGTTTTTCTTGCGCTGATGTGCACGAGTGCCCTGGTTTCGGCGCCGGCTTTGGCGGGGGGTGCGCTTCCCAGCGGCGGGCAGTTTGTTGCCGGTCAGGGAGCCATCGCCAAGAAGGGGACCAACGGCCTCAGCATTCGGCAGAACTCGCAGACAGGTATCATCGACTGGCGCGGGTTTTCGATCGGCGCGGGCAACGCGGTCCGCTTCAACAACGGTTCGGGCGCCACGCTCAATCGCGTCACCGGCGGCAACCTTTCGCAGATCGATGGCAGCCTGCACGCCACCGGGTCGGTCTATCTGATCAACCCGCAAGGCGTCGTGGTGGGCCCGCGCGGCAAGGTCGTGACCAATGGCAGCTTCGTGGCATCGACCCGCGATATCTCCGACAGCGACTTCCTGAACAACAAGAAGATGACGGCGTCCGGCAAGTCCAAGGGCGATGTCGTCAATGCCGGCGTGATCTCATCGGCCAACGGGGACGCGATTCTGGTTGGCCGCTCGGTCACCAACAATGGCGTGCTCTCCGCACGCAATGGCACCGCCACGATGGCGGCGGCCAATCGTGTGGTGCTGCAGCCGGTGGGAAGCGGGGTCGCTGTCGCGGTCTTTGGCGGCAAAGGCGATGTCACCAATGCGGGCACGGTGAAGGCGGCGCAGGCCGATCTGGCCTCGGCTGGCGGGAACGTCTACGCGCTTGCCGGCAACAATGGCGTGGTGCGCGCCACCGGCACGGCGACGATCAACGGCCATGTCTGGCTGACGAGTGGTGGCAACACCGAGATTGCCGGCACGGTTTCGGCGCAAAACGCCGATGGCAGCGGCGGGGATGTGACGGTTCGTGCCGCCGATGTGAACATCACCGGCAAGGTCGACGCTTCGGCAACACAATCGCGCAAGTCCGGCGGCACGGTCTCGCTTGTTGCACGCGGCACGACGGACTTCAGCGGCGCAATCAGCGCCCGCGGCGGCAAGGCCGGAAAGGGCGGCGCCGTCGAGACCTCCGGCGCGCATGTCCATGTCGCCGACGGCGCGACGGTGGACACCCTGTCGCTGCACGGCACCACCGGTTCCTGGCTGATCGATCCGAACGACTTCATCATCGCGGCCTCCGGCGGCGACATCACCGGTGCGGCGCTGTCGTCCAACCTCGGCACAACGGACGTCTCCATCTCGAGCAATGACGGCACCGTCGTCACCACCGCCGGTCACGGCGACATCTTCGTGAGCGACGATGTTTCCTGGTCATCCGGCCACAGCCTCACGCTCGATGCGGTGCGCAATATCGACTTCAACGCCAATGTCACGGCGACCGGCACAAGCGCAGGCCTGGTGCTGACCTATGGCGGCGCGGAGAACTTCGCGCCGGGCAAAAGCGTGACGCTCTCCGGTGCCAGCGCAACACTCAACATCAACAGCACGCCCTACACGCTGCTGCACACCATCACCGACGTGCAGAATGTCAGCAGCGATCTGACGGGCCACTACGCCCTGGCGGAGGACATCGACGCCAGCGCCACATCCGGCTGGAACTCCGGTCACGGCTTCTTGCCGCTCGGCAATGGGACAACGGCGTTTAGCGGCGATTTTGACGGCTTCGGACACACCATCGACGAGCTGACGATCAACAACAATACTGGCATTCCAGTCGGACTTTTCGGAGTTGCGGATGGGGCCACTATAGAAAATGTTGGCCTTGTCGGCGGTTCGGTGACGGGAGGTGTGGAGGGGGCCGGATTTGGAGGACAAACCGGCGCCCTCGTAGGTCACTTCGACGACGGCACGATCTTCAACAGCTTTGCGATGACAAATGTCACCGGCGGGCGCGACGATGCAGGCACACCGAGAGTCGGCGGGCTTGTTGGGCAAAGCGGGATCGATGGCACGATCACCGATTCTTATGCGACGGGCATGGTTCTCAGCTTCGGCACTACATTTGTCGGCGGACTGGTAGGAGACAATGAGGGAACAATCAACAATTCCTACGCGACAGGCTACGTAAGCGGTGGCACCGAAGGTTCGCAGGGCGGTGGCCTGGCGGGAGTAAACGAAGGCGCCATCTCGAACAGCTATGCTCTCGGCGTGGTCGACGACAGCGACTTTGGTGACTCCGCGGGTGGTCTGGTCGGAGCGAATGGGGGATCGATCGATCACTCCTACGCGGCCGGCATGGTGGTGGGAAGCTCCTACACGGGCGGCCTCGTCGCTCAGAACACAAACGGCGGCACCGTCACGCACAGTTATTGGGACAGCGAAGCCAGCGGCGTGAATGTGGGCATTGGCCACGACACCAACGCACAGACGGTCGCTGGCAAAACCACCGCGCAGCTTCAGGCTGCGCTCCAGAGCGATTTTAGCAGTTCGGATTGGAGCATCGTAGCAGGAAAGAGCTATCCTTATTTGAACTGGCAATTCAACGGCACGCCGGATGCGGTTTCAGGAACATTTTTCAGATCCAATGGCGTGCCGTTCGATTTCGCAGAGGCGCCTATAGACGCGCTGGCAGGCGGTGAGATCATCGCGTCCGCAAGATCCAACGCGAACGGATACTATTATTTTCTATTCTCTCCCGATCTGATCAACGCGGCGGGCAATTCCGTTTTGCTTTATCAGCCGAAGCTTGGGCCCGCCAACCTCGCGTCCGCTACTTTCCAAGATGGACTTACGAGCTCTTTGACCGGGGTCGATATTCACGAAGGTTCACTTATCCTCAGCACCGTAGCATCGGCTTACAGTACCGTGCTCGCTGAATTGTCTTCGGCTATCGGCAGCAATACCGATGTTCAAACCGCAATCGATGGACTCGGCAACCTGGTTGTCGACGCGGCTCGTGGCTTGACCGTCGATTCCGCGATCAACAGAGCTGGCAACGTCACCATCACCACCCATGCAGGCAACCTCAACGTCACGCAGGCGCTCGTTGCCAGTGGCACGGTGACGCTCGCCTCCTCGAGCAAGATTCTCGAAAGCGGCGTGGGCAAGATCAAGGCCAACACGCTGACGGGATCGTCGAAGGGCACCGCCAACTTCGCGGACGGAAACACTGTGTCGCTGCTCGGCGACTTCGATACGTCCGGCGGCGCGTTCGCCCTTAAGAACGTCGCCGATCTCACAGTGACCGGCCCAATCGACACCGGTACAGGACGCCTGACGCTGACCACTGCCGGCGCCGGCAACAATATCGCGCTCCAGAATACTCTGAATGCCGGCACCGTGGTGCTGAGTTCCGGCGGAACGATCTCGTCGTCAAGCGCGGGCATCATCACGGCAGCAGCGCTGACCGGCACCTCGCATGGGGACACGTCGCTGGGTGCGTTGAACGACATCGCCAAACTTGGGGCGTTCACGACCAACAGTGGCGCGTTCGGGTTGCGTGACAACGCGGATCTGACGGTCGACGGCGTGGTGAATGCGGGAAATGGCACGATCAGCCTCACGACCAGCGGCACCAATCACAGCCTGGCAATCAAAAGCAGCCTGACCACCAAAGGCTCGGCGGGTGCGGTGTCTCTTCAGGTCAGCGGCAGCGCGACGGAGACCAATGCCGGCGCGATTGTCACGCACCGGCTGGACGTCACCGCAAAAACGGGCATCAAGCTCACCTCGCCCAAGAACGACATCAAGGTGCTTGGCACGCACACCACCAAGACAGGACCGAACCAGGTCACGCTCTGAATGCAAAGCGTTGCTGCAAGTTGATCAGGCGCGGGTCAGGCGGAATTGGCCGACGTCGATGTTTCCGGCGCGGAAGCCGCCTTCGCAGGAGGCGAGGTAGTAATCCCACATGCGCTTGAACCGCTCGTCGAAGCCGAGCGGCTGGATCGTCTCCCAGCGTGCGTCGAACACTTCGCGCCAGCGCCGAAGCGTCTCGGCGTAAGACAGTGCAAAAGTGCGCGCCGTTTCGAAGCCCAGACCCTGTTTCGTCGCTTCGCGTTTCAGAATGGAAGGCGAGGGCAACATGCCGCCGGGGAAGATGTAGAGCTGGATGAAGTCCGCCTGGCTGCGATATTCCTCGAAGCGATGATCCTCGATGGTGATGATCTGCAGTGCCGCCACGCCGCCGGGCTTCAACCGCTCGCGCACCACTCGAAAATAGGCCGGCCAATTCGCCTCGCCCACCGCTTCGAACATCTCGATGGAGACGATGCGGTCGAACGATCCCTGTACATCGCGGTAGTCGATGAGCTGGAAATTGAGCAGATGCGAGAGTTGTGCTTCTCCCGCCGCCTTCTTCGCGAAGGCAAGTTGCTCGGTGGAGAGCGTGATGCCGGTGACCTTGCAGCCATATTCTTTCGCCACGAACATCGCAAAGCCGCCCCAACCGCAGCCGATCTCCAGGATATGCATGCCTTCGCGCAGGTCGAGCATGTCCGCCAACTTGCGCCATTTGTTGCGCTGCGCGTCTTCCAGCTTCTGGTCCGGGCTATCGAATACCGCCGAAGAATAGGTCATCGTTGGATCGAGCCACTGCGAATAGAACGTGTTGCCCAGATCGTAATGCGCGGCGATGTTCTTGCGCGCGCCGTGTTTGGTATTGGAGCGCAGCTTGTGGGTGACCATGCGGGCCCATTCTAGCGGCGCGATGCCCGTCAGCGTGTCGGCCAGCTTGTGCATGTTGCGCGCGCCGAATTCGAAAACGGAGGCAAGATCCGGGCTCGACCAGTCGCCATCGATGTAGGCTTCCGCGAGACCGATCTCGCCGCCTAGCAGCAGCCGACGGAAGCTGCGGGCTCGGGCGACCTCAAGAACTGCTTTGGCGCCGTCCTGCGCTGCCTTGATCGTGCGCTCGGCGCCGTTGGTGAAGCGTAAAACCAGTTCGCCCTCGGCGATGTCGCTCACCGCGCGGGCCATCATGTTTCCCCAGAACGGGGGACGGATGAGATTAACTCTGGCTGGCAGGTTCCCTTGGTTTTCGTCCGCCATATTCGCTCCACATGTCCGCGCGGTTACAGCACGACAAGCTGAACATGATGTGCCGCGCGCATCAACCGCGAATAGGTGCTGGAAATAGGCTTTCCCACACTGGCGGCTAAGCCTTTGGGATTGCCTTTAAATGTCGTGTTCGGACTCGCGAGGTCCAGTGGACGTATCTTATGCTCACGCATAGCGGCATGGAGGAATGGCATATGGAACTCGTCAATCTCGGCAAGACCGGTCTGAAAGTTTCCAAAATTTGCTTGGGCTGCATGACCTACGGCTCGAACAAATGGCGCGGTTGGATTCTGGGAGAGGAAGAGTCGCAGCCGTTCTTCCGTCAGGCTGTGGAAGGCGGCATCAATTTCTTCGACACCGCGGACGTCTATTCAATGGGCGTCAGCGAGGAGGTGACCGGCCGGGCGCTCAAGGAATATGCGGGCAGCCGCGAGAGCTATGTCCTCGCCACCAAAGTTTTCATGCCAATGGGCAAATCGCCGAATGAGGGCGGGCTTTCGCGCAAGCACATTCTGCATGCGATCGACAATTCTCTGCGCCGCCTTGGACATGATTATGTCGATCTCTATCAGATCCATCGTTTTGACCCGAACACGCCGATCGAAGAGACCATTGAGGCGCTGCACGATGTGGTGAAGGCGGGAAAGGCACGCTACATCGGCGCATCGTCGATGTTCGCGTGGCAATTCGCGAAATATTTGTCGCTGGCAAATTCAATGGGCAAGATACGCTTCGTCTCCATGCAGAATCACTACAACCTGGTTTATCGCGAGGAAGAGCGGGAGATGATGCCGCTTTGCCGCGACCAGGGCATTGGCGTCATTCCGTGGAGCCCCTTGGCGCGTGGTTTCCTGACGGGCAATCGCAGGCGGCAGGACAAGGGCGAAACCGCGCGCGCCCAATCCGACGATTTCGCGCACCAGATGTATTATCAGGACAGCGATTTCGACGTGGTGGACCAGGTGACGGAGGTGGCGCATAAGCGCGGCGTCTCAAACGCGCAGGTGGCGCTGGCGTGGCTGATCCAGCAGCCGGGTATCACCGCGCCGATCGTCGGCGCGTCAAAGCCGCATCATCTTGCCGATGCGATTGCCGCGACGTCGCTTAGGCTCGACGACGCCGAGCTGAAGGCGCTGTCGGGGCATTACAAGCCGCACCCTGTCTTGGGGCATCGCTGAAAAATCAGTGGTGCACGTGGCTCGGCTGCGGCGGGATCGGCTCGTCCGGAATCTGGCTCGGCCCCGGCGTCGTCGGCACCGGCGCAGCCGGAACACTTTCCGGTCCAGGCTCTGCGGATGGTGTAACGGGCGCTGTGGCAGCCGGAAGGGTCTGAGTCGTCAGTTCGTCCGCTTCCGACCAGCCGCCGCCCAGCGCACGATAGAGACCGACATCGGCCTGGATGCGGGCCAGCTTGATCTGCACGAGCTGATCCTGCGCGCTGAACAGGGTCTGCTGCGCGGTCAGCACGGTGAGCAGGTCCGTCACGCCCTCGCGATATTGGATTTCCGAAATGCGGAACGCTTCGGATGCGGCGTTGACCTCATCCGTCAGGAACTTCTCCTGTTGTGTCAGGCTCGCGACTTGCCCGAGTGAGGTTTCAACATCCTGGAACGCCGTCAGCACGGTCTTGCGATAGGTGGCAACCAACTGAAGCTGCTGCGCCTTGCTCACGCGGTACTGGCCCTGCAGATTTCCGCCATCGAAGATGGTCTGCAGCAAGGACCCGCCGATGCTCCAGGCGAAGTTCCCCGGTCCGATCAGGCTTTTTAGGGCACCGCTGGCCCAACCGGCCGAACCGGTGAGCCCGATCTGCGGGAAGAAGGCTGCGCGGGCTGCATCCACATTGGCGTGAGCCGCGGCGAGATTGGCTTCCGCCTCGGCGACATCCGGACGGCGGCGCAGGAGTTCGGACGGCAGACCCGGACGAACCGCAGGTGCTTCGATCTTGTCGAGATTTTGCGCCTGAACATTGAAGCCTTCCGGCAATTTTCCCAAAAGGATTGCAAGTGCATAGCGGGCTTCGCGTTCCCCTTCTTCGAGGGGCGGAATTTGCGCTTTCTGGCCCGCCACTTGTGCTTCCTGCTGTGCAAGGTCCAAGCGCGACGATACACCGTTCGTCACCTTCGCCTGCGTGATCGCGAGAACGCGATTGGCGGCGTCGATATTGGCCTGGGCGATGGTGACCCGCTCGCGCAGCGCGAGCACATTGAAATAAGTGGAACCAGTTCCGGAAATAACCGTCAGCGCCACCGCCTCTTTCGCGAAGCGCGATGCTTTCACTTGTTCGTCTGCCGCACGCAGGTCGTCCTGGGCTTTGCCCCAGATGTCGAGCGCCCAACTCGCCTGACCGGTGAGGCTGAAGGAATTGTTCGTGCTTCTTGGGGTGCCAAATCCAGGAATGGCGATATTTTGACTTGGAGGTGTCCTCGTGCGGTCCGCAGTGCCGGATACATCGAGCTGCGGCCATAGTATCGAGCCGGCGATCTCCGCATTAGCCTTGGCCTCCATCACTTGCGCGGCGGCAAGTGCGAGATCGAGGTTGTCTCTCTGGGCCTCGTCGATGAGGCCATCCAATTCATCGCTGCCAAAACCCTTCCACCAGTCCGCCTTCGGCCAAACCGGTGCGTCGGTCGTTATGGGTGCCGAGAAATTGGATGGCACGTTCTGAGCGGTCAGCTGCTGGGGTATCGGCGTAGTGCAGCTGGCGAGGGCAAGGCCCAGCACAATGGCGGACGAGGAAAGCAGAATATTCTTCATGGAAATTCACCCGCTTGGATGCTCGGCCGGACGGCTATCGTAGCCGACTTCATAGCCAGTGGATTGCTGAATACAAGGCTGCCCCGCGCCGCAGATGTATATCCGATTGTGGCGTTGGCAAGGCTATCTCTTTGCAGAATTGCTGAATCCCGCTGATCCGCCGCAGGGAGAACCGGCGCAGAATCACTAGTACGGAAATGTAATACGGGGACAAAGGGATAACTCGCATGTAGCCGTCACAAATGTGATGATCACAGCCTCATCGGGCGGGATGCGTTTGTGGTGGCCGACGAAAGTGGGGGCCAAGCCAGCACCATGTTTCGGGGTCCAGGTGCTGGCTTGGCGCCCGCGCAACCTTGCCCATGTGGAGCGCCGATGCGGGCACGGTCACGAGTCGAAGGCGACCTTGAGGAAAATGCGGAAGTTTGCCGTCCGCGAGAATCCCACCGGTCAACCAATCTCGACCCACACAGTGCGGCGTTGCGGCGCCAGACAAAAGATGAGGCGGGCTCAGAAATTGTATCAAACTGTCGCCCGCGCACCGTGCCGCAAACCGTGAAACAACTTTCTTCCGTAAAGAAAAAACACGGCGGGAAAGTTCCGCGCCGCGTTCTTCGCATACGATCTTCTTCGATCAGGCGCCGTTGGTGGGCTTGCGTACAACCTTGAAGCGCGCGAGTTGCTCTGTCGCGAGGGCGAAATCGGGGCTCAACTCCACGGCTTTTTTGTAGTCGATGTAAGCGTCGCGGATGTTGCCCAGAGCCTCGTTGGCGATGGCGCGATCGTAATAGGCGATTTCGGGTTTGTTGGCGTTGAGGGACAGCCCTTTGGTGATATCGGCAACGGCGGCCTCGTAGTCCTTGAGCACAATCTCCGTCGCGCCGCGGTCCACATAGCCTTCGCCCAGGGACGGATCCATTGCGAGGCCATGATTGTAACTGTCGAGCGCGCCTTGGGCGTCATCGTCGCGTGAACGGACGATTCCCAGATTGATCATTGTCGCAGCCCGGTCGCGCGGTGGGAGTGCTGTCTGCTCCAGGGCCAATGTGCAGAGCCTGACGCCTTCCACAGCCGACCCTCCATACTCCGCCGCTTGGTAGCAGCTATAGGCTAGGGAGCCGTTGAGAACGCTGATCGCCGCACCGGCCGGCACACTCATCGCGGCAAAGCTTAGTCCGGCGATTGTAAGGACTTTCCGAAACATCGTGTCACCTCCACAAGTGCGACGACAGGATGTTGCACCCGCGGGCCATCCGGTAAAAGACACATCGCTGTGAAAATGCACCGTATCTTTCTTATTTGGGGAGCTTGTAACGCCTTATCCCGCCGCGTTTTTTCATTCCAGACTGCCGGCTCCGCGAGTCTTGGCCGGCACACTTAACCGTGAGGATCACCTATGAACTGGGCCTATGTTTTACCGATCGCGCTTCTGTGCTGCTCGAACGTCTTCATGACGTTTGCTTGGTATGGGCAGCTTAAATACCCGAACACCGCTCTGTGGATCCTTGTCCCTGTCAGTTGGGGCATCGCGTTCTGCGAATATTGTTTCGCGGTGCCGGCCAACCATATCGGCCATCGCGTTTATTCCGCCGCCCAGCTCAAGACGATGCAGGAGGTGATTACGCTGGTCGTCTTCGCGATATTCTCGGTGACCTATCTGGGCGAGCCGCTGAAATGGAATCATGCGGTGGCGTTCGGGCTGATCGTTCTGGCCGCCTATTTCGCTTTCGAGAAATTCTAGCCGGGGGCGAAGGGATTGGGGCTGAACTCTTTGACGGCGCGAAGCGGGATGCGGATGCCGTCGCCTTTGTCGAGATAGACGATCAACGTCATGCGCTGTGTTGTGGGGTCCCACTCCGCCTGCGGGGCGATCCCGCCCGGCTTGCGAAACGTCTTGCCGTCGAAATCCATCTGATGCGGCGGCACGCTGTCCCAGCCTGCTGCCAGACCGTCGGCAAGTTTTTGCCGGACCGCAGCGCGGTCTTCCGCCGACAAGCCGCCCATGTTTTCGGCATTGGGAGCGCTGACGAAAATCTGTTCCTTCGGCGTGACTTCCATGCGTGCCGCGATGATGGTGCCGTCGGCATCGTAGATGCCTTCCCAGCGGCCCACGGGCGGCTGCACATGGCGCGAGCAACCCGCGACCGCCGCAAAACAAAGACACGCCAGGAACGCCGCTAAGAGCCGCCGCATATCGTCCGCTCCGGAATCAACCCATTCTAGCGCTTTTCCCGGTTGAGAAATCGTAACGCATGGCTGCCGTGACATTGGTCCTCTTGCCGGCCCGCCCAGCCCCTTGATACGAGATGGTTTTAACCGAGGAATCGCTCGTGGCTCCCGCTCTCCCCAAAGGTTTTCTGGCCGAATCGCTCGGCCGCATCCAGCCGTCGCAGACCATCGCGGTGACTCAGAAGGCACGCGATCTGAAGGCTGCGGGGCGCGATGTCATCGGGCTCGGCGCGGGCGAGCCGGACTTCGACACGCCCGACAATATCAAGGAGGCCGCCATCGCCGCCATCCGCCGCGGTGAGACGAAATACACCGCGGTCGAGGGCATTCCCGAATTGCGCAAGGCCGTCGCCGCCAAGTTCGAACGCGAGAACAATCTCGACTACAAGCCGGAGCAGACCTTCGTGTCGCCTGGCGGCAAGATGATCATCTACAACGCGCTTCTCGCCACGCTGAACCCCGGCGATGAAGTGATCTGCATCGCGCCTTATTGGGTGAGCTATCCCGACATCGTTCTGCTCGGCGGCGGCAAGCCCGTCGTGATCGAGGCGAAGATCGAAGACGGTTTCCGCCTGACGCCACAGGCGCTGGAAGCCGCGATCACGCCGAAGACCAAGTGGATCATCTTCAACCAGCCGTCCAATCCCACGGGTGCCTGTTATACGCGCGACCAACTCAAGGCGCTGACGGATGTACTGATGAAACATCCGCAGGTGTGGATCCTGGCGGACGATATGTATGAGCATCTCGTCTATGGCGGCTTCAAGTTTCACACCGTCGCGCAAATCGAGCCGCGCCTTTACGACCGCACCTTGACGATGAACGGCGTTTCCAAGGCCTATGCGATGACGGGCTGGCGCATCGGTTATGGCGCGGGGCCGGAGCCGCTCATTAAGGCGATGAGCAAGCTGCAATCGCAATCGGTGTCCAGCGCGTCCAGCGTTTCGCAATGGGCGGCGGTCGAAGCGCTGAACGGAACGCAAGACTTCATCCCGAAATTCCAGAAGGCGTTCGAGGAGCGGCGCGATCTCGTCGTCTCCATGCTCAACCAGGCCACTGGCATCGAATGTCCGAAGCCGGAAGGCGCATTCTACGTCTATCCGAGCGTTCGCAAGCTGATCGGAAAGTCCGCGCCGTCCGGCAAGACGATCGAAACCGACGAGGATTTCGCCGGCGAGCTTCTGGAAGCCGAAGGCGTTGCGGTAGTGCATGGCGCGGCGTTCGGATTGTCGCCGTTCTTCCGCATCTCCTATGCGACCTCCAATTCGGTGCTGGAAGAAGCCTGCAAGCGCATCCAGCGCTTCTGCGGAAATCTGCGTTGATAGCGAATTGAATCGTCGCGGTTCGGTTTTTTGCGTCTCCCGTCCGATCTATCGCTGGTGGGTGATCATTCCGCACACCCCATCCGTTGATAGTTGTTTTTCACTTCGATGGGGTCCCCCCTCCCTCTCTCCCCCACCCCTCCCGGGAATTGAATGTCGATTTTTTCGTTTCCGTTTCTCCTTTTTACAAGCGATAGCGGTTCATCTGCTGTCGCCTACCTCTATTTGATTTCGACTTTTTGCCCTCTCGAATTGCGCATCTGGAATCGCCCGCGAATTCATTTCTTTCAGGAAGGCTTCGCACCGCGCCGGAAGGTTCTTCCGTCGCCAAAAGCCCGATTTGGAGAACAGAACATAATAAGAACATTCTGCGCCGTGGTCAAGCAGGAAGTATGAGAAAGGCACAAAAAATCCGCGCCAATCCGCTACCGGCAGACCATCCACGCCGCTTCGTCCAGATGGAAATGGTTGGCGTGGAAGCTGTCGTAATCCGGGCCCAGCACTTCACCGAACACGCCGCAGGCGGAGTCATGCGCGCTGCGCAGGAAGCGGCCTTCGGGCGTGGGTTTCAGCCAATCGTCCTTCACCGTGATCTTGCGGCCGTCGGCGGTCTCGAAGCCTTCGATATCGATGGCGTTGGCCGTGGCGTGTTCGCTCCGCGCGCCGGTGGCCGCGTTGTCGATGTTGCGGCAGGCATAGGTGCCTAACTGATCGATGCGCTTGATGGTGGTGTGCAATTGCTGTTTGGCGAGGCGTTGCACGTCACGCTGCCACCAATAGATCGCCGCCGACAGCGCGCAGGTCGCGACTGGCCTGGTGTTGAAGGCGACCGGTGTATGCGTGTCGCGAACCACATTGGTAAATCCGCAGCCTGGGCCGGCCGTCATATCGGCGAGCGGCGTGTAGGAAAGCTCGCGTGCCTGATCGAGTACGCCAAGACAAGCCTGACGATCTTCCCTCAGCCGCTGGATTTGGAAATGCGCGAACATGCCGGGCCGCGCATCGAGCCGCGGATTGTCCCACGGCGCGATATTGGGCGGCACTTTAATGAGGCCGAAATGCATCGCCGCCCAATTCAGCAGAACCAGAACGAACAAAATTCCGAACACGATCTGGCTTACTCGCGGCGCATGATCCTGGCGCGTAGGCGCTTCCGGTTTCTCAACCGGCGACGGCTCGGGAATCTTTGGTGAATTTTCGGGCGGAGTTTCGTCCATGCCCTGCCAACGGGCCCGGTCGGACACAAGTTCCTTCACTGACGGTTTGCGTTGTGACGCGTCAAGGCCTTGCGAGGCCGGTGAAACGGCGCGAGCATTGCCGCGTTAGCGGGGCGCGTGACGCCGCCCAATGCCTTGGGAAAAAGACGCCCGCCGCGCCTCGTGCCCCATGCTTACGGGGTAATGGAGGCGATTATGTCCAAAAAAACTGGAGGAGTGGGGCCACGTGCAGTGGCCCTCGTGGGACCCTATAGCAGCGGAAAAACCACGCTGCTCGAATCGATCCTGTCCATCACCGGCGCCGTGCAGCGAAAGGGCGCCATCTCCCAGAAAAACACCGTCGGCGATTCCAGCGCGGAGGCGCGGGCCCGGCAGATGAGCGTGGAAGTAAACTGCGCGACGACGAAATATCTCGACGAGAGTTTCACCTTTCTGGATTGCCCCGGCTCCATCGAATTTCTGGCCGACACGTTGAACATTTTGCCCGGCGTCGATGCCGCTGTGGTGGTGTGCGAACCGGAGCCCGCGAAAATCCAGATGTTGCAGCCTTATCTGAAACGGCTGGACGATCTGAACATTCCGCACTTCCTCTTCATCAACAAAGTCGACAAGGCCAGCGGCGCAGTGCGCGATCTGCTCGGTCTGTTGCAGGACGCCAGCAGCAAGCCGTTGCTGATGCGCCAGATACCCATCGTGGAAGGCGGGCATGTGAAAGGCTTTGTCGATCTGGCGCTGGAGCGCGCGTTCCAATATGCGCCGCATGCGGAATCGAAAGTGATCGAGCTTGGCGCCTTGGCCGATGAGCAGAAGCAAGCGCGGTTCGCGATGCTGGAGAGGCTTGCGGACTATGACGAGCACCTGATGGAAGAGCTGCTCTCCGACGAGGAGCCGCCGCGTGATGAAGTGTTCGCCGATCTGTCGAAGGAGCTTGCGGAGGGCGCCGTAGTGCCGGTGCTGCTCGGTTCGGCGGAAGGCGACAACGGCATTCGCCGTTTGCTGAAGGCGCTGCGCCATGAGGTGCCGGATGTCGATGCCGCCGCCAGCCGTATCGGTATCAAAGCGGGCAACGAGGCGGTCGTGCAGATTCTGAAAACCTATAACGGCGCGCATGGCAAGCTGTCGCTGGCGCGCGTGATGACGGGATCGCTGAAAGACGGCGCGGTGCTGCATGGCCGCGGCGGCGATGCGCGCGTGGGCGGCATGTTCACGCTGAGAGGCGATACCCAGGCCAAGCTCACGGAAGCCAAGGCCGGCGATACGGTGGCGCTGGGGCGTCTGGAAGGAATCCTGACGGGCGAAACGCTTTCCACCGCCAAGGTGCCGCTGCCGCATGTGGAGATCGAGGAACTGCCGGTTGTCTATGGCTTTGCCATCGAAACCACCGACCGCAAGGACGAGGTGAAGCTCACCGCCGCGATTCACAAATTGCAGGAGGAGGACCCGTCGCTGCATTTCAAGCAGGACGCCGAGCTGCATGAGATGGCGCTTCTCGGGCAGGGGGAAATCCATCTGAAAGTCGCGGTCGAGAAGCTGCAAAGCAAATATGGCCTCAAAATCGTCACCCATCCGCCGAAGACGCCGTACAAGGAGACCATCCGCAAACCGGCGAAACAGCACGGACGCCACAAGCGGCAATCGGGCGGGCATGGCCAGTTCGGCGACGTGCATATCGAGATCAAGCCTTTGCCGCGCGGGACGGGCTTTGCCTTCGAGGATCAAATCAAAGGCGGCGTGGTGCCGCGCCAGTTCATTCCGTCGGTGGAGAAGGGCGTGGTGGAATATCTGAAACACGGCCCGCTCGGCTTTCCCGTCGTCGATGTCGGCGTGGCGCTGGTGGACGGATCGTTCCACAGCGTGGATTCCTCCGACGCTGCGTTCCAGACGGCGGCGCGCATCGCGATGAGCGAAGGCATGCCGAACTGCGCGCCGGTTCTCCTGGAGCCGATCATGCGCGTGAAGATCCATGTGCCGAACGATGCGACCTCGAAAGCCAATCAGGTGGTGAGCGGGCGGCGCGGGCAGCTGATGGGCTATGACGCGCGGGGCGGCTGGAAAGGCTGGGACACGGTGGAGGCGCAGATGCCGCTGTCGGAGCTGCACGATCTCATCATCGATCTGCGCTCGCTCACCCAGGGCGTCGGCACCTTCGAGATGGAGTTCGATCATCTGGCGGAACTGAGCGGAAAACTGGCGGATCAGGTGGTGACGGCGCACAAAGCCGCCGCTTAGCGCGTTAACGCTTTTCCTGCTGAAACCCCGCCGCAAAGAGGCTAAAACCGGCGCGGGTATGGTGATGCGCGGGCCTTGTTCCCGCGCGCTGGAGCGTGATTTGAGCGAGGCTTTGCGCGCCGATGCGTTTGCCGCTGATGATGCGGCCGTTGCGCCGCGCGCGACCGGCATTTCCGATCAAGCGCGCTATCACAACGACATTCGCCGGCAGGTTCTGGCCGCGCATCCGCAATTGTCGGCATTGAACGGCCCGGACTGGCGCACCGGCATCGCGGCGGTGGGCCTTCTTGCGATCCAGCTCACCGCGGCGTGGGCGGTGTCGCACACCAATTTCTGGACGGTGTTTCTGGCGGCGTTCTTCTTCGGGCAGTTCGTCTATCACGCGGCGGCGACACTGGTGCACGAGAGCGCGCATCGCCTTGTGTTCCGCAATCCGAAGATGAAGCTGGCCTTCGATCTGGTGCTGGAAGGCGTGCTGACGTCCTTCTCGCGCCAGCTCGACTATCAGCACAACCACATCACCAGCCATCATCCGCATCTGGGCGAATATGCGACGGACTATGAGCACGAAGACCAGTGCCGCGTTGCCGCGCGCAAGCTTTACAAGTCGCAGGACCCGCGCCGCCAGCGCTGGGTGTCCGCCGTGCTGCTGATTTTGAACCTGCTGCCTTACGGTTTCGCCATCGATCAGATCTTCATCCCGCGCGTGATGGCGAAAGCGACGGGCCTGACACGCAACGACGAGGTGCGCGACACCGGCGCGACCAAGCCGACCAAGGGCGAGCGCTGGCTGTTCTTCCTGTTCTCGCTCGGCGTTTATATCGGGCTGTTCTTGGCGTTCGGATTCTACGGCTGGCTCTATTATTTCTGGTCGATGTCGCTGGTGCTGGGCCGCTGGGGCATCACCAGCCGCGGACAATTCCTCGCCGAGCATCCGGGCGACGACCGCGAAGCGCCGACGCGTTCGTCATACGGCTTGAGCAACCTCTTCTTCTTCAATACCGGCTATCATTTCGAGCACCACAGCTTTCCCAACGTCGCATGGACGCGGTTGCCGCAACTGAAGAAGGCGGCGCCGGACGTGTTCAAATATGCCAACAGCAGATCCTATTTTCGCTTTTGGTGGGATCAGCTGAAATCGGACTTCACGCTGCCATCCCGCCCGAGCAGCGATATTTCCGAAGCTCCCGCGCGCTGTGTTGCGGAAGCAAAGGCCTAGAGCGTTGTCGCGCCAAAGGTATCGCAGTCACCCATCTCGCCGCGCGAAAGCCCGCGCTTGAACCAGCGCATGCGCTGCGCGCTGGTGCCATGCGTGAAGGAATCCGGCACGGCATAGCCTTGGCTCTGCTTCTCCAGTGTGTCGTCGCCGACCGCGGCAGCGGCTTTCAATCCGCCTTCCACATCGCCGTTCTCCAGAATGTGGAATTGTTGATTGGCGTGATAGGTCCACACGCCGGCATAACAATCGGCCTGCAGCTCGAGTCGCACGGATGCACCGGTTGCGCCGCGCGCGCCCGATCCCTGCAAGGCGGATTGCTCGCGGTCCATCGTGCCCAGAAGGTTCTGGATGTGATGGCCGTATTCATGCGCGATGACGTAAGCCTGCGCGAATTGCCCCGGCGCGCCGAACTGGCTGGCGAGCTGGTTGAAGAACGAAAGGTCCAGATAGATGCGGCTGTCGTTCGGGCAATAGAACGGACCGGCCGATGCCTGGCCTTCGCCGCATCCTGTCGGCGTTTCTTCGGTGTAGAAGGTGATCGTCGCCGGCGAGAAGGTGACGCCGCGCGCCTGCAGGATCGGCGTCCACACATCTTCCGCCGAGCCCACGATCTTGCGCGCGAAATCCAGTTGCGCATCGTTGCTGTGGTTGTCGGATTGCGCGATCTGTTGCTGACCGCCGCCACCGTTCAACACGCTGTCCAGAAGCCCGCCGCCGCTATTCGATCCGAAGAGTAGAGCGAGGATGATAAAGCCGATGAACCCAAGCCCGCCGCCCCGCAGGCCGAAAGATGGAAACCCACCGAAGCCGCCGCCCCAGCTCGGCCCGCCAAAGCCGCCAAACCCGCCTTGGCCGCGGCGGTCGTCGAAATTGCTAGTTTCCCGCAGGTTGTTCAGATCCATCGTCTCTCTCGCTTCAACGATTCCAAATTAGCAGAACTTCTGAGCCTATCTTTCGTCGCATGCCGAGCAATCGGATGATGCGAAAAGAAAATCGCCGGAGCAGGGGGCTGCTCCGGCGACGGGGTCTTCTTTCAGAGGCTTCCGCTTCAAGGGGGTTAAAGCAAAAGCCGAAGGGCGAACCCTCTTGCCGCATTCCAGGGGGAAGGAAGGCGGCCTACCTGATTTGGGAATTCGCGCCGCGTTTTCAAGAACCTGTCGGCGTTTTCACCCGGTTTAGAAATGCCAGTCTTTCGCGGCCTTCACCAGGAAGTCGCGGAAGGCCGCCACGCGCTTGGATTGGCGCAGCGCGTCGCAATAAACCAGATGCACATCGAACGCCGGGCCTTCGGTATCGGGCAGCACACGCACCAGATTGGGACGATCCGCCGCGATGTAATCGGGCAGCGCCGCGATGCCGACGCCGGCTTCCGTCGCATGCAAAATGCCGGTGAGATTGTTGATGCGCAGGGCGCGATAACCGTCCGGTGAAATCTTGCGCACGGCGTCGATCAGCCAGTTCACATCGCGGATTTCGGGTGCCGCGCTTTCGCCATAAGCGACCAGCGCATGCTTGGTCAGATCGCCGAAGTTCTGTGGTGTGCCTGCCTTGGCCAGATATTTCTCATCCGCATAGAGATGATAGTGAACGGTGAACAGCTTGCGCTGGATGAGATCGGCCTGCACGGGCGCGCGCATGCGGATGGCGATGTCGGCCTCGCGCTGCGCCAGATCCAGCTCGCGATCCTCGAACACCAGATGCACCTGCAGCTCGGGAAATTCGCCCAGGAACGACTCGATGCGCGGCAGCACCCAATAGGTGCCGAGGCCGTGGCTGGTGGTGATCTTGAGCGATCCGCGGGGCGCGGACTGCGCATTCTTCAATGCTTCTTCGGCTTGCCCCAGGCGCGAGAGAACATCGCTCACCGCGAGGAACAGAAGCTCGCCTTCATCGGTCAGCGTTAGTCCGCGTGCGTGGCGCTGGAACAGCGGTGTCGTGATTTCTTCTTCCAGCGCGCTGATCTGACGGCTCACCGCCGACTGGCTCAGTGTGAGCATCTGCCCGGCATGTGTGAAACTTCCGGCGGATGCCACCGCGTGGAATATACGTAACTTGTCCCAATCCATCGTCGCGCCCCTCCAGACGCTCAGACTCTTCTAATGGCCGCCGGCCAGAAACCTCTCCGCTTCCAACGCCGCCATGCAGCCCATGCCGGCAGCCGTCACGGCCTGCCGGAAAATTTTGTCCTTCACATCGCCCGCGGCGAACACGCCGGGCACGCTCGTGCGCGTCGAATCCGGCGCAGTTTTGATATAACCGTCGTCGTCCATCTCGATCTGTCCGCGAAACAGCTCCGTCGCCGGCGAATGGCCGATCGCGATAAACAATCCGTCCACATCAAGTTTCGTGGACGCCCCATCGGAGAGATTGCGCACCTTGATCGCATTCACGCCGCGCGGGTTCTCACTACCGACAACTTCATCGACAACCGAATCATAAATTATTTCGATTTTCGGATTGTCGGCGAGGCGCATCTGGTTGGTCTTGTCCGCGCGCAGGGTTGGACGGCGATGGATAAGTGTCACCTTGTCGGCGAAATTTGTCAGGAAAAGGGCTTCCTCCGCGGCTGTATTTCCGCCGCCGACAACCGCCACGCGCTTGCCGCGATAGAAGAAGCCGTCGCAGGTCGCGCAGGCAGACACGCCGAAGCCTTTGAATTTCTCTTCGCTGGGAAGGCCAAGCCAGTTGGCGCTGGCGCCGGTCGCGATGATGAGCGTCTCGGTGATGTAGCGATCGCCGGAATCCGCCACCAGGGTAAACGGCCGCTTGGCAAGATCGGCGGAAACGATGATGTCCTGCACCAGTTTGGTGCCGACATGTTCGGCCTGCGCCTGCATCTGCTCCATGAGCCACGGGCCCTGAATGGCATCCGCGAAACCGGGATAGTTCTCGACTTCGGTGGTGATCGTGAGCTGACCGCCCGGCTGGATGCCGGCGATCATCGTCGGCTCCAGCATAGCCCGCGCGGCATAAATCGCCGCCGTCGCGCCCGCGGGGCCGCTGCCCAAAATCACAACTTTTGAATGGATATCGGCCATGGCGCTTCCGTGGAAAAGGGACGCGCTAACGAGCCCCTCACTCCATATCGGGAGCGTTCGGGGAAAGGTCAAGAAGTTCGGCAATGTCCCTCAACGCACGGCATTTTTCCTTGATGTAGCGCAATGGCGTTGCTGAAAGGTGGCGCTAAAAAATTGAAAAATTCCCGCCCGGATAGGCTTTGGCTGAATTAACCGAATCGGTGGTGGGCCGGAGCCATCGGTGCGGCTATCGTCTTTACTAGCGGACGGCCGGGTGCTTATAGGGGCCCCCGCGGGGAGTTAGAGGATCGAGCGATGGGTTCCATCATAGACTTCGACAAGCTCGCGCAGGCCGACGGGCGGCCCACACCCTATTCGCATGTTCTGGCGCCAGCCATCGTGAGCGAATCGGCGCGGAGCGAGATGCGCTCCGATTTCCCCGAGATTTCTCGCCCCGGATTTTTCCCGCTTTCGGAGATGAAAGTGGAAGGCGCGTTCCAGCGTCTCATCGATGACATGAGCGGCGACCGCTTCGCGGAAATCCTGGGCGACAAGCTCGGCATTGATTTGAAGGACAAGCCGCGGCTCATCACCGTGCGCAAATGGTCCGCCGCGAAAGATGGCCGCATCCACAATGACGGCGAAGCGAAGATCGCCACCGCATTGATCTATCTCAACGAGGATTGGGGTACCTCGGGCGAAGGGTGCTTCCGCGTGCTGAATGGCCCGACCTCGATGGATGATTTTGCCTGCGAAGCCCCGCCGATTTTCGGAACGCTGATCGCGTTCAAGCGCTCGGACAATTCCTGGCACGGCCACCCGCCGTTCGCCGGCGAGCGTCGCGTTGTGCAGATGGCTTATGTGCGCAGCCAGGCGGATGTCGAGCGCAAGGCGCGCCGCGGACGGCTTTCGCTATTCTTGAAAAAGCTCAACGTGTTTCACGCTGACGCCTGAGCGATGACGGTTGCAAACGGCCCTGTCGATTTCGATGCCTTGCGCGCGCGCAACGCGCAAAGCGAGCCGTATCCCCATGTGATCGTTCCGGAGTTCGTGCGCGAAGACGCGCAAGCGGGGATAGAAGCCGATTTTCCCGTGATCGAGCATCCGGGAAGCTTTCCGCTCGCATCCTTGCAATACGGTCCACGGTTCTCCGCGCTGATGGATGCGTTGCAGGGACCGGAGATGAAGAAGCTGGTGGAGGAAAAGCTCGGCGTCGATCTCACCGATCGGCCGACCACGGCGACGGTGCGCGGGATCAGCAAAGCGGCCGATGGCAAGATCCATACGGACAGCAAGACCAAGCTCATTACGGTTCTGCTCTATATGAATCGCGGCTGGGAAAGCAGTCACGGGCGCCTGCGCCTGCTGCGCTCATCCGGCGATTTGCAGAACTATGCCGCGGAAGTGCCGCCAGATCGCGGCACGTTGCTGATCTTCAAGAACGGTCCCACCGCCTGGCATGGCTTCGAGCCGTTCGAAGGCCCGCGCCGCGTAATTCAGGTGAACTGGGTGACGGATGAAGGCGTGGTGCGCCGGGAAGGCGCGCGCCACCGCCTGAGCGCTTTCGCCAAACGCCTGTTCGGCCGCGGGCGCGAGATGGCCAACGCCGACACTTATTGAACCGCATACCGCGTGCTTTCCCTATCTTTTCCGGGTTTTGATGATTGCATTGGCCGAACCTTCGACGTGCTGGATCGTGACCGACGGAAACGCCGGCGGCCTGAACCAGTGCCTTGGTCTCGCCGAAGCCCTTGGATTTTCGCCGATCGTAAAGCGCGTTGCCTTGCGCGCGCCATGGCGCCAGCTATCGCCGTTTTTCCGTTGGGGCCATGCCTACGCGTTCACAAAAGACAGCGATGCATTGATACCGCCGTGGCCCGATCTGCTGATCGCATCGGGCCGGCAGAGCATCGCCGCGGCGCTGCACGTTCGCGAGATGGGCAAGCGCGACGGCCACCGCGTCGTCACGGTGTTCGTGCAGAACCCTGGCATCGCGCCGTCGCATTTCGATCTTGTCATTGCACCGGAACATGATCGTGTCGTGGGCGAGAACGTGCTGTCCACGCGCGGCGCGTTGCATCGCATCACGCGCGAAAGGCTGGAGGAGGGCGCCGCGAAACTTCTTCCGCGGGTCGCGCATCTGCCGCGCCCTTATATCGGGGTTTTGATCGGGGGCGCGAACGCTTCCTACACGCTCGGCCCGTCCGAGATCGCAAAGCTCGCGGATGCGCTGAAGTGCGCGGCGCGCGAGAATGGCGGCAGTCTTCTCATCACGCCGTCGCGGCGTACGGGAGAAGCGAACATTGCGTTGCTGAAATCCGCGCTCAAAGACACGCTATCGTTCATATGGGATGGCGAAGGCGACAATCCCTATTTCGGATTGCTGGGTCTCGCCGATCATCTCGTGGTGACGAACGATTCGGTGAGCATGGTTTCCGAAGCCGTGGCCACGGGAAAGCCGGTGCATGTGTTTGCGCTTCCGGGCAAAGCCGGTGGCTCCCGCAAGTCGCGCAAGTTCGCCCGCTTTCACGCGGATATGGCAGAGGCAGGCTGGACCCGCGCGTTCGACGGATCGGTCGCGGCCTATGATCGGCCCGGCGTGCCGCGTGAGACCGCGCGGGCGGCCGATGCGGTGCGGGCCGTCCTAGACCGGCTTCCGAAGAAGAAGTAGCCGCCCTAGGTCAATTCGCGAAGAAATGATCTTTCCCAATATCGAAATATTATTGCGCGGGTGACGCCGGGGGAGGATAATGGGTAGTCACTTTCGAACCATTTGGCCCCCATGGAACACCACAAGCTCGATTCTATCGATCTGCGCATTCTTTCCGAACTACAGGCCGATGGCCGTATAACCAACGTCGAGTTGTCCCGCCGGGCCAAGATCACCGCGCCACCTTGCCTGCGCCGTATGCGGGCGCTGGAGAAGGCCGGTTACATCAAAGGCTATCACGCCGATCTCGAAGGAAAGCTGCTGGGCTATGAGGTGACAGCCTTCGTGTTCGTCGGCCTTTCCAGTCAGGCCGATGCCGACCTGAAGCGTTTCGAGGAACAGGCACGAAGCTGGCCGCAGGTGCGCGAGTGTTACATGCTGTCGGGCGAAGTGGATTTTCTTCTGAAGTGCGTTGCGAAGGACCTGTCATCGTTCCAGTCCTTCATCACTGATACGCTGACGGCGGCAAAGAATGTCGCGGGCGTGAAATCCTCGCTCGTCATTCATCCGAGCAAGCGCGAACCTGGCGTGCCGGTGGAAGTGAAGTAGTCCGGCGTGCGGTTGAAACGGACACTCATTCGGTTTGCAGCGTGTCTTTTCACAATCATGTCGCAGACAGCGGCGAAAGCTGGCGTCGTTCCAGAAAATGTGACTGGAAATTGGAAGGCATTTAGCCGGACTGCGCGAGCCATCACGGGCGATATAAAGCTAACTTCTTCAAGCATCACTTTTGAGAATGGAGAAAGATTACCACTAGCCTATTCTGGATTAAGTCGTGGTGTTTCGCTCGATCGCGATGATCCGGAAGCCTTGGTGTTCCGCATCGTCGCATCTAGAGATGTCCATCTTCTTGGCCCCAACACGCTCTGCGGTGGACACCGTGTTCCGACTTATATGGCATTCAACGAGCGCGATGCGACCACTTATGAACTCATGATGATGGGAAAGGGCGAGACTCAGAGGGTCAGAGAACTATATCTGACGGTGATCTATGGAAAACTTGAGCCCAATCCGGAAATTGACAGATTGCGACTCTGCGCGAGTTATTTCTTCACGCAAGAAAATTAAAGGTCCTCAGTTTCAGCGACGGCCTCAACGGGCCGATTGCGTGATGTCGGCTAATCAATGTTTCGCTTATAAGTCTCCGGCAGGAACAGCAGCGTCACGAAAAAACCGATGGCTGCGATTATCGCCGGATACCAAAGCCCGGCATAGATATCGCCGGTCGCCGCGACGATGGCGAACGCCGTGGCCGGCAGGAAGCCGCCGAACCATCCGACGCCGATGTGATAGGGCACCGACAACGCCGTGTAGCGGATGCGCGTGGGGAAGAGTTCGACCAGCGCCGCGGCTTGCGGCGCGTAGAGAGCGGCGGCGGCAAGGCCCAGGATCAGCAGCAGGATCAGGGTGCGCGTCTTGTCCATGGCGCCAGGATCGGCTTTGTCGGGATAGCCCGCGGCGTCGAGCGCTTTTTTCAGCCGGACCGCGAAATCCTTTTTCGCTCCCGCGAGATCGGCGGCGTTCATCGTGCGCCCATCCGGGCTGGCGACATCTTCCGCGCCGATCTTCACATGCGCGAAGCCTTCGCTCGCCGCTTCGTTGCGGTAGGGAATACCGGCGCTGGTCAGCGCGCTCTTGGCGATGTCGCAAGAGGTGACGTACCTGGCCTTGCCGATGAGATCGAACTGCACCGAACAATCCTCCGGCGCCGCGATCACGCTGATGGGCGCCTTCGTGGCGGCGGCTGCGAGGGCGGGGTTCACCGCTGCGGTCAGCATCTGGAACACCGGGAAGACCACGAGCGCGGCGACGCCCAATCCCGCCAGCATCACCGGCTTGCGGCCGATCCTGTCCGACAGCCAGGCAAGGAACATGTAGAACGGCAAGGTGATGACGGTGACGATCATCACCATCGAATTGGCGTCGGCGAGATCGAGCTTGAGCACATGCTGCAGGAAGAACAGCGTGTAGAACTGCGCCAGATACCAGACGACGCCCTGGCCCATCAGGATACCCACCAGCACGATCAGGATGTTCTTCA
>DASXHQ010000055.1:0-1926 GCA_036488415.1 Rhizomicrobium sp.
CCGGCCCTGGATTGAAGCCAGAGTGCCTCAATCACATTTTTGATCCATTTTACACGACCAAGCCCACTGGCATGGGCATGGGCTTGTCGATCTGTCGTTCGATCACTGAAGCGCACGGCGGACGATTATGGGCGACCGGGAATGCACCCAGGGGCGCCGTCTTTCAGTTCACCCTACATCAAGACGATACCTCCTAAATTATTGCCTCCTCCTTCCAGAGCGGCAGCGACAAGTTCCGGAGGAAGACGGCGTGCGAGTCGGCGCACCGGCTTCCGGCCAGGGGCACCGGCGGTGAATTTGGGCGCGGTCGCTACATGACCGAGTTGGCTCAAAATGCGACTAGTACCTCGTCACAGAGGTTTTGACTCTTTGATTTCGGGCAGATTTGAGCGCGGGCTTGGGATAGGCGCGGCCCATTTTGGCGCGGGCTTTTTCGGTTGTGAACATCCAGTTGATGCGGGCGCGTTCGGCATTGCGCCGCTTCTCCCAGGCGGCGATCTCGGCGACGAGCCGCGTGTAGCTTTCGATGCGGCGGTCCAGACATTGGCTGGCGAGCACGCCGATCTCGATCTCGACCATATTCAACCAGCTGGCGTGCTTGGGGACGTAGTGGAACTCCAGCCGGCGCAGCACCCGTCTTGCTTCGTCGGCCGCGAATGTCTGGTAGAGCGCGCCGGGTGAATGGGTCGACAGGTTGTCGAGCACGACCCGAATGCGCTCCGCCCCGGGATAATGGACATCGGTGAGTTCGCGCATGCAGGCGCCGAAGTCTTGCGCGGCGCGGCGCTCGGTGACCTTCACCTTGCGCCAGAGGCGGTTCACATCCAAGAACACGAACAGGTTCGCGGTCCCGTTGCGCCGGTACTCGCAGTCGTAGCGCTCGATCTGTCCCGGCTCGGGCGGGATCAGCTGGCGCACCTCGCCGATGAGCTGGATCGGGCTCTCGTCGAAGCAGACCACCGGGCGCTTCGGATCGGGCGTTTCGGCATAGAGATCGAGCACATCCTCCATGCGGGCGACATAGTCCGCATCGACCTGGGGAATGCACCACATGTCCTTGCGCCAGGGCTTGAGATCGTTCTCGGCCAAGCGGCGGCGCACCGTCTCGCGCGACACGCTCTCGTGCGCAGTCAGCCTGACCAACTCATCCGCCAACAGCTCCAGCGTCCAACGGGCGCGGCCTGCAGGAGGCTTCGAGCAGGCGGTCGCCACGAGCAGGGCTTCCTCCTTGCCGGTGAGTTTGCGCTCCGCGCCGGGGCGCGGCTCTTCGCTCAGGGCACGTTCCAGGCTGCCTTCGACAAAACGCCGCTTGGTCCGGTAAACCGTCGATCCGCCCACGCCGACGCTTACGGCGATATCCTCATCGCTGACCCCCGCCTCCGCCGCCAGCAGGATCTGTGCCCGCTTGAGTTTGCGTGCCGCGTGCTTGCCTCCGTTCAACAGCGCGCCAAGTTCGTCGCGCTCGGTTTGGCTGAGCTCGACCCGATAGCGTACATTCATCCGTACCTCCTCTGCATTCGAGGCACGGACGAACAGCTGAATCGAATGGCCGGCGTGAGTCGAACCGCAAAAATCTTCAGGTATCCGGCAAATTCGGTTGAACGGCTAAGCTGGTCGGCGACGGCTCGATGATGGCTCGCGCGGCGCGTGCAGATGCGTTCGTGCGTGCTATCGCTTTACGCCGAGAACCATGTTCGCTCGGCGCGCCTCTGTAAATTTTTCACCGATCCGCCTCAGCAGGCCAGGCCGGGCCATCCCATAATCGAAGCGATTTGTTTCCTGAATTAATCGAAGGTCTGCGTTGGGCCAAGTATCCGCATTGAATTCAGATACGATTACCCATGACGGATAATCCGGATTAAGTCTGCATAGCCGTTTTTCATCGGCCGTGAGTTCGACGGCAAAGATGCCCGCTCGCGGAGGCTT
>DASXHQ010000024.1:0-30811 GCA_036488415.1 Rhizomicrobium sp.
GGCCAGCCGCCGGAGACGGCCTGGATAAACTGCGCATTCTCCTTCTCGATGGTGTGCGAGATGGTGAGCTTGGTCAGATCGTCCTCCTGCACCAGTTCCATCACGCAGCGCGAATAGCCCTCCTCCTTCAGTTGCGGGCGGAATTCGTTGCGCCATTTGATGACGACGCGATTGGGCGGATCGCTTTCCAGAATCTCACCGCTATCGGTCAGCCCATGCTGCGGCATGAACATCCTCCACTCGGCGCCCTTCTTCCAGGTGCTCTCCTGATGGCCGCCGAACCAGTAGATCTTCTGGTATTCCGGCTTGGTGAGCGCGTTCCACACCTTCTGCTGCGACGCGCGGATGTAGGTGACATAAACGAACGAACTGCTTGCCATGACCATTACCCTTCCTGTTTTTTGATGAGCCAGATGTTTTCGGATTTGCCGGTTTCCAGCAGCGTTTTGAGGTTGGAGAGAACCTTCGGCCAGCCGCCGGAGATGCTGCTCGCCATCGCGGGATCGTGCTCGAGCTGATCGTGCGTGACCGTCAGGCGAACGAGGCCCGGCAACACATCGTCGTCCGCGATATCGAAGGTGACGCGCGACGGTTCCTTGGAATGATCCGGCCGCGTCCACGTCATCACCAGCCGGCGCGGCGGCGCAGATTCCAGAACCGTGCCGTCGATCATGATCTTTCCGGAATCGTCGCCGTTCTGATGTTCCCAGCGCGAACCCACTTTCCAGTCGGAGACGTTGTAGTGAACCCAATAGCGCCGCGCGAATTCCGGCTTGGTGATCGCGTCCCACACTTTTTTCGGCGTGGTGTAGATATAGGTGACATAGACGAAGTTGTTGCTCATGCGCCGTGCTCCTTCATGTAGTCGATCATGGCTTGGGGAAGGGTTGGCGGCGCGATCTTGGGCGCCGCGCCGGTTTCAAGAAGCGATTTCAAGCCGCTCAGGATCGCGGGCCAGCCGGAACGCCCGCCGCCCAATAGGCGCTCATCGATGCCTTCGGGATGTTCTTCCATCATGGTGAGGCGGACCACGCCCTCGCCGGCGTCCTCGATGCGGTAGGACACGATCGAATCCGGCAGATGGCGCAGCGCCGGCATGCTGACGATGCGCCAGGTGAAGCGCAAAAGCCGCGGCGGCTCGTAAGAGAGGATTTCGCCTTCGATGTGTTCGCTGCCGTCCGCCATGCGATAGCGGATGCGCCCGCCTTCGCGCCAATCGCCTTCGATGAGTTGTCCGAAGAAATATTGCTTCGAGAATTCGCTCTCGGTCAGCGCCGCCCAGCATTTCTCCGGTGTGGTCGCGATGTAGATGACGTAGATCGTCGGTTCGGTGGTGAGTTTTGCCATCATTCTTCCTCCAGAGATTTCTTGAGATCGGACAGCGCGCGCAGGCGGCCGCGTTCGAATTTGCCGATCCAGCGGTCGGCGATGTCGAAGATCGGAACGGGATTGAGGAAGTGCAGCTTCTCGCGACCGCGCTTCTGCGGGACGACGAGGTTCGCCTCTTCCAGAATACCCAGATGTTTCGTCACCGCCTGGCGGGACATATCGAGGCCCTCACACAATTCACCCAAGGTCTGACCGTTCTTGTCGCGGAGCCGGTCCAGCAACTGGCGGCGGCTTTCATCCGCCAAGGCGCGAAACACGGCATCCATGTCCATGACCTCTAATATGCAACCATTTGGTTGCCTTTCAAGAGGAAAATAAAAGTTCCTATTTTGGGTTGACATCCCCAAACGTCTCGTTCTATATTCGTTCTTTCGTGCTTTTGGCGGAGACCGGCGAGATGGAGCATCAAAAGAACCCCGAAATTTTAAATTCAAATCGGGAAGGAGGGGGAGAGGGGGAGGGGGTGGCCCACTTTGCAGGAACGAGTCCTAGAACCGCTGCCACAACATCTGGTATCCGCAAACGGCGCGGCGCGGCGCCGGGAAACCAGCAGGCGTTCAAACACGGTCGCTATGCGAAAGAGACATTGGGCATGCTGAAAACCATCGCGGATCACACCCGCCTCACCCGCGCCCTGTTAAAAATAGGGGAAGCCGAACTGGCGGCGCGCGAAGGCCGTGAACCGCGAAAGCGTATTCGAATTCGATTCCGATGACGGCATTGCACATCACACATTCCATATCGATCGACGAGAGTCTGCTCTCCGAACGGTTCACGCACGCCTCCGGCCCCGGAGGCCAGAACGTCAACAAGGTCGCGAGCGCCGTGATCCTGCGCTTCGATGCGAAACAGGCCGCCCTGCCCTTCGAGGTTCACGCGCGATTGGAAGCGCTGGCGGGTTCGCGTCTGACCAAAGACGGCGCGATCATCATCCGCGCCACGCAATATCGCGACCAGCAGCGCAACCGCGAGGATGCCCGCGAACGCCTCATCACTCTGGTCCGTGAAGCCGCGACGCTTCCCAAGAAGCGCCGGCCGACAAAGCCGACACGATCCTCGAAAGAAAAAAGATTGGAGAAGAAGAAAACGCATTCACGGCTAAAACAGACGCGGTCCAAGCGCATCGATGATTAGCTTTTTTGCCAGACGCCGAGTTTCAGATTCCACGGCGCAACGCGCT
This sequence comes from Rhizomicrobium sp., assembly GCA_036488415.1. GTDB lineage: Bacteria > Pseudomonadota > Alphaproteobacteria > Micropepsales > Micropepsaceae > Rhizomicrobium. Next base: position 2,570 of record DASXHQ010000024.1, read on the forward strand.
CGACCCGCAGAAGGTCGTCCACCGCCCAGATGTCGGCAGCGAGACGTTCTCGGATTTCCTCTTCGCTTTCCGCCATCGCCAGCAGCAGCACATTCGGCGTTCCTTCCAGCGGCCCGCCCAGAACGATGAAGCCTTCTTTCGCCAGATCGTTCATGAAATCGGCGTGGGTATTCCAGTCGGGTTGTTCCTCCAGCGCCTTCTCGCGATCCCAATTCGCACCGCGCGTGCGCAATATGAAGAAAAGGCGTTTCATCTCATGTCCTTTGCGGGGCGAAGTGATAATAGACGATCCGGACGCGCGGCAGGAGTGACCATGGAATACCAGAACATCATCGCCAAGATCGAAGGCAAGGTCGGCGTCGTCACGCTGAACCGGCCCAAGGCCCTGAACGCGCTGAACAGCGATCTGCTGGCAGAACTGATTTCTGTGCTGGAAGAATGGGATCGCGGCACCGACGTGCGCTGCATCGTTCTGACCGGATCGGATCATGCCTTCGCCGCCGGCGCCGATATCAAAGAGATGGCGCCGCAGTTTTATATGGACATGTACAAGTCCAACTTCTTCGCCCATGTGAACGACCGCATTACGGCGATCCGCAAACCCATCATTGCGGCGGTCGCGGGTTACGCCTTGGGCGGCGGCTGCGAGCTCGCCATGCTCTGCGATTTCATCATCGCCGCCGACACCGCGAAATTCGGCCAGCCGGAGATCAATCTGGGCGTCATGCCCGGCATCGGCGGCACCCAGCGCCTCACCCGCTTCGTCGGCAAGTCCAAGGCGATGGAGATGTGCCTCACCGGCCGCAACATGGATGCCGCGGAAGCCGAACGCGCGGGACTTGTCTCCCGTGTCGTGCCGGCCACGGAGCTAGTGGCAGAGGCCATGAAGGCCGCAACCATGATCGCAGAGAAGTCGGTTCCGATCGTCATGATGACCAAGGAAGCCGTGAACGTGGCCTATGAGACGACGTTGCACGAAGGCGTCCGCTTCGAACGCCGCGTCTTCCATTCCATGTTCGCGACCGAGGACCAGAAGGAAGGCATGGCCGCGTTCAGCGAGAAGCGGAAGCCGGACTTCAAGGACAAATAAGCCCCAATTGACCCCCGGACAGTCGCGGGCTATACGCCCGCCTCCTTTCGAATTCAGGACGACCTATGCCCAATATCGCCTCGGCCAAGAAGCGCGTTCGCACCACCGCCAAACGGACCAAGATCAACCACTCGCGGCTGTCCCGCATCCGCACCGCAACCCGCAAGGTCGAAGAAGCTCTCGTGGCCGGCGACTACAAGGCCGCCCAGGCTGCCCTGAAGACGGCGGAACCGGAGATCATGCGGGGCGTCTCCAAGGGCGTGACTCACAAGAATTCCGCCAGCCGCAAGGTTTCCCGCCTCACCAAGCGCGTGGCCAAGCTCAAGGCCTGATCCAAAGACTTGGTTCTTTGACGATTTCGGCAGGTCCGGTATAATAACCGGGCCTGTTTTATTTTGGCTCGCATCCTGACGAAAGGATTTTAACCTTATCCGCCGCGTCCGAAATAGACACAAGAGACGTCACTTTTGTTAACCTCTTGATTCGGCTGATAAACAAAAATCCGTATGCGTTACATATACTTAGCGCGTCAAAAAATCGTCTTGAAAACGTAATTCCTTAACATCTTCCCATTTCGTTCTCTTGATTCGCACCGTGGCACGAGCCTATCCTTAATCCGGTCAGACGGGGCTTGTGCAGAAATGCCTAAGACAAAAATAAGTAAAAACAAGGTCATAGTTGGCATTTCCGGCGATACAGCCAGTAATCCCAAGTCCTAGTTTCAGTAATTACTTAGAAATTCTCTGTCAGCGGCGTTCAAAACACGCCGCGTGGACAAGCCGTCTCTACGGGGCACGACGATATGCCTACGAATAATCCCTCTTCCGACTATGCCGGCGACCTCGACGTCCGGCAGGCGTGGGACCTGCTCGCCGCTGATCCCAAGGCGCAGCTGGTAGACGTTCGGACCGCGGCGGAATGGACCTATGTCGGCCTCCCCGATCTGGCGCCGCTGGGCCGCGAGGTCCATGCCATCGAATGGCAGAGTTTCCCGTCCGGCGAGATCAATCCCGATTTCGCGCGCATTGCCGCTGAGCAAATGAAGCTCGCCGGCGCCGACAACGATACGGCTCTGTTGTTTCTGTGCCGCTCCGGCGCGCGCTCCAAAGCCGCTGCCGTTGCGATGACGCGCGCGGGTTTCGGTCACGCCTACAACATCGCCGGCGGCTTCGAAGGGAATCTCGATGGCGACCGCCATCGGGGAAATGTGAACGGCTGGAAGGCCTCGGGCCTTCCCTGGCGTCAGAGCTGACAACCTAAGCGTTCTTAATTGGGGAAACCGGGCCGTCCCGCGGTACCGGACAAAAGAAGGGAAAAATGGGAAATGGCACAATCAATGGCGAAATCGACGGATTGGGATGCCCTGTGGCTGGCAGCGCGCGAGCGCATGCGCCGTGACATGGGCGACGCTATTTTTGACGCGTGGATCCGACCGTTGAGTTTCGTTTCCGCCGAAGGAACGGAGTTGAAGATCGGCGCGCTGACACCGTTTGCGCGCAACTGGGTGGCGAGCCATCATCTGCAGCGCATCGAGCGCGCGCTCTCGAACGAGAGCGGATTGGCCGTGACCGTCAGCATCATCGTTGCGCCGCAACGGCCCGTGGTCGCCGCCGTTTCCACCCCGCGGGAACCAGCGCCTGTACAGGCCATCGAAGCAGAAAAGACGCCGGAAGGCCGCCGCGCGCTTTCCACCAAGATTCTCCAGAGTGCGCAGACCTTCGAGAGCTTCGTGGCCGGCCCCGCGAACGAGTTCGCCTATCGCGCTGCGAAGGCGCTTGGCACTGGCGAAAACGAGGAGATTTCGCTGCTTTATGTGCATGGCGGCTTCGGCTACGGCAAATCGCATCTTCTCAATGCCATCGCGCTGGAAGCCAAGAAGCGTGGCAAGCGCGCGCTGTTCCTCGGTGCGGAAGATTTCATGCGCCAGTTCCTGGGTGCGCTCAACCGCAAGGAAACGCTCGGCTTCAAGGAAGATCTGCGCGCTGCCGACATCCTTCTGATTGACGATCTGCAGCATCTCTGCCGCTCGACCTACACCGTCAGCGAATTTCTGCACACGCTGAACGCGTTCTCTGACCTGCGCCGGAAGCTCGTCATCGCCGCCGATAAGGCACCGACCGCCATCGACAACCTCGGCGCTGATGTGCGCTCACGCCTCTCTGGTGGACTGGTGATCTCTCTCGACAAGCCCGATCGCGAAACGCGCCTTGCGATCCTCAAATCTCGCGCCGCCGAATTCTCTCGCGCGCGCGGACTCGCAGTGTCGGATGACGTGCTGGAGCACATCGCCGACAGCGAGGAGAACAGCCCGCGCGATCTCGTCGGGGCGTTCAACAAGGTGGCGACCTATGCCGACCTCACCAAGCAGCCGCTAACACTGGAAGCCGCGCGTCACATTCTCGGGCAAGCAACCGTCGCCGCGAAGAAGACCTCCATCGAGGATATTCAGCGCAAGACCGCGGAGTTCTACAAACTTGAGCTTCGCGACTTTCAATCCCCGCAGCGCTCGCGCCGTGTCGCGCGCCCACGCCAGGTGGCCATGTTTCTAGCCCGCGAACTGACCATGCGGTCGCTACCGGAAATTGGAAAGCGCTTCGGCGGCCGCGACCACACCACCGTCCTGCACGCCTGCCGCCGCATCGCTGCCCTTTGCGACGAGGACACGATGTTCAAGCAGGAGGTCGATTTCCTGCGCCAGGTGCTCTCACGCGGGGTGAACTAGCCCTTCGAACCCGCCCGGTTTCGTGCCCCAAAAAGGGTGCGGAATCGGGCGGGTTTGCCCCTCAAAAGCTGTTGTCTTTGCTCATCGCCTGATATACTCGCGGACTTGAGTCTGGGCGCCTAAAAATCGCTAATGGCTTCAAGGTGTTACGGGGCCGTTTCCGGCTGTCCGAACGGGCTCTTTAACGCGACAGGATCGAAGCGCAAAACCGATGAAAATCACCGTCGAACGCGGCGCCTTTTTGAAGGCCCTTTCCCACGTCCAAAGCGTCGTCGAACGCCGGAATACCATTCCGATCCTGTCTAACGTGATGATCGAAGCGGCAAAGGGAAAGCTGAAGCTGACTGCCACCGACCTCGATATCGAGATCGTGGAGAATTTGCCCGCGGACGTAATCCGCAACGGCGCAGCCACGGCCCCCGCCCACATGCTCTACGACATCGTGCGCAAGCTGCCGGACGGCGCGCAGGTGCAGGCGGAACTCCTCACCAGCGAAGGTGGGCGGCTTCAGGTCTCCGCCGGCTCGGTGCGGTTTGAACTCGCCTGCCTACCCAAAGAAGACTTCCCGCAGATGGCGGCCGGCGCCCTGCCCCACAAATTCCGGCTTGAGGCAAACGATCTCAAGCAACTCATCGACAAGACGCGCTTTGCGATCTCCACCGAGGAAACCCGCTTCTACCTCAACGGCATCTACCTGCATGCCGCCAAGGAAGGAAAATCCAAAAAGCTGCGCGCTGTGGCGACGGACGGCCATCGCCTCGCTCGTTATGAGTTCGACTTGCCAGAAGGCGCAAACGATATGCCGGGCGTGATCGTGCCGCGCAAGACGATTGCCGAACTCCGCCGTTTGCTGGATGACAGCGAAGGCGCGATCGACATCTCGCTTTCCGACACCAAGATCCAGTTCACCAATGATGGCGTGGAACTGACCTCCAAGCTGATCGACGGTACCTTCCCGGACTACCAGCGCGTTATCCCTAGCGGCAATGACAAGTCACTCGGCCTCGACAGCAAGGAATTCGCGCAGGCCGTGGACCGCGTTTCCACCATTTCGGCGGACAAGACGCGCGCGGTGAAACTGGGCATCTCAAAGGACAAGCTGACGCTCACCGTCATTAATCCGGATTCTGGCACGGCGACGGAAGAACTCGGCGCCACTTACAGCGCCACGCCGATCGAGATCGGCTTCAACGCCCGCTATCTGATGGACATCACCGGCCAGTTCGAAGGCAAGGAAGTGCGCTTCCTTTTGTCGGATGCCGGCTCGCCGACCGTGATCGAAGATGCTGAGGACCCGCGCACGCTTTACGTCCTCATGCCGATGCGGGTCTGAGATTGAACGGCGCTCCCGACCAGCGCCAACACGGCGCGCCGTCCGCTTTTGAAGCGCCGCGCCTGGCGGTTACGCGCCTGATCCTCACAAACTTCCGCTCCTATGCCCGCGGCGCGCTCGCGGTGAGCGGCCGTCCTGTGGTGCTTGCGGGGCCGAATGGAGCAGGCAAGACGAATATCCTCGACGCGCTGTCGCTTCTATCGCCTGGACGCGGTCTCCGCGGCGCGACGCTTGGAGAACATGTACGCAAAGCCCCGTCTATTCCCAGCGATGCCTTATGGGCTGTAGCGGCAACGGTCTTGCGCGCGGGCGAGCCTTACGAAATCGGAACTGGCCTCACGCTTGGTCCTAATGGTGGCGAGCGGCGCAAGGTGCATCTGAACGGCGCACCCTCACACAGCGCCGCGGATCTCGCCGAAGTGGTTCAGATGGCGTGGCTCACCCCTGCGATGGATCGGCTCTTCATCGAAGGCGCGAGCGGACGCCGCAAATTCCTTGACCGCCTTGTCTTCGGTTTCACGTCTGAACATGCGCGCAACGCCGTGCGCTACGAAACCGCGATGCGCGAACGTGCGCGTCTCCTGAAATACGGTCCGCGCGATCCGGCGTGGCTGGATGGTCTCGAGACCGAGATGACCGACACCGGCATCGCCATTGCCACCGCGCGCGCGGAAGGCGTGGCACGGCTCAACAAGGCTTTGGAAGCGCGCGGGCTGGCCGGCGCGTTTCCATCCGCGTCGCTTGCGCTCGTGGGTGATGCCGACGCCATCGTCGCCGAAAGTGCCGATGCCGCCTCCGAATTCCGCGATCGTTTCGTCCGCGCACGTATCCGCGATGCTGAGGCCGGGCGGACCACCTTTGGCCCGCATCGCACAGACCTAGCCGTGCGCCACGTCCAGAAGCGCACCGACGCGACGGAGTGTTCGACCGGCGAACAAAAGGCGCTTCTCATCGCCATCGTGCTTGCACATGCATGGGAGAGTTCCCATATAAGACAAGGCTGCGCGCCCATTCTTTTGCTGGATGAGATCGCCGCCCATCTCGACTCCAAACGCAGAGCCGCCCTGTTCGAGGAAATCCTCGCGCTGGGCGCGCAGGCGTGGATGACCGGCACGGATATCGAGATGTTCGCGCCCCTGAAAACCCAAGCGGATGTGTTCGCCGTCGCGGACTCCGCTCTTCAACTGATTTCCGAGTGACCGACATGTCTTCACCTGCCACACCGAACCCGAACGAATACGGCGCCGACAGCATCAAGGTGCTCAAGGGCCTCGATGCCGTGCGCAAGCGGCCGGGCATGTATATCGGCGACACAGACGACGGTTCGGGCCTGCATCACATGGTCTACGAAGTCGTGGATAATGCCATCGATGAAGCGCTGGCGGGCCATGCGACCGCCGTCAACGTGACCCTGAACGCCGACGGTTCCTGCACCGTATACGACAACGGCCGCGGCATTCCGACGGACATCCATGCCGGCGAAGGCGTCAGCGCCGCCGAAGTCATCATGACCCAGCTCCATGCCGGCGGTAAGTTCGAGCAGAACGCCTACAAGGTCTCTGGCGGCTTGCATGGCGTCGGCGTGTCGGTGGTGAACGCGCTCAGCGAAGTCCTCGACCTGCGCATCTGGCGCAATGGCAAGGAACACCACATGCAGTTCCGCCACGGCGAGCCCGTGGCGCCGCTGAAGATCGTGGCCGATGCCCCCGGCAAGAAAGGCACAGAAGTCACCTTCCTGCCCTCGTCCCAGACATTCACAAAAACCGAATTCGATTTCGCGACGCTGGAGCATCGCTTGCGCGAATTGGCGTTCCTCAATTCCGGTGTGACCATCATCCTCGCCGACAAGCGTGGCGTGGAGAAGAAGGAAGTCACGCTGCACTATGAAGGCGGCCTGGCCGAATTCGTGCGCTATCTCGACCGTGCCAAGACGTCTCTGATCCCCGCGCCGATCATGATCGAGTCCGAACGTGACGGCGTAACCGTCGAAGTCGCGATGACATGGAACGACAGCTATCACGAGAGCATGCTGACCTTCACCAACAACATCCCACAGCGCGATGGCGGCACCCATCTCGCCGGATTCCGCGCCGCACTGACGCGCGTGGTGACGAAATATGCCGACGATTCCGGCATCCAGAAAAAGGAAAAGGTCGCGTTGACCGGCGATGATTGCCGCGAAGGCCTGACCTGCGTGCTGTCGGTGAAAGTGCCCGATCCCAAATTCTCGTCGCAGACCAAGGACAAGCTCGTCTCTTCTGAAGTGCGCCCCATCGTGGAAGGCGCAGTGCTGGAAAATCTCGGTCACTGGTTTGAAGAGCATCCGGCGGAAGCGAAGCAGGTTGTCGGCAAGGTGGTGGAAGCCGCCGCTGCGCGCGAGGCTGCCCGTAAGGCCCGCGAACTGACGCGCCGCAAGGGTGTGCTCGACGGCGCATCGCTGCCCGGCAAGCTGGCGGATTGCCAGGAGCGCGATCCCTCCAAGTGCGAAATCTTCATCGTCGAGGGCGACAGCGCCGGCGGCAGCGCCAAACAGGCGCGCAACCGCGAGAACCAGGCCGTGCTGCCCTTGCGCGGCAAAATCCTGAACATCGAGCGTGTGCGCTTCGACCGCATGTTGACCAGCGACAGCATCGTCTCGCTCATCACCGCGTTGGGCACCGGTATCGGGCGCGAGGAATTCAACGCCGACAAGCTCCGCTACCACAAGATTATCATCATGACCGATGCCGACGTGGACGGCGCGCATATTCGCACGCTCCTTCTCACCTTCTTCTACCGCCAGATGCCGGAGATCATTGAGCGCGGGCATCTCTACATCGCCCAGCCGCCGCTCTATAAGGCCTCGCGCGGCAAGTCTGAGCGGTATCTGAAGGACGAGAGCGAATTTCAGAACTATCTTGTGAGCGAAGGCTCGCAAGGAACAAACCTTGTGCTGCACACGGGCGAAACCGTCAGCGGCTCGGATTTCGACGCCATCGTCGAGAAGGCGCGTGCGGCGAAGACGGCGCTGGACGGCTTTCCGCCGCATTATCCGCATTTCGTGCTAGAGCAGGCCGCCATCGCCGGCGCACTTAATCCGGACGTGCTCAGCGATAAGGCCAAGGCCGCAGACGCCGCGAAATATATCGCGACGCGCCTCGACCATTTGTCCGACGAAACCGAGCGCGGCTGGCATGGCGAGCCGATGGAAGATGGCGGCCTGAAATTCTGGCGCGAGGTGCGCGGCGTCCGCGAGACCGTCGCCATCGATGGCGCGCTGATCGACAGCGCCGACGCCCGCCGGCTCGACAAGATGGCGGCGGACTTACAGACCACCTATCTCAAAGTCGGAAAAGTGACGCGCAAGGACGAGACGCACGAAATATTCTCGCCGACAGACCTGCTCAATGCAGTGTTCGACTGGGGCCGAAAAGGCATGGCGTTGCAACGCTATAAGGGCTTGGGCGAAATGAACCCGGAGCAGCTTTGGGAAACCACGCTGGATGAGAACGCCCGCACGCTTCTGCGCGTCAAAGTGGAGCATGCCGACGAGGCTGACGATCTTTTTGCCAAGCTGATGGGCGAAGTGGTGGAACCCCGTCGCGAATTCATCCAGGACAACGCACTGAACGCCGCGCTGGACGTGTGATAAGGTGCGTGACCGGAGACGACATGCCCTTCATCGATACCGCCGAGCTGAAAGAGATCGAGCGCCGTCCCGGCTGGCACGGGCGGTTTTTCGATTCACCTAGCATGACCTTCGGCCACTATGTCTTCAAAAAAGGCGCGGACATTCATGCTCACAGCCATGAGCAGGAAGAAGTGTGGAACGTGATCGAAGGCGAACTTCAGGTCACCATCGCAGGTAAGACTGAAGTCGCCGGCCCCGGCGGCGTTGCTATCGTCCCGCCCAATACTGAACACCACGTTCTCGCGTTGACCGATGGCAAGGCCATCGTCGTGGATTATCCGTTGCGCACGGAATTCAAGAGATAGTCACCGCTTCTCTTGCCGCTTCAACTGTCCGCTCCTAGTATTCGCCGCACCAAGACTTCGGGGGAGCAGCAATGCCTTGGCGATTTCATCGCGTCATCAATATCATTCCGGGCCTGTTTCGCCTCAACCTGAGCAAGGGCGGCGTGTCGGGCAGCGTGGGGCCGCGCGGCGCAGACGTGAACATCGGCCGGCAGGGTGTCACGACGAATGCCGGGCTTCCGGGCACCGGACTCTCTTATCGCCAGAAACTCGGCGTAGCCCATGGCAGCGGCATTGGGGTGGGGCTGTTCATCGCGGCGCTCGCCTTCGTGGGCTACAAATACTTCAGCCATAACGGCATTCCCCAAACTCCCAGCGCTCCTCAGACACAACACACAGCGTCGACAACCATTCCCGACGACGACTCCGGCAGCATTCCGACAGTAACGAGGGAACCGCGCGCCACGCACCCGCATCATGCGAAGGCGAACGCCGGAGCAGATGTCATCGCTGCTGCCAAGCCCGCCAGCGGCATGATGTATGTCCATCGCAACAATTCAGATCTGCGACCCGCGCCTTCGACATCATCAGAAGCGATCAAGAAGCTGACCAAAGGCGAGAAGGTCACGCTGCTCGCGCTGTCCGATAAGTGGGCGCAAGTGGATGACGCCGGGATCAAAGGCTGGGTGCGCGCCAGCATTTTGAAAGACACGCCGCCCGGCGCGAAACCTTCCAAGCGCAAGAAGAAGAGCGACAGCTAGAGGGTCGCGCCCACCAGCCAGCAGGCGGCCGGGGGCGCGATACCCGCGGGCGTCTGGAATTTCGCGAGCGCCTCTTTCGCGACCGCGCGGATTTTCTGCCGCGTCTCTTCCGGCAATTCGTTGGCGGCGCGCGATAGAGGACCGATGTTCAGCGACTCGTCCGCGGCTTCGTCGGCATTCGCGCCCATGCTGGAGGTTGTATCGAGCTTTTCAATGCGGATGTCATTGAAGCCTGCGTCCGACAAAATCTTCCTGAGCCGATCCGCATCCGCGAAAGCGAACGGTCCGGGCGCGGTGGGGTCGGTTTGCGGCTGCTCCGGCAGAAAGGGCTTCGCGGCAATATAAGGTGCGAAGGCCCAGGGGTTCTCCTTGAAGTCGCGCCAGCAGACGAACGCCAAACGTCCGTTGGGCGCCAGCGCGGTGCGAATGTTTTTGAACGCCGCGACCGGATCGTCGAAGAACATCACGCCGAAGCGCGAGAAGACCAAATCGAACACCGGCTGGAAATCGTAAGACGACGCATCCTCCAGCAGGAACGGAATATCCGCGTTCATCGCCTGCGAGCGGGCGCGGGCGACATCGAGCATGGGCGCTGAAATATCGACACCGGCCACCGAGCCATTCGGCTGGACGGACATGGCGAGGCGGAAGGTGGTCGAGCCGCAGCCACAACCGATGTCCAACGCGCGTTCACCGGGTTTGGCGCAGGCGAAGGGCATCAGATGATCGGTGATGTTGTTGAGCATCAGATCGGTTTTGTCCTGCAGCCGTGCCCATTTCTGGCCGACGAGGCCGTTCCACATTTCGATCTGGCCTGCGTTGCGTGCGTTCATTTTCCCGATTTCCTTTTGCGCATCGCCAATGTCCGCAGGCGCAGGGCGTTCAATTTGATGAAGCCGGCCGCATCTTTCTGGTCGTAGGCACCTTTATCATCCTCAAACGTCACAAGATCCTGTGAGTAGAGCGAGTAACGCGAAGATCGCCCGGTGACGATCACGTTGCCCTTGTAGAGTTTCAGCGTCACGGCGCCGGTCACGAATTCCTGGCTCTTGTCGATCAGCGCCTGCAGCATTTCGCGTTCGGGCGAGAACCAGAAGCCGTTGTAGATCAGCTCCGCATAACGGGGCATCAGCTCGTCCTTCAGATGCGCCGCGCCGCGGTCCAGCGTGATCGACTCCATCGCGCGGTGCGCCGCGATGAGGATAGTGCCGCCCGGCGTTTCATACACACCGCGCGACTTCATGCCGACGAAGCGGTTCTCCACCAGATCGAGACGGCCGATGCCGTTGGCGCGGCCCAGTTCGTTCAGTTCGGTGAGCAAAGAAGCCGGCGAAAGCGTCTTGCCGTCGATGGACACCGCATCGCCGCGTTCGAAACCTATCTCCACCATCGTCGGCTTGTCGGGCGCATCCTGCGGATCGATGGTGCGCTGGTAGACGATGCTCTCCGGCTCGACCGCTGGGTCTTCCAAAACCTTTCCTTCCGACGAGGAATGCAGAAGGTTCGCATCCACCGAGAACGGCGCGTCGCCGCGCTTGTCTTTGGCGATCGGAATCTGGTGCGCCTCGGCGAATTCGATCAGCTTGGTGCGGCTGGTCAGATCCCATTCGCGCCACGGGGCGATGATCTTGATGTCGGGCTTCAGCGCATAATATCCGAGCTCGAAACGAACCTGGTCGTTGCCTTTGCCGGTTGCGCCATGCGCCACGGCATCGGCGCCCACTTTCTCCGCAATCTCGATCTGCTTCTTGGCGATCAGCGGCCGCGCGATGGAGGTGCCCAGCAGATAGACGCCTTCATAAAGCGCGTTGGCGCGGAACATCGGAAACACATAATCGCGGACGAATTCCTCGCGCACATCCTCGATGAAGATGTTGCCAGGCTTGATGCCCAGCATCTCGGCTTTCTTGCGCGCCGGCTCGATCTCGCCCCCTTGCCCCAGATCGGCGGTGAAAGTCACCACCTCCGCGCCATAGGCCGTCTGCAGCCATTTCAGGATGACCGACGTATCCAGGCCGCCCGAATAGGCCAGCACAACCTTCTTCACTTTCGCGGACACCACGCGCTCCCAATTCTCTCTGCCTGCTTGTTAGCAGAGCCGGCGCGGTTGTCCGAAGGCCTATTGCCGCGCAGCGGTCCCTCAATATCTGGCGTTCGTCACTCCTTCCGCCACAACGACTCGTTCCTGCCTTTTGGGCTTACCCCCCTCCCTCTCCCCCCTCTTCATCGAATTGAAGTCAAATTTTTGGGGCTCGGAATCGATGGCCTGGAATTGATTCCCAAAATTGGGCAGCCGCTCTTTCCTCTCAAGACCTTGGCCGGAAGCGAAAAACATCGATTGGAAAGCTCGTATGGCGCGTCGTTTTGAAAGAATTGTAGAACATACTAAGAACACTTGTCAAGTAAGCCTGATATTATCGAGGGATAGGGTCTTTAGTACGGAACCGTACTGAAGTTCCCGCGTTAGCCTGTCATCTAAGCGCTAACCGGCTGATTCCGCAGCTCTTTGGGGTGTATCGTGAGTTTAGAACTAACCGATCTATCGCCCGAAGAACGGGCCGGCCGCTACCGCGCCAAAGCCGAAGAAGCGCGGCGCATGGCTGCCACCAGCACCGATTCGGGGATGCGGCAGTCTCTCCAGGAAATCGCCAATGACTGGGAATGCCTGGCGGTTCATACCCACACGCTCGGCAAGCCGCGCTAGGCGGCAGAGTTTATTTATTCGGGCAACCAGCATCGCAGATCGACGAAGCGGCCCAGCGCGGCGTCTTCGGCCTACCAAGCTTTATGGTCGGCGATGAACTCTTCTGCGGTAATGACCGGCCGGAAGATATGGTGGAATGGGCGAAGAAACGCTGATAGCCGGGATATCAACTACTTTAACTGAGATAGTTCTAACTTCGCCGCATCCCACTCGTAGTCAACCGCGTCACAATGAGAAACGGTTCGCTGAAATAATGAACGCGCAATTGTTCTATCTTTTTTCGCAAGCGCATCTTCTCCGAGATAGAACCAAGCATCGCATTGCTGGTGCCAATACTGCGTGTCGGGATCCGACGCGGCCACGCGCATAAGCATATCGCTTGACAATCTTCCAAGAAAATATTTGAGGACGGGCCCTGGCCAACGATTGAGGCTCATATCTTTTGTTCTTAATGGCAGATCGGCATCTGGCTGGCCGACCCTCTCTCGTGCCAGATGAAGCCACAGACTCGATGATTGATCATGCGGCAACAATTTCACCGCACGGGTTAAGTCCGCAATTCCTTCGCTGTAGCGACCCAATAATGTGAGCGCTCGACCGCGGTACGTGTACGAGCCGTAGACCTTAGCATCCTTGGCAATCGCTGCGCTGTAGTCAGCTAACGCTCCTCCCCAATTTCCAAGCATCTCACGAGATTGTCCTCGATCATTGAGCGCCTCCGTGTCCGTAGGGTCAGCATGTATAATTGTGCTAAAGTCTTCATCCGCCTGCTTCGGATCGTTTGAGGCAAGAGACGCCAGCCCATCGTCTAACCGTAGGGTAAGATCGTCTGGTGCAATCCTTATTCCAAACCGGTATTCACGCGCCGCCTGTTTCCACCGAACTAACTTTTCCTCTTCATCTCCGCGTCCCGCATAGATGTTTGCGCAAAAATTGCCTATCCCAAAGCCAGATGAGATCCCACCGATAACCTGACGGAGTGGAACTGCGTCAATCTCGGCATAGCGGCACTCAATCAGATAGATGGGCCAAGGCTGACGATCTGAAACCGCGGAAAGCCGGATCGCGGCACCGGTAATCATTGCTACCGCGCCGACGAGCACTACCCATAACCAATTTCTCATAAAATTCCCCTACCCGGGCGACATCATAGCATGTCAGGAGAGGCCCAGCGCCCTATCGATCGCACCTGTATCGATATAAGGCCGTTCGCAGACGATCTTGTCGGAGCCGGGCTTGAACTCGAACGAGGCCATCATCCGTACACGGAATTTCTTGCCAGTGGGCTCGATCACTCTGTTGCTCCGGCGCAAGGGGCCCAAATGGGTGCCGGTGAGCCAGAATTCCACCAGCACCTTGTCGCCGTCCGCGGCGATGGAGATGACCTCGTTGGCCTGATCGGGGAACGGCGTGCGCGAGGCGGCGAAGTAGCGGAGGACTTCCTCGCGGCCGTCGAACACGGCGGCGCCGTCGTTGATGTCGTAATGCGGATGCTCGAAGGTGGCGAGCACGCCCTCCCAGTCGTGCTCGATCTCCAGCCGCATGTGATCGCGCGTGACCTGAACGCGGCGCGCCTGAAGATCGGTCAAGTGTTCCCCTCGCTCACCCATTGTAGAAGTGATCTCTTATCATCACCTCCCCCTTGTGGGGAGGTCGGAGAGGTTCATAGCGACAGCGTATGAACGCGATCCGGGTGGGGGGAAGATGGTGGGCGCGGGTCCCCCACCCGAAAATTCCTCGCGTCCGTTCGCTGTCGCTCCCGGACCTCAGAATTTTATCGACCTCCCCACAAGGGGGAGGTGATTAGGCGTATCACAGACTCGCAACCCACAGCGCGAAGTGCTGCCACGCTGCCGTGCCGCCAACCACCACGCGCAACACATCCGAGCCCAGAATGATGGCCGTCGCCACCAGTGTCGCCGGATGCACGCGCCGCTTTGTCGCCACGTCATAGACCCAGACGGCAGCGACAAAGAGCGCGGCGCCCACCATCGAGGCTGGCAGCGCGTTGGCCTGCACAAATGCGAGCGGGATGCGCGCGACCGCCGCGTCCAGCAGCGCTGCGGTGCTGAGAAGCATGTAGCGCTTGTGATAGTCCGGGAACCTGCGATTGCTCCATCCCAATGCCAGCAACGGCAGGAACGCGAGCATGTCGAATATCGGCACCGCGAAAAATATCGCGGGGGCCGGGCCGCCCGGCGGCGTAAATCCGCGCTTCAGGGCATCAATCGCCAGCAGGGTTCCGAGGATCAGCATCAATCCAGCGACAACAAAACCCGCAATGCCGAGCTTCATGTGAAGGTCGCGCCGGTTGCGCGCGACAAAACTGGTTTGCGCAATGAGGATCGCGATCCACGCGGTGAAGACCGTGCCGTGAAGCGCCATCAGCAGGCTGATATCCGGCGGCGCGTGGAACACCGGTTTCAAAAACCAGCTGCGTGCGAAGCCGGCGAAGACGGTAAGCGCCATCGCCGCCGCCATTGCCGGAAAGAAAATGCTGTCGCTGCGCACTTTCGGCGCGGCGCGATCGATTGTAGCCATATCCGATTCCCCCAAGAGCCCGTGGCGGGCTTATACCACAAACCGGCGGGGCTGGCTCACCAGGTTCCACCATCCACGCGGATGACCTGGCCGGTAACGTAGGATGACGCTTCGCTCGCCAGATAAAGCGCGGTGCCGACGATTTCGTCGGGCTGGCCGAAGCGTTTCAAGCCCAGCGATTGCTCGAACGCCTTGTTTTCGCGCCAGACGGTGGAGACATCCGTGAGGAACGGCCCTGGCGCAATGCAGTTCACCCGCACCTTGGGGGCAAATGCCTTGGCCAGCGACACCGTCATCGCGTTGATCGCCGCTTTCGCGCCGCCATAGGGAATGGTGTGCGGCTCCGGCCTGAAGGCGGCGGTGCTGGAGAAATTGATAATCACGCCGCCGTCGCCCGCCACCATCTTTTCGCCGACAAGAACCGAAAGCCGGAAGGGACCCTTGAAGTTCACGTCCACGACCTTGTCGAACAAAGCCTCGCTGGTTTCGGAGAGCGAGGGCGCTAGCGGCGACATGCCGGCGTTGTTCACCAGAATGTCCACGCGGCCGAACTGTTTGTAAGCGGCTTCGGCGAGCTTGTCGTTGTCGTCCCACTTGCCAACATGCGCAGCGAAGGGCAGCGCGCGGCGGCCCAGCTTCTCTACCTCGCGTGCAACCTCTTCGCAGGCTTCGAGCTTGCGCGAGGCGATGACGACATCCGCACCCGCCTTCGCGAATGCCAACACCATCTCGCGCCCCAACCCGCGCGAGCCGCCGGTGACGACGGCGATTTTTCCAGCCAGAACATTTTCCATCGCGCTATATCGGCGCATGCACGGAACTTTCGCAACACTTATTGCGATTCGAATCGCATTGAGCGTTGCATTGCTGCGAGAGCTTTTTCTATTCTGCGCGCAGCAACGGGGTAGAACGCGTGCAGGAGGAAGACGTCCTCGCTTATGTGGGGGCCACCATCAAATCGGTTTGGACTTTGGAAACGCTCCTGCTGCTGCGCCGCTCCGGGCGCGCGTGGAGCGAGGCCGATCTGGTGCGCGAATTGCGCGGCAGCACCAGAACCGTTGAAATTTCCGTCGAAGCATTGACGAACGCAGGTCTCGCGGCCGTGGGCGAAAGTGGTGAAGTCCGCTTCGCGCCGCTGACCCCGGTTCTGGAACAGTTCGCGGCGAGTCTCGAGGAGCTTTACCGGATGAAGCCGGTCGAAGTTCTCGGGGCCGTGGCCGCCTCCCCCAATGAAAAACTCCACCAGTTCGCCAACGCCTTCCGTTTGAAAGAGTGAGCCATGAATCTCGGCGCATCCATTCTCTACCTGCTGTGTCTTCTGACGAGCGCGCTCTGTGCGGGGCTTCTGATCCGAAGCTACTACAGGCATCGAACCTCGCTGCTGCTGTGGAGCGGAATTTGCTTCGCTCTGCTTGCGCTCAACAATCTGTTCCTCGTGCTCGATCTGGTGGTGTTTCCTGATCTGGACTTTTCCGCGGCCAGGACTGTGTCCGCCCTGCTCGCGGTGGGCGCGCTCATCTATGGCTTCGTGTGGGAGACCGAGTGATGGCACACACGCTGGGAGAGTTTTCGGCAGGCGCGATTTGCGCGGGTTATCTGGTGGCCAGTCTGTTTTTCTTCCGCTTCTGGAAACAGACGCGCGATTCCCTGTTCATGGCGTTCGGCTTTTCGTTCCTGCTGCTGGCACTGAATCAGGGCGTGATCGCATTGCTCGACATTCCCCAGGAATATCGCAGCTGGGTCTACCTGCTGCGGATCGCGGCCTTCGCGCTTCTAATCGCGGCCATCGTTCGCAAGAACATGAGCAGGCGGATGTGAGCTAACCCGGCATCTGCGCCAGCCGCGCGGATTCCATTTGGGCGATGCGGTCCTTTGCCTTCAGCTTCACGTTTTCACTTTTTGCGCCGGATCCAGACTAACACAGGCGCTAGAACGCCATTTGCACCGCCAAAAACGCCCCGTGAGAATCCGCATAGGCGCCATAGGACCAGTTATTCTGGCGATAGGGCGTGGTGATGCCCCAGTTGAGAACGGCGGCAATTGCCGTGACGGCAAGGCCATCCAAGATGCGGTGCTTGCCGGCGTCGTCGAGCAGTAAATTCGCGCCCTGCGAGACCACCAGCGCGGGCAGTCCATATTCCCAGCCGTAGCGCCGCCACAGATAGCCGCCGGATGGCGCGGACCACGACGCTTCCAGCGATGGAAAGGACCTGCTCGTCGATCCGTCCGGCGACGGCTTGCGGATGAATTCCCGCGCGAGAAACGTCGTGCCGATTGTCGCGGCGGTCACGACGGTCAATTCCTTCATGCCCGTCCAGTCTTCGTGGTGCAGATAGGAAATCGTGTATGCCGCAACCGGAAGCGCAATGGAGATTCCGCGTCCCAGGTTAGCTTCCGTTTTTTTGTTGAGCGAAGACGCATCGGCGCTCGCGCTCATTCCCAGCGCCAGTCCGATTGTGAGCACCGCTCCACGATAGCGAGATGTCACGCACGCCCCCGAATATTCCGACCGCGGAACCATAGCCAAGGGGTTTGCCGGTGAACACCGAAGATCAGCAGTCTGCGGGTTGGAAATTCTCAATCTTCTGCCGGATGCGATATGCCTAACCCGGCATCTGCGCAAGCCGCGCGGATTCCATCGCGGCGATGCGGTCTTTGGCTTTCAGCTTCACGCTCTCGCTTTTGAGCTGGCCGCAGGCGGCCATGATGTCCCGGCCGCGCGGCGTGCGCACCGGCGAGGCATAACCGGCGCGGTTCACGACTTCGGCGAATTTCTCGATCTGCTCCCAGTCCGAGCATTCATAGGGCGCGCCGGGCCACGGGTTGAACGGGATGAGATTGATCTTGGCCGGAATGCCCTTCAACAGCTTCACCAGCGCCTTCGCATCGGAGAGGCTGTCGTTCACGCCCTTCAGCATCACATATTCAAAGGTGATGCGGCGCGCATTGGAGGCGCCGGGATAGGTGCGGCAGGCTTCGAGCAGTTCTTCGATATTGTATTTCTTGTTGATCGGCACGATCACGTCGCGGACTTCATCGCGCACTGCGTGCAGCGAAATTGCCAGCGACGAGCCGATCTCGTCCCCTGCCCGCTTGATCATCGGCACGACGCCGGCGGTGGAGAGCGTGACACGGCGTTTGGAGAGCGCGAGGCCATCGCCATCCATTACGATGGCGAGAGCAGCTTTAACGTTGTCGAAATTGTAAAGCGGCTCGCCCATGCCCATCATCACCACATTCGTGACTTTGCGGCCCGGCGCGGTGGAAGGCCAATCGGTCAGGCGGTCGCGCGCGATAAGAAGCTGGCCGATGATCTCCGACGGCGTGAGATTGCGCACCATCTTCTGCGTGCCGGTGTGGCAGAAGCGGCAATTCAGCGTGCAGCCCACCTGCGAAGAGACACAGAGCGTTCCGCGGTCGCTTTCGGGGATATAGACCGCCTCGTATTCCTGTCCGCCGGAACGCAGCAGCCATTTTCGCGTGCCGTCGTTGGAAATCTGCTCGGTGACAATTTCCGGCCGGGCCAGGGTGAAGCGCTCTTCCAGCAGCGCGCGGAAGTCTTTGGCCAGGTTCGTCATGCTGGCGAAATCGCGCGCGCCGTGGACATAGATCCAGTTCCATAACTGCTTCACGCGCATGGAGACGGACTTCGTCTCCACGCCCGCTTCGATCAGCGCGGCTTTGAGCTGTTCCGGCGAGAGGCCGAGAAGATTGGTCTGCGTCACATCTTGCATTCGGCGTGGATCTTATCGAGCGCGTCGGATACGCCCGCCAACGAATAGGTGTCGTGCGTCATGGTTCCGCGCTTGGAGACGCCGGTGACGATCATCTGTCCGTTCGAGCGCATGGCGGAGACGAGGCGCGCTTCATCCTTCGGGTCCTTCATCCACGCGCCGCCCTGATCGCCGTCGTTCTTGGTAAAGAAATCGTACTTGTCGGCGCCGACCTGCACGGTGGCCGTGCTGCCGTCCTTGTACACATAGCCGGGGTTCACTTCCGGCTCCGCTTTGGCGTGGCGCGAAGGCCAGTCGGTGATCAGAAAGCCGATCGGGTCGCGCTTGGCTTTCGCCGGCAGCGACGATTGCGGGCTGGAGATGGCATAGCAGGTCTTGTTGTCGCCGGTGCCGACGGTGAGCGCCGTCCAGGACTTGTAGCTGCCCAAGGTCGTGGGATTGTCGGCCAGCGCGGGCGTGGCGGCGGCAAGAGCAGCAAGGGACAGCATGACGGAAAGACGGCGTTTCATCGTGATCTCAACCCCTGAACGAGCGTGTGGTGCGAGGGCCGATTCTTCTAGGGGAATTCGGGCCTTAATATGTCGCGGGTGTGCGGCAAGATATAGGGGAGCGGGGGCGCAAAAGTCCACCCTTTCTCCATCCGTCATCACCCGGTCGCGAGCCTTCTTGCGAGCGATCCGGGTGACCCATCTTTCGCGAAGGAAATTGGGTCGCCCGGACCCTTCGCAAAAAGGGCGAAGGGCCGGACGATGACGGGTTAGCGGGTGCGCAATATCTCTTCCTCCACCTCCGGCAACGTGTTCTTGCCGAAGTAGATTTCGTTCCCGACGAAGAAGGTGGGGCTGCCGAAGGCGCCGCGTTCCACGGCCTTCTCGGTGTTGGCCATCAAGCCCTGCTTCACCTCGGGCGTCTGCGCGGCGGCGATGAGCGCATCCGCGTCGAGACCTGATTCGATCAGCGCGGCGCGGATCACCGCCGGATCGTCCATCTTGCGGGGTTCCTCCCACATCCAGTGGAACGCGGCATCGACATAGGGCGCCAAAGTTCCCGCCCGCTCCGCCGCCACCGCCATGCGCATCAGCGCCAGCGTGTTCACCGGGAAGTTCGGATTGAATTTGAACTGGGTGAGATTGTGCTTCTTCACGAAGCGCTCGGACTCCAGCATCTCATAAGGCATCTTGTTCTTGATGTTGCCGAAGGCGATGGCGGGCGCCTGATTGCCGGTGAGCTTGAAGATGCCGCCCAGCAGCACCGGGACATAGTTGAACTTTGCGCCGGTGCGTTTCTCGATCTCCGGAATGACCTTGTGCGCGTAATAAGCGTTGGGGCTGCCGAAATCGAACAGGAAATCCACTTGCGGCGTCATCACCACTTCTCCCCATAGGGACGCAGATCGAGTTCGTGGGTCCAGCCATCGCGTTTCTGGCTGTGCAGGTACCAATAGGCCTCCGCCACCGACTCCGGCTCCATCAGCGTATCGGGCGGAAGCTCGTCCGGGTTGCCGCCCCGCGCCTTGATGCGCTCGCGCACAAAGGCGGTATCGACACCCGCATCGATGATGAGATGGGCGACGTGGATATTCTTCGGGCCCAGCTCCCGCGCCATGCTCTGCGCCACCGCGCGCAGGCCGAACTTGGCGGACGCGAACGCCGCGTAACCGATTCCGCCGCGCAGCGAGGCGGTCGCGCCGGTGAAGAGGATCGTGCCCTTGCCATGCGGCAGCATCAGCCGCGCCGCCTCGCGGCCGGTGAGAAAGCCCCCATAGCAGGCCATCTCCCACACTTTGTGGAACACCCGCTCGGTGGTTTCGAGGATCGGGAAATTCACATTCGCGCCGGGATTGAAGATGCACACTTCCAGCGGCGCGTGCGCATCCGCTTCGTTGAGGAAGTTCGTGACATCCTCTTCCTTGCGCGCGTCCAGTCCGCGCGCTTCGCAAGTGCCGCCTTCGGCCTCAATCTCTTTCTTGAGCGTTTGAAGTTTCTCGGCGGTGCGACGCCCGGCGAAGATCGTGTAGCCCTCGCGCGCGAAACGCCTGGCGATGGCGGAGCCGATAAAATCGCCTGCACCAATTACGGCACACGTGGCATTGCGTTTGGTCATGGCGCTTCTCCGATTTTATGGAGCCAGCGTAGTATAAAACGCGGCGCCTTGTCTCCGTGCTACGATTTTGCAGCGCGATTCGGACCAAGTCCCAATTCAGCGCGCCGCTCATCAATCCGATCCCTCACAAACTTGACGAAAGTCTCCTCATCATCGAGTGCCGAGAGGTAGGGAACAAGAAGAGGCTGCATATCTGCACGCCAAGCCACAAGTGAGTCGTAAGCTTTGGTCATAAAAATGCGCGCTGACGCCAGATCGCCAGATGCTCCCGCAGCGACAGCGGCGTTAAACGCCAACCAGCCTCCTCCTCGATTTTCACTAGAAGATGTTTCTTCCATCGCGAGAAGAATTTTGGCGGCCGAACGAATGTTTCCGATTTGTGTTTCCAATCGGTGAGTCTCGATTGCAGCCTGTTGAGCAAGGCGTTCAATCTGAGGAGCAAATTGTTCAACATCCTTGAACTCGATCCACGGCTTCTTGTTCATGATGATATAATCGAAAGAAAGGCTGTTAGGTGTCGCGCCCCAAATCCAGTGTGCTGACACGTTGAGGTAACTACCTTTGCTAAACCCGCTTGGTTGAAATTCGATCACCACCAGCCAGAAACCACGATCCGCGAGCCAAATGCGAGATTTCCCCTTCCGCCAGAATCCCAGAGGGGTCAACGCGTGCCGCGCGGCGGCAGCTATCATTCTGCTGTGATCTGTTTCTCTTGGCAGCGCCGCCTCCATTTCCTCGGAGCATATTCTATAGCGTGAAGAGGTGGGCGGTTATTCGCGCAATCCATACCCGATGGAGAACAACCGCCAGGTCCAGAGGCCCAGCACGGCGATCAGGCCCAGCGCGACAGCCTCGCCCAGAAAAGGCGGGGCTTCGTCGAAGCCGATCATGGAGTCGCGCAGGCCATTGATGAAATAGAAGAACGGATTGGCGTAAGCGAGCCAGCGCAGCCAGGGCGGCAGCATCGCCACCGTGTTGAACACCCCGCCCACGAAAGACAACGGCGCGATGAAGAACACGTTGAGCATGGTGAGTTGCTCGAAATTGTTGGCCCATAGCGCGATGATGATGCCGAGCAATCCGAAGACAATCGAGACGGCGACGATCCAGAACAGGAACTCGAAAATGTTGTGCATGTGGGTAGCGCCGAACACCATGCCGATCAGCAGAATGCCGACCGCCGTCACCACCGAGCGGACGATGGTCATGGACAGCGAGCCGATGATCATCTCCACATAAGAGAGCGGCGCCACCAGCGTTTCCTCGATGTAGCGGAGGAAACGCTGGAAATATATCTGCGAGGTCGACTGCAGGAAGGCGGCATTGACGATGTTGAGCATCAACACGCCGGGCAGCACGAATTCCACATAGCGATGCCCTGCGATGTGACGGATGTTGCCGCCGACCACATAGCCGAAGATGAAGATGAACATCAGCGCCGAAATCCACGGCGCCAGGAACGCCTGAATCGGCACGCGCCACACGCGCGACCATTCGCGGCGGATGATGGTGCCAAGGCCGATCCAGTTGATGCCCAACCTGCGCTGGGCCGGCATGGTCACATCGCTCATGCCGCACCTGCCGCAACGTGATCGGCCCTGTGGCCGGTGGCTTCGAGATAGGCTTTCTCCAGCCCGCCGGGGACGGTGAAGAAATCCTCCTTCGGTCCCTGCCGCACGATCTTGCCGCCCGCAATCACCGCGATAGTTTTGCAGAGCCGTTCGATCTCTTCGAGATAGTGCGAAGTGAGCAGGATGGTTTTGCCTTCCTTGTTCAGTTCCTGAAGATAGCGCCACAGATCGAGGCGCAGCTCCACATCCACGCCGGCCGTCGGCTCGTCGAGGATCAGCAGCTTGGGATCGTGCACCAGCGCGCGCGCCAGGATCACGCGGCGCTTGAGGCCGCCGGAAAGTTCGCGGAACGATTTCTTGGCATGGGTGGTGAGATCGAAACGCTGGATCAGCATGTCCACGCGCGCTTTGCGCTGCGCCGCGTTCATGCCGAAATAGCCGCCCATCCAGTCGATGATCTGGGTGACGGTGGCGAAGGTATCGACGTTGAATTCCTGCGGGGACAAACCGATCAGCCGCCGCGCCTCGCGGTAGTCCTTCACCGCGTCGATGCCGAAAATCTCGATCTTGCCACTTGTCACCGTGGCGATGCCGGTGATGCAGTGGATCGTGGTGGATTTGCCCGCGCCGTTCGGGCCCAGGAAGCCGAAGAAGTCACCGGGCTGCACCTGCATGGAAAGGTCCTGCACGGCCACGGTGCCGGTGCGGTAAGCCTTGCGCAGATGTTCGATATTGATGGCGGGTGGGTTTGCGGAATCTGTCATGAATCGGAGGGTTCGATAGCGGACGCTATACATAAGCGTCGTGGAGATGATTTCAAAGGCCGCATCACCTCCCCCTTGTGGGGAGGTCGGAGAGCGAAGCGATCCGGGTGGGGGGATCGTCGCGCGCGGTTCCCCCCACCCGAAAAATCTTTCGCGTCCGTTCGCTGTCGCTCTCGGACCTCAAGATTTTATCGACCTCCCCACAAGGGGGAGGTGATTATCTTCTTCTGTCCTTCACAATCGGCGCGCCCCAAGTGTGTTGCGGGGGTATTTCCTCGGATGTTCCGCCGGGGCGCGTGGGCCGCGCCGGATAACCGCCGAGGCTGATAAGCCTGTCATACATGACGATGGCCCCCGCCATGCCGACATTGATGGAGAATTTCATCGGGATCTTCACCACGAAGTCGCAGCGGTCGAGCGTGGATTGGGAGAGCGAGTAGCGCTCTGCGCCAAACACATAGGCGGCCCGCGTCGGATGCTTGAAGCGGGGAAGCTCGATGGCGTCTTCCGTGATCTCCACGCCCACCAGCCTGCAACCTTGCGGCAGGCGCAGATCGGCGGCGGTGTCGAATTTGTAGTACGGCAGATGCCCGGCCGAGGCGCTGGTGTCAGCCAGCTTGATCTCCGCCATCTTCACCTGGGCGTCGATGCTGAAGAAGAAACTTGCTCCGAACGCATGAGAAATGCGCATGAGATTGCCGAGATTCATCGGCTTGGAAATGCCGTCCACCCCTGCCGCGAAATAGCCGCGCATTGCGTGTATCCCCTCCCGCGATTCCCGATGGTATAGAAGCGCAATGGCAAATCCCATTCTTGTCGAGATCACACGTGGCCCGCTCGTGGAGAGCGTTCATCGCGGCGCGGTCGCCATCGCAAATGCGAAAGGCGAAATTGTCTTTTCGCTGGGCGACATCGAGGCAACCACCTTCCCGCGCTCGTCGCTGAAGATGGTGCAGGCACTGCCGCTGGTGGAATCCGGCGCGGCGGATGCGTTTGGGCTTTCCAGCGAAGAGATCGCGCTGGCCTGCGCCTCGCACTCCGGCGAGCCGATGCACACGACGCGCGTGGCAAAGTGGCTGGAGCGGATCGGCTGCACTGAGCACGATCTTGCCTGCGGCGCGCATCCTTCGCGCGTAGAGGCTGTCAACGACGAGATGATCCGCCAAGGCGAGAAGCCGACGCGCATCTACAACAACTGCTCCGGCAAGCACACCGGCTTCCTCACCGTCTGCCGCCACTGGGACGTGGCGACAAAGGGCTATGAGCTTCACGATCATCCGCTGCAGGTCGCCATCGCCAAGGCGCTGGGCGAGCTGGCGGGAATCAATGGCGATATTCCCTATGGCATCGACGGCTGCGTCGCGCCCGCCTTTGCGTTGCCGATCTCATCCTTCGCCCGTGTGCTGGCGAAATATGCCGATCCATCGTCGCAGCCTCTGCAACGCGGCGCAGCGATGAAGCAGATCGTCGCCGCGATGATCGCACATCCCGATCTGGTCGCCGGAACAGGACGTTCGGACACCATCCTCATGCGCGCTGCGAACAATCGAATCGCTACCAAGGCGGGTGCGGAGGCTTATTACGCCGCCATCATTCCCGAAGCGGGGCTGGGTATCGCGCTCAAGATCGATGACGGCGCAGGCCGCGCGGCGGAGACGGCCATCGCCGCCATTCTCGACAAGCTGGGCGTGCTGACCGACGACAAGGCCGCGCATGAAATCATCCGCGCGCCAATCCCCAACACACGCGGAAAAATCGTCGGCGAACGCAGGCCCGCACCTGCCCTCGCCGACGCAGCAATCAAAGCAATCTAATTAGTGGCCTTCCGCCGCCTTCTTCGCGGCGGCCGCGGCGGCGTCCGCTTTCTGCATCTCCGCGGTGTAGGGCTCGACGGAACGGATCGGGCAATTCTGGCCGCCAGTTCCGAAGTTGCGCGTGACGATGCTGTCACCCGCCGAGACACAGCTTAGCGCCATGTGCGGCCCGAACGACTTGAAACCGATTCCTTCCTTGAACGGCAGCGCCGGGCAAACACCCATCAGCGACAGCTTGAACTTGTTGTGGAAGTCGTCTTCGACGATCAGTGTTTTGTCGTCGAGCGCATTGAAATTGTAGATCTGGCCGTATTCCAGACAGCGCGGAGCGGCCAGCGCGGGTGACGCGGCGGTAACCGCCAGCCCGGCAACAGCGAGAAGAATATGTTTTTTCATGGCTTCTAGTCCCAACAGGCGAGTGCCCCTCGCGAGCGTATCCTAACACAACGCGCGAGAGCCGCCGCCTGTTGTCCGGCGCTTGGCGGCGGCGCGGCCACGCCGTAGGTTTACGCCGAACAGCAATCTCCAGCCTGAAGGATAACGTCATGAAAGCCGCCCTTTGCACCCATTATGGCCCGCCCGAGGAAATGGAAATCCGCGATGTGCCCTCGCCCGTGCCCGGCAAGAACCAGGTGCTGATCGCGGTGAAATCCTGCGGCGTGAATTTCCCCGACGCGCTGATGATCCAGGACAAGTACCAGTTCAAACCCGCGCTGCCCTTCTCGCCGGGCGGCGAAGTGGCCGGCGTGGTGAAGGCGCTTGGCGAAGGCGTGAGCACTGTGAAAGTCGGCGACCGCGTGTGCGTCTCCACCGGCTCGGGCGGCATGGCGGAAGAAGTGTTGGGCGACGCGCGCCGTGTGATGATGATTCCGGAAGGCGTCGGCTTCGATGTCGCCTCCTCCTTCATGGTGACTTACGGCACCTCGTGGCACGCACTGAAAGATCGCGCCGATCTGAAGCCGGGCGAAAATCTCGTCGTGCTTGGTGCGGCGGGCGGCGTGGGCACATCGGCCGTCGAAATCGGCAAGGCGCTCGGCGCGCGCGTGATCGCGGGCGCGTCGTCGCAGGAAAAAGTCGATCTGGCGAAGAAACTGGGCGCCGATGACGGCTTCGTCTACCCGCCAGTGCCGCTGAGCCGCGATCAGCAGAAGCAACTATCCGAAGACATTAAGCGCCTCACCAATGGCCAAGGCGCAGATGTTCTCTACGATCCGGTGGGCGATGATTACGCCGAGCCGGCCCTACGCGCGATGAACTGGAACGGGCGTTATTTGGTGATCGGTTTCGCCGCCGGCAACATCCCCAAAGTGCCGCTGAACCTGACCTTGCTCAAAGGCTGCCAGATCGTCGGCGTGTTCTGGGGCGCGATGGCCGCGCGCGATCCGAAACACGCGGCGGACAGCATGCAGCGGCTTCTGAACATGGTCGCTGCCGGCAAACTGAAGCCCTATGTCTCCGAACATTTCCCGCTCGCCGACGCGGGCAAGGCCATCCGCCTGCTGATGGACCGTAAGGCTAAGGGCAAAGTGGTGGTCACGGTCTAGGAGACTGACATGTCCGTTCTTGGCTGGATCATACTCGGACTGATCTCCGGCTTCGTTGCCAGCAAGGTCGTCAACGATCAGGGCGAAGGATGCTTCCTCAACATCGCGCTCGGACTTGTGGGCGCGATGGTGAGCGGCTTCATCTTCTCCGCCATCGGCGGCAGTAGCATCACCGGGTTCAACCTCT
Organism: Rhizomicrobium sp.; assembly: GCA_036488415.1. Classification (GTDB taxonomy): domain Bacteria; phylum Pseudomonadota; class Alphaproteobacteria; order Micropepsales; family Micropepsaceae; genus Rhizomicrobium. The sequence continues at coordinate 29,392 of DASXHQ010000024.1, forward strand.
ATTCGATGCTGGTGGCGATCGTCGGCGCCATCGTCGCGTTGCTCTTGTGGCATGCGATTACCGGCCGTCAGACACTGAAATAGACTGCGTCCTGTCACAAAAGCTTCGTACGCCTATTAACCTGAGAAAAACCTTGCGTTCCTAATCTCCGCGCACGGATTTTCCCCGGAGTTCCCGCGTGCACAGCCTCGACAGTTCGGCCACTCCGACGGATTGGCGAGCGCGGGATCTTGCCCTGCCCCTGCCCGTGCTCGAAATCGACACCACTTGCGGCCAGGCCTTCGATTTCTTCAAGGAACACCGCGATCAGGTCGCCGCAGCCGTCGTCGAGAACAGTGGAAAGGTCGTGGGCATCGCCAACCGCCTGCGGTTCCTGGCGCGCTATGCCCAACCCTATGTGCCGGAGCTTTATTCGAAGAAATCGGTAATCAAGCTCGCCAATTGCAATCCATTGGTCGTCGACGAACAGCTTCCGCTTCCGCAACTGGGGCAGATGCTGACACTGGACTGGCCGGACGCGTTGCGCGAATGTTTCGTGGTCACGCGCGACGGCGCTTATCTGGGCATCGGCACAAGCGAGGCGCTGGTGAAGGGCAAGCTGGAGTTGCTCGTCTCCCGCGAACGGCAGCTGAACGAGGCGCTGGCGAAGGCCCATGCCGCCAACCGCGCGAAGACGAACTTCCTGGCGCTGATGAGCCATGAGCTGCGCACACCGCTCAACGCCATCATCGGATTTTCCGAAGTGCTCTCGTCGGAGATTTTCGGCCAGCACGCGGTTCCGCGCTATCGCGAATATTCCGCCGACATCCATTTCGCCGGCAAACATCTTCTGGCCCTCATCAACGACATCCTCGATCTGTCGAAATTCGAAGCCGGCAAGATGGAGCTTCAGGTCGAGCCCATCGACGTGGGCGTGCTGTTCGCCGGCTGCCTCAAGCTGGTGAGCGAACGCGCGCACGAACGGGGCTTGCGCATCCGCAGCACGATTCCCGCAAGCTTTCCGCAAATCGAAGCCGACAAGCTGCGCATCAAGCAGGTGCTGCTGAATCTGCTCTCCAACGCGGTAAAGTTCACGCCACGCGGCGGCCAGGTAACGCTCTTCGCGGAGCTGGATGCGGATGGCGGCATCTGCCTCGGCGTATCCGACACCGGCATCGGCATGTCGCCGGAGCAGATTCCGCTGGCGCTGGAGCCGTTCCAGCAAATCGATTCACCCTTGTCCCGCACCGAAGAAGGCACGGGGCTTGGGCTCGCGCTGGTCAAGGCGCTTGTCGAACAGCATGGCGGCGTTCTGGACATCGAAAGCGCGCTTAAGAAAGGCACCACCGTGCGGGTGATGCTTCCGGCCTCACGCACGCTCTGGCCGAAGCAGGCCTTTGTCGCCTGAACGGGGATCACATGTGCGGTGTTCCCGCATTGG
>DASXHQ010000025.1:0-1656 GCA_036488415.1 Rhizomicrobium sp.
GAGGAAGACGGCCGCGGGCGCCTGTTCCGCTCGCCGCACCGGATTGTGTGGCCCGCCGAGCTGGACCTGATGGCCGAACTGGCCGGCTTCGAACGCGAAAGCCGCCATGCCGACTGGGCCGGTTCGGCGTTCACGGCGCAGTCGCGATCGCACGTGTCCGTCTACCGCATTCCGCCAGCGGGGTAGCCGCGCGCGCCAAGGCGCCGCCGGCAAGCGGACGATCGCGTGTGGTCAAGTCTTGGGATTTGTACCTCAGGCGTCCGCCATCAAGGCGGTCACTCGCTCCACTATCTGCGGGTCGCGAAGTGCACTGGGCGGCCTGAGGAGGTGGGATACTTCGCTCATGAGTTGATGCACCACTGCATCCTCGACCGCGAGCCGCTGCAGCGCCGAGTTGAATCTCAAGCGTTGGTCCAGATCAACCGGGGCCCGCCCGCGCGTTTTCTCATAGACAAAGTCTGCTTCCGCCACTGCCCATGGTGCGGCGAGAACGGTTTGCAGCGCCGCGAAGAAGGACTGCGCAAGGCCATTGAGCGGATCAGCCTCCGAAGCCCGAGCTTCGAGAAGTCGCCTTAGCGTGGCGACTTCCTGCGCGGCCACACTCATTCCCTGACCGAACGCCGGGTTGAAACGACAGATCACATCTCCGATCGGCAACAGGCCGCGCGGAAATCGCTCAAGCGCCTCGAAATGCCGCCGAACGCTGGCGGGAAAGCCGAACCGATTGACGGGCCCTACAGGTGCAGCGTGCTCGATCGCGTCGTGAATGGTCTGTGTTCGCAGAGTCTTGGAATAGGCGATGAAGTCTTCAATGCTCTCTGGAACAGGCTCAGCGTGCATGGCGGTCAGATTGACTTGCCATCGATTGTTCTCGACGGGGACGAGCAACCCACCGCGACCGCTCTGGGCGCTGGGCCGGTGCATCACTGCACGCCAACCGACCGGCGTACTTGATGGAATCTCGAACATCGCGGTTGCGTAGCGCAGGTCGATGCCGATTTCGGTCTCTTGCGGTCTCGGCAGGCCGATCCTGTCCAGGAATTCGAGCACGAGCGCGCCGCGCGACGACGCGTCAACAAAGAGGTCCGCCGCCAGCTCTCCGATCTGTCCATCCGCGTCTCGAAAGCTAACCGCCGCCACCGCATCGAAGTTTGGGGACGCCAGGAACTGCACGGCGCGGCAACCCGATCTCAGCGCGATATTGGCCTGATGTTCGACAAAGCCCCGCAGCACGAATTCGAATAGGGGCCGCGTCATTGCCAGGAGGTCGAAACCAAGGTCACGCTTCGGAAACTGATCGAAGCCCGGTGTCTCGAGCTGGGCTTGCAGACCCACCCGCACGCGAACGGCGCCCGCGCGCTCCAGGCCTGCTTCCAGCTCTGGAAAGTCGTCGCGAAGCGCGTTGAGACCACCCCTTAGGAGGACGTGAATTTGCCGCGCTTGCGGCGTGCCGGCGCGCACGATCGGCGCGACCGGCAAGACGTCGCGTTCCAGTACAGTGACCTTGCTGAAGTGCGGCGACAGGGCCTTCGCCGCTGCGAGACCAGCGACTCCCGCTCCGATTACTATCGCGTGCTGACCGAGCGGACTGGGCACCGCATCCCCCGAACATCAAGACGGCGCCGATTGTTCGAGGTTTTGAGGTCGACTTCAACA
>DASXHQ010000071.1:0-9855 GCA_036488415.1 Rhizomicrobium sp.
ATGCGCGCGCGGTGGCTGCGAGCGCTTGAAAACTCTTCTGCGCCTCGGGTTCGTTGAGCGCGACGTTCACGAGCACCAGCGGCAGGCGGGTGTTGTCGGCACGGTGCAACAGTTTCGTGAAGGCGTAGGCGTCGGTGAGCGCGGAGGGGTCGGGTGTCATCACCAGCACGGTTTCATCGGCCGCCGCGGCGAACATCATCGTGGTGTCGTCCACGCCTGCGCCGAGGTCGAGCAGGATGCGGTCGTAACCATCCGCGGCGCTGAGCGCGATCAGAAGACGGCGCGCGTCTTCCTTGCCGGTATTGGCAAACGCGCCGGAGCCCGCGGGCGCGGAGAGAAGATCGAAACCGCCGCGCTGGTCGGCGCCGCCCAAGACCGGAACGATGGCGTCCATCACCGTGCAGTCACCGCGCATGACGCTAGGCAGATTGCCGCCGTCATCTAAACCCAGATGCACAGCGGCATTGGAAAGCCCCAAATCGGCGTCACACAACAACACCCGTTCGCCTTCATGCGCGAGTGCGTGGGCGAGCGAGACGGCGATCAGCGTTTTGCCGGTGCCACCTTTGCCCGAGCCAATTGCGGTGATGTGCGGGGTGTTCATTGGGTGCTTCCCTGATCGGCATTGCGCATGGCCCCTTCAAGAAGCGCGCGCGCAAGCGAAAGCGGTGTGAGAGTTTCAAGGCCGCCGGCGACGAAAGGCGAGCGGGCGATATGCGCAAGTCCAAGGCCGCCGCATGCCGCGGCGGCGAGAGCGCCGAAGCGGCGCGCCAGGTCTATCTGCGTCACGATAAGGCGCTGTGCGCCAAGCATCTGGATGGCGGACACGATTTCCGCGGTTTCTTCCGCGTCACCGCAACCCGACACGATGCCAAGCGCTTCCACGCCGTCGATCATGGCAAGGGCGGAGAACGCCGTGCGAGCTCTGGGATTGCGCGGATCAAAGCCAGCGGTATCGATAATGGCAAGCGCATTATCCCCGCGGCATTGCGTAACGATCTTGGACAGAGCTTCCGCGGTTTCGGCGATTTCGACCTTGATCTTCAGATGTCCGGCGAAGGCTTCCAGACGGGCGAGCGCGCCAGCGCCGTCAACATCCGTCGCAATCAGAAGAACGTGGCGATGCGAAAGGCGTGCATGCGCCGCGATCTTGGCGGCAATGGCGGTCTTGCCCACGCCGTTGGCACCGACCAGCAACAAGGCTGCGGTCTTGGAAATGTCTAGCGGCTGGGTTTTCATTCGACGGTCGAGCGCGCAAGCGAGCGCCAGTGTCATGTCTTTCAGGCCGCTGTTCTCGGCCGTTTTCGCGAAATCATGCGCGAGATTGTCGGGTAGGCGATGACCTCGCAGCACGGTGAGCAATTCGGCGCGGCTGAACGGCGGCCTCGGCGCTTGGGCGGCTTGCGGCGCTCCGCGCAGGCGCTTCATCAGATCGCCGCGGAAACTGTCTTCGAGGCTCGGCGGCGCCCCTTCGATGGCCTTTTCGAGTTCGGTGACGGGCTCGTCCGGCGTCAGAGCGCGCTCGACCGCTTCCGGCTCGTCCACCGCAGCGCGCACCATGATGCCGCCGCCCTTCGCCTTTTCGCTGGCGATGATGACGGCTTCGTCGCCCATCTCGCTGCGCACACTGGCGAGCGCTTCGCGCATATCTTTGGCGAGGAAGGTGCGAAGGCGCATGGCTTACACCTGACCCAGTGTTCGCAGCCGCACGCTCGCGTGGATTTCGTTTTGCGACATGACGATAGTCTGCGGGCGGAAGCGCTCGATGATGGAGCGCACGAAGGGGCGCACTTGCGGGCTCGTCAGTAGAACCGGAACGTCGCCCGACTGGCCCACTTCGTCGAAGCGCGCGCGCACGGCCTGGATGAATTGCTGCAACTGGCTCGGCGCCATCGCGAGCTGCTTGTCTTCGCCTTGGCCAATGATCGACTCGGCGAAGGCCTGCTCCCAGGCAGGCGAGAGCGCGATGAGCGGCAGATAACCACCCTGCGCGGTATTGGCGTGGCAAAGCTGGCGCGCCAGACGCGCGCGCACATGCTCGGTGATATAGAGCGGATTCTTGGTGTGGCCGACGGCTTCGGCAATACCTTCCAGGATCGCCGGCAGATCGCGGATCGACACGCGCTCGCCCAGCAGCGTCTGCAACACGCGCTGCACGCCGGTGACGGAGATTTGCGACGGCATGAGTTCGTCCACCAGCTTCTTGTGTTCGGCGGGCAGTTCGTCGAGCAGTTTCTTGGTCTCCGCATAAGAGAGAAGCTCGCTCATATGCGACTTCAAGACTTCGGTCAGATGCGTGGTGAGCACCGTGCCCGGATCGACGACGGTGAGGCCGCGGAAGCTCGCTTCCTCGCGCAGATTGGCGGACACCCAGGTCGCGGGCAGGCCGAACGCCGGCTCGGTGGTGTGCGTGCCGGGCAGATCAATCGGCGCGCCTCTGGGATCCATGACCAGCAGCGAGCCGGGGAAGAGTTCGCCGCGGCCGGAATCCACTTCCTTGACGCTGATGCGGTACTCGTTTGCGCCCAGCTGCATGTTGTCGAGGATACGCACCGACGGCATGACGAAGCCCATCTCGGTCGCAAGCTGGCGGCGCAACGCTTTGATCTGGTCGGTGATGCGGTGGCCCTGCACATCGTTGATGAGTGGCAGGAGCCCGTATCCGAGTTCGACGCGCAGCAAATCGAGCGCGAGCGCGGTGGCGATCGGTTCTTCCTTTGGCGCGGCTTCGGCTTTGGCTTTCTCTTCCTGCTTGATCTCTTCGGCTTTCGCTTCGTCCTTACGCTTGTAGGCATACCAGGCGGTGGTGCCGATGGCGGCGGAGAGCAGGGCGAAGACGAAAGTCGGCATGCCCGGCAACACGCCGACAATGCCCATAACTACGGCGGCCATGCCCAGCGCCTGCGGATAGAAGGAGAGCTGGTTCATCAGCGCCTTGTCGGTCGCGCCTTCGACGCCCGCCTTGGACACCATGAGACCGGCGGCAGTCGATACGATCAGCGCGGGCATCTGCGTGACAAGGCCGTCGCCGACGGAGAGCAGGGTGAAGGTCTGCGTTGCGTCGCTAAAACTCATGCCCTTTTGCACGACGCCGATGATGATGCCGCCGACCACGTTGATGGCGACGATCAAAAGGCCCGCGATCGCATCGCCGCGGACGAATTTGCTGGCGCCGTCCATCGCGCCGAAGAAGTTGGATTCACCTTCCAGATCCTTGCGGCGGCGGCGGGCTTCGGCTTCGTCGATCAAACCGGCGGATAGATCGGCGTCCACCGCCATCTGCTTGCCAGGCATGGCGTCGAGGGTGAAGCGCGCAGCCACTTCCGCGATACGGCCCGAACCTTTGGTGATGACCACGAAGTTCACGATCACCAGGATCGCGAACACGATGATACCGATCACGAAATTGCCTTGCATGATCAGGTGGCCAAAGGCCTGGATCACATAACCGGCGGCTTCGGTACCCGTCGCGCCATTGCTGAGGATGAGGCGCGTGGAGGCCAGGTTGAACGCTAGCCGCATCATGGTGGTGATGAGCAGCACGGCCGGGAACGAGCTGAATTCCAGCGGCTTCCGGATGAAGATGCAGGTCATCAGGATGAGAATCGACAGCGAAAGCGAAAAGGCGAGGCAGACGTCCAGCAGCCAGCTCGGCAATGGCAGGATCAGGACGATGAGAATCGCCATGATGCCTACCGCGAGCATCAGATCGCTGCGCTTGAGAAGACCTTGCGCCGTCGCGAGGTTCAGTCCGAACCCGGCGGCAGGCGCTGCGGTGGAGACATCAGCCATGGTCGACTATCAGCCCGCCATGCGCGCTTCGCCGTGCTGCGGGATCGCAAGCCCGGACGACGAATATTCGCGCAGTTTGTTGCGCAGCGTGCGGATCGAGATGCCCAGGATGTTCGCGGCATGGGTGCGGTTGCCAAGGCAATGGTCCAGCGTGTCGAGGATGAGGTCGCGCTCGACGTCGGCAACGGTGCGCCCAACGAGGCCGCGCGTGGCGACGACGCTGGCGGCCTGAACCGCGGCGGACACCGAATTGGGCAGATTGTTCTGCGGGCCGACTTGTGTGCCGTCCGGCAGGCGAATGGCTTCGGGCGAAATCTCATTGCCCTGCGCCAGTAACACGGAGCGATGGATCGTGTTCTCCAGCTCGCGGACGTTGCCGCGCCAGGTGTGCGAGATGAGCAGACGCTCGGTCGCGCTGGCGATGGGGCGGAACGGCACGCCATTGGCTTCGGCATATTTGTGCGCGAAGTGGCGGGCCAGCGCGAGAATATCCTTCGGGCGCTCGCGCAACGCCGGCAGGCGTAGGTTCACGACGTTCAGGCGATAGAGCAAATCTTCGCGGAAGGTGCCGTGCTTCACCGCTTCGGCAAGATCGCGGTTTGAGGTGGCGATGATGCGGATGTCCACTTTCACCGGCTTGGTGCCGCCGACGCGGTCGATTTCGCGCTCCTGGATGGCCCGCAACAATTTCGCCTGAAGCCGCGCGTCCATTTCGCTGATTTCGTCCAAGAGCAGCGTGCCGCCGTTGGCTTCCTCGAACTTGCCGACGCGGCGGGCGATGGCGCCGGTGAAGGCGCCTTTCTCGTGGCCGAACAATTCGGATTCCAGAAGGTTCTCCGGGATCGCGGCGCAGTTGACGGAGATGAACGGTTTCTCGGCGCGCAGCGACTTGCGATGGATGTACCGCGCCATCACTTCCTTACCCGTGCCGCTTTCGCCGGTGATGAGGATGGAGGCTTCGCTCGGCGCAACCTGATCGGCGAGTGCCAGCACGACAGACATCGCTTCGTCTTCGTGGATGAGCTGATGGGTTTCGTCGGCGACGGCGGCCAGAATGGCCGCGATCATTTCCGCATCGGCGGGCAGGGGTAGATATTCTTTGGCGCCCGCGCGGATCGCATCCACGGCGCGGCGCGCATCGGTGCCGATACCGCAAGCGACGACCGGCGTACAAATGCGCTCGGCGGCGAGCTGGCGCACCAGAGTTCCAATGTCGTAGCCGACATCGCAGAAGACGAGGTCCGCGCCCGTGCCGCCGCGCAAGCTGGCCATCGCCTGGTCGACGTCAGTCGCGTGCGTGACTTTCGCACCGCGATCCATCGCGATCTTGGTGGCCGCGCCGATCTGGCCTTGCAGCGATCCGACGATGAGAAGACGCATAGCTTTATTCCTTCACAGAAGACTTAAGACTGACCGGCCTTGATGATTTCCGTCATGGTCACGCCGAGGCGGTCTTCCACGAGCACCACTTCGCCGCGCGCAACGAGGCGGTTGTTCACATAGATGTCGATGGCTTCGCCGACCTTGCGATCAAGCTCCACGATCGTTCCTTTGCCGAGCTTCAGAAGCTGGCTGACTTCCATGCCGGACTTGCCGAGCACGGCGGACACGGTGACCGGTACATCGAACACCGCTTCCAGGTCGGTGGCCGTACGCTTGATGTCCGCCTCTGTCTGCGTGTCGCTCTGCAGCAGGGCGGGCGCATTCGCAGCCGCATCTTCGTGCGCGAGATCGGGCAGATCGACGTCGTCATTGCCGGTCATCTATTCCTCCGTCGTATGGGCGTGCGCGCCGTCTGCGAAATGGCGCGTGATGAGTTCGTGCAGGCTGTTCTCAATGGTCTGTTCGCTGCGCTCGGCGCCGCCGCCGCGCCATTCGATGCGGCAATCGGTGCCCTTGAGCGCGGGATCGCCCACGATCTGCACGCGCCCATCGAAACCTTCGTCGTGGGCGATCTCGTTCAGACGCGCGGACAACGCCTCCGCCACGCCTTGCGCCGTGCGCAGCAGGATGCGCGGCTCACCGAGCGCCTGATGCATCGCTTCGCGCAAGGCAGCTTCTATTTCGGCTTGGGGAAGGGTGGACAGCGCGGCGCGAGCAAGCTTCTTCGCGGCGACCAGAGCGACGCCGGCGGCTTCCGCGCGGACTTGCTCGATATCTTTTGATGTGCGCGTCAGTACGTCCTTGAGAACGGTGACAGCGTCCAGTGCGCCCGCGGCGATCGCCTCCTGCGCGCGCACTTGGCCGGCTTTCATGCCTTGCTCGCGGGCGCGGGCGCAGAGTTGGTCAATCTCGTCGTGGCTATATGCCTTCTTCTGACGCGCACGCGCGGCATTGGAGATCAAATCGCCTTCCGGGCGGAACTCCGTGTCGAAGGTGTATTTGGTCGCGCCCATCAGTACACCAGCTCGTCTTCGCCGGCCTTGTTCGCGATCATGATCTCGCCCTTGTTGGCGAGGTCTTTCGCGACATTGACCATGCGCATCTGCGCTTCATCGACATCCTTGAGGCGCACGGGCCCCATCGCTTCCATGTCTTCGCGCAGGATTTTTCCGGCGCGTTCGCTCATGTTGGAGAAGAAGGTATCGCGCAGCGTGTCCGTGGCGCCCTTGAGCGCGAGGCCGAGCTTGTCCTTCTCGACATGGCGCAGCAGCGTCTGGATCGAGCCGGGATCGAGCTTGCCCAGATCCTCGAAGGTGAACATCAGCGCTTTGATGCGCTCGGCGCTGTCTCTGGAACGCTCTTCCAGCGCCACAATGAAGCGGCTTTCGGTCTGGCGATCGAAATTGTTGAAGATTTCCGCCATGTGCTCGTGGCTGTCGCGCTTGGCGGTGCGGGCGAGGTTGGACATGAACTCGACGCGCAACGTCTTCTCGACCTTGTCGAGGATGTCTTTCTGCACGCTCTCCATGCGCAGCATGCGCTGGACGACTTCGAGCGCGAATTCTTCGGGCAGCGCGCCCAACACGCGGGCGGCATGTTCCGGTTTGATCTTGGAGAGCACGACCGAAACAGTCTGCGGATATTCGTTCTTCAGATAGTTCGCCAGAACCGTCTCGTTCACATTGGCGAGCTTGTCCCACATCGTGCGGCCGGCGGGACCACGGATTTCCTCCATGATCTGCGAGACTTTTTCTTCCGGCATGAACTTGCCGATGAGGCGTTCGGTCGCTTCGTAGGAACCAAGCAGGGAGCCGGTGCCGGACATCTGCGATACGAAATCCACCAATAGCTTTTCGACGAGGGTGGAGGAGATCTGTCCCAGCGTGGACATAACCTGCGAGATTTCCTTGACCTCGTCCTCATCCATCATCTGCCAGAGCTTGGCGGAATGCTCGTCGCCCAGCGCGAGCATCACGATGGCCGAACGCTCGGCGCCGCTCAGCTGGCGGACGTCTTCTTTGGCGGTAGATTTTGCACGTGACATGTTTCTTTACGCCGGTTCGTGGAGCCAGGTACGGATGATCGCGAGCGCTTCTTCGGGGTGGGCGCCGACGACTTCACCGACTTTCTTGATGGAGGAATCGCGCACCTGTCCTTCGATGCGCTGTAGGTCGATCATGCTTTCTTTCGGGGCTGGCAGCGCTGCCTGCGCACCACCGGCAGCCGCATGGCTCTCGGCGAGTGCCGGCAACTGGCCCGAGACGGGCTGCGCAAACAGTGCGACCGCCGATCCCGCGGCTTGCGGCCCAAACATCCGGCCGATCAATGGGCGGACGACGAACAGACCGATCAACAGCGCGGTGAGCGAAAGAATGGCTGCTTCGATGATTTTAAACCAGTAGGCGCTGTCGAGACCGAGCAGCGGCTTCGGCGCCGGCGTGGCGTCGGCGACATCGAGATGCGCGAACGGCATGTTCACGACCTTCACATCGTCGCCGCGCGTTTTGTCGTAACCGATCGCAGATTTCACCAGAGCATCGATCTGGCTGATTTCCTGCTGCGTGCGCGGGGTATAGCTGTCCTTGCCGGCGGCATCGGTCTTTGTCGTGCCGTCGACCGCCACGGCCACGGAGAGACGTTTCACAGTGCCGGCGTCGACGACGCTGGTTTTGGTCGTCTTGGAGATCTCGTAATTGGTGGTTTCCTCAGTGCGGCCGCTGGTCGATTTCGTGTTATCGCCACCACTGCTCTGCGCATTAGGCAGCGCGTTGGCGACGGACACGGCACCACCATTATTGGCGTTCGTATCTGCGGAGTTCTGCTCGACGGTCTGCGTCGAGCGGACGACCTTGGAATCGGGGTCGAAGGTTTCGCTGGTCATGCTGGTGTGGTCGTAATTCATGTCGGCGGCGACCTGCACGCGGACATGACCGGCCCCTACGACGCTGGCGACGATGGATTCGATGCGCTGGCGCAGCTTGTCTTCGATATCTGTCGTGTGTTGCTCCTGATCGGCGGCTGCAGCGTCCGGTCCGGTCTTGTCGTCACCGCCTGCGAGCAGTGTGCCCTTGTCGTCCACGATGGCGACGCGGTTGGGCATGAGACCGGCAACAGCCGCGGCGACGAGATGCTGGACGGCGGTGACTTCACCGCGATCCATCGTTCCCTGCGTGCGGAGCACGACGGAGGCGCTGGGGCTCTGATCTTCGCGGCTGAAAATCTGGCGTTCGGGGATAACCAGATGCACGCGCACGCTGTCGATGCCGTCTATGGTTTCGATCGAGCGGGCGAGTTCGCCCTCGAGCGCGCGCAGGCGATTGATGTTCTGCACGAAGGCCGTGGTGCCGAAGGAATCGGATTTGTCGAAGATCTCGTAGCCTGTGCCGGCGGCCGGAAGATTCTCCGATGCAAGCTCCATGCGCAGTTTCGTCACCTGGTCGGCGGGAACCAGGATCGTGCCGCCATCGCCTTTCGCGTCGTATTTCACGTTCATCGCGTCGAGCTTGGCCGTCACCTGAGCGGCGGCGCGCGGATCGAGACCGGAATAGAGAATGGTCTTCGGCGGTTCGGAGATCACCCCCGCGACGTAAAGAAAGAATGCTGTGAGAACGGCGGCGACACCGGCCATGACGCCGAACCGCGCAGGTCCGTTACCTTTGAGAAATTCCGGCAATGCACGCCCTCCGCTCGGGGCGCGCGAATGAAGATCGCGCCCTGCTAGGCAAACATTGCCGTCCTCTTGGTAAAGGTGGGCTTAACGGTGAATGCAAACGCGAATGCGAGGGGAAAGTTTTTCCCGCCCGCATTCGCTGTGATGTTCACAATTCGATAACTAGTTCCGGTACTGCTGCACGCGTGTGGCGCGAAGGCCCGCCAATCCGTGGCGATCGATCGCGCGCTGCCACGCGAGGAATTCTTCAACCGTCAATGTGTAGCGGCGGCAAGCATCGTCGAGGCTGAGCAGTCCACCGCGCACAGCGGCGACGACCTCCGCCTTGCGGCGGATCACCCAACGCTTCGTACCCGGAGGCGGAAGGTCGGCGAGAGTCAACGGGCTGCCGTCCGGCCCGATGACGTAACTCACGCGTCCCTTGCGGTCATCTCCTATTGTCATCTCGTTTCCAACTCCATCACCCACGCGCAAAGTAACCGTCTCGCCTTTAACAAACGGCCAAAACACAGGGTTAAAAGACTCTGTACTTTCAGCATTAGTTTGTGCGTTTCGAAGAAGGCCGGCACTGCGAAATCGCGCAACACCGGCCTCATTCCTTAAGTTTGCATCTGCAGGAGCTGGTCCAGCATTTGAGAGGCCGTTGTAATGATCTTGGACGACGCCTGATAAGCACGCTGCGTGGTGATCAGGTTCGTGAACTCCGTCGCCAGATCCACAGTCGAAGCTTCCAGCGAACTGGATTCCGTCACGCCGGCGCCGCCGGTTCCCGCTTCGTTGATCGTCGCGACACCCGAGGCGTTCGATGCCTGGTAGGCGTTGCCCGAAACCGCGGTGAGGCCGTTCGGATTCGAGAAGGTCGCGATCGGCAGCTTGTAGATCTTCTGGGACAGGCCGTTGGAGAAGTTGGCCGTGACATAGCCGCTTGTATCCACCGTCACGCCCGAAAGGCTTCCGAACAACGAGCCGTCGACCGTCGAGGAGGTCAGCGAAGACGGGCTGTCGAACTG
>DASXHQ010000089.1:0-27428 GCA_036488415.1 Rhizomicrobium sp.
CTGTCCGTTGCTGAAATTCGTACTGTTCAACGTGTCGTAGGCTTCCTGGCCCCAGATGGCCTGGCCATCTGCGGTCGCCGTGAAGGTCTGGCCCGACTGGATTGTTACGTCGGCCAAGCCCTGGAAGGTATCAATCGGTCCCGAGACGGAATGCAGCGGATCGGCGAGCGATCCTCGCGCGAAGAAGATCGAGTACGCTTCGCTTGCAGTGGGTTGGAATAACGGCGACAGGAAATGACGTGGTGAATACACGTTGGCCCCCCGGCGACACTCGGCCCTCAGTATATGTGGGGGGTGGAACAGGCAGCAAGTGGGATCAGAGCTCGGCCCATTGCCGCAACAGGTTCGAATGACATCTAGTCAGAATATCGAAGGCATCGGTTTTGCCGTCCTTCGCAAAAAGGGCGCGCCGGACGCGGTCGAGATCATAGAGGATCGCACGCTGCCTGGGGTCGCGCACCTCGCTTTGCACCCAGCCGACAGCCGCAAGCCTGCTTCCGGAGGTGACCGGCTCCACCCAATGCAGGGCATCTGACGGATAGGCGACCAAGGTGCCGGCAGGCGGTTTTAGTGACTGTTCCGCGCCGCCAGTATCGATGGCAAGTCCGCCGCCCTCGTAGCTGGCTGGATCCGAAAGAAAAAGCGTGAAGGAGACATCCGTTCTCAAGGCCCTAGGCGGGGAGCCCGCCACCGTCATGATGGCGTCGTCGATATGCCTGCCATAGGCCATGCCTGCATCATAACGGTTGAACAGGATCGGATGCATCAGCTGCGGCCGCACCGCCATCTGAAAGATGGCGTTGCTGGCGAAGGCTGCGTGCACGCGCTGGGCTGCTGCATCGTAGCCTGCCATGCCGGGCGTAAGCTGGAGATTGTTTTTGACCTCTCGGGCATTCCACCCGGCGGTGGCCAAACCATTGGCAAACCTGACGCTGGAAAGTTCGACAACCAGCGCGGAGACGGCGTCAGCTGACAGGAAATCCGCGATGTAGGCGATCATGCGCGCCTCCTTTAGTTCGCCGGATAGCCCAGACGCTCAAGCGCTGGGTTGAGAATTTCGACCGCCTCATCGAGGAACTTCCTGTAATGGCGATAGCGATGGACCGACCTGTCGTAAAGCTTTTCGGTGACCTGCGCGTAGCTCGCGGTACGGGCGTAGCGTTGGTTCTCGTGGAAGAAAAGCGTTCGTGAATCGAAATCCACGCCGATGAAATCGAGGATGCGCCGCACGTTCGGCTCCTGATCCTCCACCAGATCCTCATAGCGCACATCGAGATATTTCATGTCGAGGTGTTGCTTGTAGTGCTCAACCAATCCATCGATCAGGACGTAATGCGTGGCACAGGTGCGCACGTCGAAGGCCTGGTGGAAGCCGTGTGTGAGGAAATTCGAGAAGTTGGAGAGAACGATGTCGAGCGGATGGCGCCGCACATGGATAATTGGCGATTCCGGGAAGATCAGATGAATAAGGCCCAGATGCGTCTCATTGAGCGGCATCTTGTCGGTGAAATAGCGCGCGCCCGGTTCCCAGATGCCGAGCTGTTCAGCACGTTGAAGGTAGTTGTCGCGAAATTGATCCAGCGTGAGCTGATTGTCTCCCATCCACAGATCGGACAGGCATTCGGGATATTGCAGCGGGCTTCCCAGCATACGCGAGCCGATGCGGGTGAGATCGTTGATGAAGACGAGCTCGTCGCCCGCCGAAATCAGCGGATGGGCAGTGATCGTCTGCTCCAGCATCGTGGTGCCCGAGCGCGGGTAGCCGACGATGAAAATCGGCTGCGGCATATCGATGTCGCGCTGGGCGCGCGGCAGGATGTTCATCCGCTGGCGGGTGAAGAACCGCTTGAGGCGTTCGACCAGATCGCGCGCGACCTGCTCGTTGTAGCGGCGGCCCTGCACCTCGCGGCAAATGCGCTTTCCTTCGACATAATCCTGCCAGGCGTCGTCGAAGCGATCCATCTTGTCGTAGAGACGGCCACGTTCAAGCAAGGCGACGGCGGGAATCTGCTGCATCCGGCCTTCTGACTGACTCCGGCTGAGCTCCTTCACCGCATCTTCGTTCTTCTTTTCGCGCCCATAGAGCACGGCGCGCGCGAGACTGAGATCGGCGGAGGCGGGCGCCACTTCTTCGGCTTTGTGCAGCAGGTCCCAGGCGCGCGGAATGTTACGGCGCGCTTCTTCCAGGCGGCTCCAGCCAAGCCAGACCTCCACATTCCTGGGATCGAGTTCGCTCGCCTTGCGATACCACTCCTCGCTCTCCTCCACCTTGCCCTGCGCTTTCAGGCAATTGGCCAGATTGGATGCGACACGGACATGCACACCACCGATCTCGATGGATTTGCGGAAATGGAACTCGCCCGCTAGAGCACGGTTGGTTTCGGTGAGGAGCAATCCCAAAATACCGTGCGCCTGCGCGTTGCGCGGCGCGAGCCGGATGGCGTTGCGCGCGTGAATCTCACATTCCACCCGCTCGCCGCGCGCGAACAGCATGAAGGCAAGCTCGGTGGTGGCCCAGAGCAGATTGGGATTCTTGCGCACGATACGGCGCAGGATGCTTTCCAACTGTGGGCCTGCGTTCACGCCCGCCTTGCGCTTGACCTGATAGAGCAGAATCAGCGCTTCCAAATGGTCGGGCACTTGCTGCAGCGCCTGCATAGCGCGCAATTCGCCGAGCGTGGTGTCGCCCTTTTCGAGCGCAGCCTTGCCTTCATTGACCAGCGGATCGACAACGCGCGGATCGATATGCGGACGCTGGGGACCCGGGCGCAAGGGCTTTGCACCGTGCATCATATGATGGCCGCGAGGCGCCTGCCGCGCAGGAACGGGCGGTTGCACGGGTTCGCTGCTGTCGTCGCTCATGATGCCTGTACACTTCCGGATGTACCGTAGTGAAGGCGGGCAGGCGCTTCAATCCGCCAATCCGCTGGAAAGAAAGGCGGCGGGCCTAACAGACCCGCCGCCCAGAACCGGTCAAATCGCAATCAGTAGACAATGATCTGGGTAGAGCCCGGCTGCTGATAGAATGAATAGTTGGCGGTGTCGCCGTTATGCGTGTTGCCGTAGTGAAGATCGATGTATTGGAAGCCTCCGCCAGTCACCGCGCCCTTCACCCCTGTCGTATTGCCGGAGAAGGTATTGTAGCCGATATAAGCCATCTGATAGGCGCCCGGACCGCGCGCGAAAAGGCCGAGGCCGGTGGTGCTGCCGGAAATGGTGTTTCCATACGCCTGGACATAACTCACCGCAGACGCTCCGGCCGAATAGGCGAAATTCTGGGCAACGATGCCGGCGTAAGCGTTGCTGTCGAATAATGTTCCGGAAACCTCATCGTAGTTCACTACGAGGCCGTTGTATCCAGCAAACGAATCCACTTCGATACCGCTGTAGCCGTTGCTGCTGATGGAATTCGCACCGGCATAGCTGTACGCCAAGATGAGCTGGAAAGTCTCAGAGCCACCACCGGCATAATTGAAGCTATAAAACCCATTCTCGGCGTTGCCGTTCACGGAGGAATCAACGACGCCAACCACCTGATAGATACCGCTACTGCCCGCAGCCTCGTTCGCGATTGAAATTCCGTCACCGCCATTGCTGTTCACGGTCGAGCCGATGACGCCAGTGATCTGATAAACAAGACTGTCAGTCACAGCCTCATTTAGGATCCGGATTCCGTCTCGACCGTTTCCGTCAACGGTCGAATCGGTGACACCGATGGTTTGGTAGATGGCACTGTTGTTCTCTGCGATATTTTCAACAACGATTCCGTACGCACCGTTTCCGTCCACCGTCGAACCGACGATGCCGACAGACTGGAAGATGTAGCTGCCGGTTACGGCAATGTTGGTGAGCTGGATGCCGTTTTGGCCGTTATCGGAAATGTTGGAGTTCTGAATATATAAAGTCGGTTCGTGCGGACGGCCACCCGCATCGTAAACGGCCCCATAACCGACAGCTTCATTGGTCAGATAGATGCCGTCGAACCCATTGTGGCTGATGTCGCTCCCGGCAATGTCCACAGTCTGCCGCGCGAAGGCGCAGCCGCCATAAAGCCCTTGAACCGCCGTGCAGGGATAACCGGCAAGATAGGTTCCGGACACCGCTTCGTTAAAGACCCGCATCCCGTTGCGGCCGTTATAGTCGAAGCGGGAATTGCCAATGGTAAAGTGCTGCTCGGCGCGGCCTTGTAGAAGAAAGGCGACAGTCTCCGCAGAAAGTCCGTCATAAGTGTTGTAAGAGAAATCGCTGCCGGAAATGGCCACGTCCTGGATCGCGGCACCGAAGGCCAGCGGACCATAAATCTGTTCTGCCACGAACCGCGCGCCATAGAGGCCATTGCCGTCGAACGACGAACCGGCGAGCGTAATATACTGAATGTTCAGGCTGTAGATGTCAGTTGCTATAGCCCCGGCATAGAGGCCCGCCCGCCCATTGCCGTCGAATTCCGATCCTCCGGCATAGATATGCTGGATCAGATAGGTGGGACCGATGGCCTCTCCAGAGATGTCCATGCCATCGTAGACGTTGGCATCGGCCGTGCTGCCGATAACATAAAGATCGGAATAGAGATGCGTGACGATGGCCCCGCTGCCGCCATAACCATCCGCAAACAGCGAGGCCCTCAACCCTTCACGACCATTGCCGTCCAGATGTGAGTCATAAATCTCCACAAGCTGGTCGACGCCGCCCCCGAAGCGAGCCTCGTCGTCAATTCTGACGCCATAGCGGCCATTGTGGGAGAAGGTATCGTAGGCGGCGATCACGTTCTGCTGCACGTGCGACAGGTAATAAGTGTAGCTGCCATAGGTGTAGCCATACGAGAAACTTGTAATATTCAGACCGGTTCCGGAATTGTGCTGCGCGCTGACGAAGTAGAGGCCGGCATTCTGCTCCGCATCGCCACCCGAACCTGCAAAGCCCGTGATGTCTATGCCGTCGTTGCCGTTGTAATCGAAGCTGCTGGCATAGAGCTCCAGCGTTTGGGCGGTGAAGCCTTGTCCGTTTGCGGACGCTTCCGCAAAAAGGCCACTCTCGCCATTGCCGTCCGCGGTATCGCCGGCCGCCAAAAGATATTGCTGCACCGAAGCTCCGGTGAAGGCAGTCGCAAAAATTTCCACCCCGTAAAAGCCGTTGTTGCTCACCTGCGAACCGGTGACGAGGACATCCTGGCGCGTGACCGCGTTGCCGAAGGCCTCCGCTTCCGCAACAACGCCTGTGCCGGCGTTTCCAGAGAAAGATGCACCATCGATGGACAGATACTGCGCCGCCACGGAAGGGCCGTATGCCGTTGGGCTATATCCATGAACGATCGCGAACAGGCCGTCGTTGCCATTGTTATCCGCCGTCAAACTGCTGATGCCGACGGTCTGCAGCGTCGTAGCGTCGTATCCGGCGTGCGCTGAAATGTAGATGCCATCGCCGCCATTGCCGTCTGCCGTTAGACCGCTGATGCTGACGGTCTGCAGCGTCGCGGCGCCGTATCCGGCGTATGCTGAAATATAGATGCCATCGCCGCCAGAATCGCTGGCCTGAACACCGGACAGCGATACATGCTGGTTGATCGTCGCATTGTAGAAAGCATGCGCGGAGATATCGATATTGTCATACGCGCCGTTGTCGGCGGTTACATCGGACAGATTGACCTTCTGCATGACGCTGCCGCCGTCTGCATAAGCGCCGATGAAAAGTGGCTCATGCGACGCGGGCAGGACGAGATGGGCGGCGGTGACATTCTGTGTCAGCGAGCCGCCATGGGCTTCGCCATAAACGGAGAAACTGCCATGGATGGAACCGTCGGTGTCGGTGAATTTTTGGACCAGCGTGCCGGTTATGGCGTCGCCGTGAATATATACGCCGTAATCGCCGCCGGAGATGACGGAGGGATCGACGACCACTGTCTGCGTCAGCGTACCGCCCGATGTCGTGGCATTGGCGTATAGGCCGGTGTTGCCGGCCGCGATCGACGAATTGTGGATGCCGACATAAACCGTGGCATAGGAACCGCCGCTTGAGGACGCGTCCAGCGACACGCCGTCATGGCCCGCATGAATTCTCAGTTTCTTGCCGATCAGGTTCGTCGTCGAAGTCGCGCCCGACGTGGCGTTGACGTCCAGATCGATGCCGTCATTCGTCACACCCTTGATCGACGAATTCTTGATGACGATGTTGGAGGTGCCGGAAGGGTCTGTCTGCTCGAAAACGATACCGTTGGTGCCGGGGCCAGTGATATCGACGTTGGCAATGGTGACGTTGCCGACATTGGTACCGTAAATGCCGTCCACAAACGGACCGGCGATCGACAGTCCCGCGATATTCACGTCGCCCGTGATGTTGAGGACGTTTCCGGACGTCGCGGTCAGCGAAACCGGGCCCGAGCCGGGTGCGAAATCATGCGTGAACACAAGGGATGGATGGGTCTCGCCGCGGACCTTGAACGTCCCGGCGCCAGTCAGCGTCTCGCCGCTGTGAACCGTCGTTCCGGTAGCGTCAATCGTGCTGCCGCCTGAGTCCGTCAAAACGATAAACGCGTTCTTTCCGGCGCCCCGCGAAGTCGCATCCTGGATCGTGGTCTGATCGGCATAGCTGCCAGTGGCCGCGCTGCTGCGCTGCTCGGCGTAGAACAGCGTGTTGGTCGGCTCGGACGTGATCTTGCCGTTGTAGATGATGACAGGTTCGGGCTTGTTGAACTGCCACTGGGTCAGCACGTTGTCCTGACGGCGCACAGGATCGGCCATCCGGCGATCCAGATCATCGAGCGCTTGCGCGCCAGAGCCCGACGGATCATTGAGTGCGATGCGCAGCGTCGCGCCGATATATTCCGACGTGTGATTGACGTTGTCGTGCGAAACCTGACCTTCAACCGAGAAGCGCGATTGCGATCCCAGCATGTCGAGGTCGAAGACGTTCACTTCCGCCCGAACCTTCGGGCCCGTAACGTCGCGATAGGGCAAACTGAAATTCGTGCCGATACCGGCGGAGTTCACATCGGGATGGTGGAACGTGTATGCGCCGGCGAAAACGCGCACATCCGTGGAATCGGTGTTGAAAACGCGATAACCGACCTCGCCATCGAAGCCGGACATTCCGGCTTCCTGAGCCTGTAGGATCGCGATCGCGGTGTCGTGGATGTAGAGCTCGAACTTGTTGTCGAGAGTGCGGTTGGTTTTCTTGGCGAAATAGGCATTGGCGCGGAGGTCCCAGTCCGCGGACATCGCCTCGAGGCCGAGCGAGAATTGATTAAAGGTATGATTGTAATCGGTCTGTGAGCTGTCGAAGCCCGCGAACGCGCCGAGAATCCACTCGCCATCGATCTTGGTGCGGTAGCCGGCGCCGATATTGAAGTTGTTGCTGTAGTGCGTGCGCGTGTTGGCGCCGAAGCGCACGAATGCCAGCGAGTCGATATCCTGCCAGAACGGCACGAAGGCGTTGACGCGGCCGATTGTAAATCCGCTTCCGACGCCGCCACCGATATCGACATAGGGTAACCATTTCGGCGGATCGATCGGCGCCATCGCCTGCGCGGGCGTCGCTGCGGGCGCAGCCACGGGCGCCGGCGCGTTAGACGCATCTGCTGAAGGCGGCGGCGCGGCATCGGCAGCGAAAGCTGCCGTGCTCATCGCGACAGCGGTCATGCCCGCCGCACCGACAAGAAGTTTCGATTTCAGCTGCAAGCGCTGGCCGTCGGCATCGCGCATGCGGTCCCCCCCAAAAATGACAGCGCGCCTGCCGCCACCAGCGGCCGCTCCTGCCCACTCGGTAAATCTTTCATCAACCTGAGAAATCCGCAATATGTCCCCCATGCGGGAGGTCTGTTGGGCGAAAAATTGCGCGGAGTTTGGAGACGCTGTGGCCTCGGAGAGACAGTCCCCTATTCGCCGGCCTGTGCCCGCCGCATGGCACCGACCGCCGCACGCAATCCCACGAATGGAACGCGTACCGCGAGCCGCTTACCGCTTGGTCCCGGTGGAAAGAGCAGTTCGCCAGTCCGTTGAGCGAAAAGCACAGCCTCCTGCTTGGGAGCCAGCGAACCCGCGGCCAGGCAGCTTTGGTTGTCGCAAGCCGAAATAGGCAGATTCAATCCCTTGTGCCCTAGGCGAAAGTTGACGACATCGCCATTTTTTGCGCGCGGGGGAATCCGGACCAGCACGGCCAGCTTTTGGTCTTGGCCGATCAGCCGGAAATTCAGCAGCATCAAGACCTGCTTCGGATCTGCCTTCCGGCGAAGCGCCAGGAATGTGCGGCAGCGGCCAAGCGTGTTCGCATCGGCCACCACCGGGGCGGCGCGCCTGCCTGTGCCAAATGAAAAGGGCAACGGAGCTGTTTTGGGGCGCACAGGGCCACAGGTCAGAAACCACGGACCAATCTTTCGAACGCCAGTGAATCCGGGTTCGATCTTGGCAGCGATCTCGGCCGGTGTCCGCTGCAATTCCTCATGTGGAAAAAACCACGGCAGCGTGAAGAGAGCGGCCAAGAACAGCAACGCAAGCGCCAGCCCGGCAACGGTGTTGCGCATGAAAACCCCGGCGATCAGAATCGCTCGCGGATTAACCCGTCGATCCGAGCCTTACAAGCGCGCTTATTTCGGTGGCGGCGGAAGAACACGCGGCCCCAGCCGCGTCATCACATCATGCGCATCGAGTGAACGCGGCTCGGATTTCGCCTGATCGGCGGTGAGCATGACGATCTCGGCATACGCCTCGTAACGTGTGATCGGACGCGATTGGACATCGACGTCATCGAACGCCCAATTGTGCCAATACCAGCCGAAATGCCCATAACCTGGACCGTATGGGAAATTGTCGAAGGTCGAGAAGTAGGTGGTCTTGGCTTTGGTATCGCGCGCGTCGAACTCAAACGCCGCGTACCCGGAATCGAGCGTCACTTGGGCAGCGCGGTAGAGCAGATAGTCCTCAACCGCCGCGCGGGACGTCGCCGAATTGCCGGTGAAAGTGACCCGATAGCGGTTTTGGGCGAGACGCTCGTCGGTGTAGCCGGTGCTGCTTCCTTCCGCACGAGGACCGTAGGGCGTTGGCGTCGTGCAGCTGGCAAGAACGGATGCCATCAACAGGCTGCCAAAAAATACACAAGCCTTTGATCTATTGAGGCTAATTCTTTCCATTCCTCGTTCCCCGATTCGCAGCCCTGCGACGGCATCATAGCCATTGTGCAAACGCGCCAGTTGTTAATTCTGCGATGGAAACTTATAACTGACTGGTCAGTTATTTATTTAACAGAATAATGATGGTGATGGACATCCCCTCTCCCCGCTGGCGGCGACGCAAGAAAGCAAGGCCGCAGGAAATCCTCGACGCGGCGCTGGCCTGCTTTGCGGAAAAGGGATTCGCCGCCGCGCGCATGGACGACATCGCCGAGCGCGCGGGTGTCACCAAAGGCACGATCTATCTCTATTTCGAAAACAAGGAAGCGGTGTTCAAGGCGCTGGTACGCGAGTCGATCGGCGTCCGGGTTACCGAAGTGCTGGAACAGGTACGCGTGTCCGAAGCGCCTGCGCGCGACATCCTACGCATGATGATTTCGAACGTCGGAAACATCATGCGCACGAGCGAACTGGTCGTGCTGCCGAAAATCATTCTCGCCGAAGCTGGAAATTTTCCGGAACTGGCGCGCTTCTATCGCGAGGAGATCATCGACAGAGGCCTTGGCGCCATGTCCGGAGTCATTGCACGCGGGATCGCACGCGGGGAATTCCGGCCGGTGACCCCGGAATTCGCGGCGCGCCTGTTGATCGCGCCCGTATTGATGGTCGCGATTTGGCGAACGACTTTCGCGCAGTTCGACACAGTGCCCTTCGACAACGAAGGCTTCCTCGACACCCATCTCGACATTCTGCTGCGCGGGCTAGCGCCCGATGGAGACACGGTCGCATGAAACGGCTCTCGATTCTTCTTTTTCTGCTGCTCGCGGCCTGCGGGAAAAGCGACGATCAGGTCTGGCTCGGCTATGGCGAAGGCGACAATGCCTTTATCGCAGCCCCGCAGCCAGGATGGGTTTCTTCGCTACATGTCGAGCGCGGCGCTTACGTTCATCGCGGCGATCTTCTGTTCACGCTCGACGACACCGCCCAAATCGCCGCCCGCGATCAGGCCGTCGCGTCGCTCGAAACCGCAAAGGCTTCGCTCACGCAGGAACAGGCCAATCTCCTCTATTCAAAGCGTCAGCTGGAACGGCAAAGCGGGTTGGCGCGGGTCAATGCGGGAACGCCGACCAATCTGGATCTGGCGAAATCCAACTACGAACAATCCGCCGCCCGCATCGCACAGCTGCAATCGCAGATCCAGCAGATGGAAGCATCGCTTTCCGGCGCCACCTACTCGCTGACACAGCGCGATGTGGTGTCGCAAACCGAAGGGCGTGTGCAGGACATCTATTACCGTCCCGGCGAGTATGCGCCGGCATCGACGCCCGTTCTCTCAATCCTGCCACCGAAGAATATCTATGTCCGCTTCTTCGTGCCGGAACCGCAATTTTCAAAGGTCCATATCGGCCAGAAAGTGCGCGTGACTTGCGACGGCTGCAGACCCATGACGGCGCAGATCAGTTTCATCGCCCAGCAGCAGGAATTCACGCCGCCTGTAATCTTCAGCGAGAACAGCCGCGCCAAACTTGTTTTCAAGCTGGAAGCACGCATGCCCGGCGGCATGAAACTCAATCCCGGCCAGCCAGTGCAGGTCCGGCCGCTCTGATATGGCTGACAACCTCGCCATCGACGTGCACGGGCTGACCAAGCGCTTCGGCAGCAAAACTGCGGTCGACCACGTCGATATCGCCGTGCCATCGGGCGAGGTGTGGGGGTTTCTGGGACCGAACGGTTCGGGCAAGACGACGACCATCCGAATGCTGTGCGGCCTGCTCAATCCCGACGACGGCAACGGAACGTGCCTTGGCCTCGACGTCATCACCCAATCCGAACAGATCAAGCGCGAAGTCGGCTACATGACCCAGCGGTTCAGCTTTTGGGAAGACCTGTCGATCCGCGAGAATCTGGAATTCGTGGCGCGGCTTTACGAACTGCCGGACCGCGCGGCGAAGGTCGATCACACGCTGCAGCGCCTGGGTCTGGTGAAGCGCCAGAGGCAGCTTGCGGGCGAGCTATCGGGCGGATGGAAACAGCGCATGGCGCTTGCCGCCTGCATGCTGCACGAGCCGAAACTTCTTCTGCTCGACGAGCCGACAGCGGGTGTCGACCCCAAAGCGCGGCGGGACTTCTGGGAAGAGATCCACGCACTCAGCGAGGCAGGGCTTACGGTTCTCGTCTCCACCCACTACATGGACGAAGCCGAACGCTGCGACCGCATCGTCTATATTCTCAACGGCAAGCTGATCGCCAAAGGCACGGTCGATGAAGTGATCGTGCAATCGGGCCTTACCACCTTCGTGCTGGAAGGCGCGCATGTGCGTCGTTTCCTGTCGAAAATCGAAGGGCAACCCGGCGTAGATTATGCAGGCTTCTTCGGTGCGGCGCTGCGCGTATCTGGACGCGATCGCAACGCGTTGAAAAAGACCATTGCGCCCTACCAGAACGAAGCGGGCGTCACCGTAAGCGAAACCAAGCCCAGTCTGGAAGACGTTTTCATCCATCTGCAGGAGGAGGCGAAATGAGCAACGCGTTCTCCTTCGCGCGCGTCTACGCCATCCTGCTGAAAGAGTTCATGCAGATGCGGCGCGACCGCGTCACGCTGGCGATGATCGTGGGCGTGCCGCTGATGCAGCTTTTCCTGTTTGGCTTTGCGATCAATTACAATCCGAAAGCGCTGCCCACCGCCATTAGCGTGGACGATCCAGGTGTGTTCGCGCGATCCGTCGTCGTGGCATTGGAAAATTCCAGCTACTTCAACATCGTCAAGGAAACACATTCACCCAAGGAAGCGCGCCGTCTTCTACAGGAAGGCAAGGTGTTGTTCGCGGTTGAGATACCGGAAAACTTCACGCGTGGGATCGTGCGCGGGGACCCGCCCGACCTTCTCATAGAAGTGGATGCGACCGACACCGCCGCAGGTTCCTATGCCATCGGCGCGCTCACCGGAATCGCCTCCACGGCGTTGCGCGACGATCTGACGGGACCGCTGGCGGCGCGTGCCCAGTCGGTGGCGCCGTTCAACACGGTGACGCATCTTCTCTACAATCCGGAATCGATCACCCAATACAGCATCATCCCCGGTCTTCTTGCCGTCATTCTCACCATGACGATGGTGCTGATGACTTGCCTTGCCCTCACCCGCGAGCGTGAGCGCGGAACTTACGAAAACCTGCTCGCCATGCCCGCAACCCCGGTCGAGATCATGCTGGGCAAAATCTCACCCAACGTCGTTGTCGGCGCGATCCAGAGCACGATCATCCTGCTGGTGGCGAAATTCGTCTTCGGGGTCCCGATGGTCGGATCGCTGCTCCTCCTCTCGGGGGCGCTCGCGATCTATATCACCGCCAATCTGGCGGTGGGTTACACATTCTCCACAGTGGCCGAGAACCAGCTCCAGGCCATGCAGATGATGGTGTTCTTTCTGCTCCCCACCATCCTGTTGTCGGGCTTCGCTTTTCCGTTCGACGGCATGCCGGGGTGGGCCCAGTGGATCGGCGAAGTGCTGCCAGCCACGCATTTCCTGCGGATCGTTCGCGGCATCCTGCTGAAAGGGAACGGCTTCCCCGAAATCTGGCCGGACCTGTGGCCGCTCATTCTCTTTATGTTCGTCGTGATGGGGATCGCGCTCGCCCGGTTCCGCCGCACGCTCGACTGAAAGGGGCGAAAAGCCCCCGGGACCTTGCGAAAGATTTGGTCCCAAAGCACATTCAACCTCGTTATAAGCCGTGCCATCCGTGGACGTTTTCACGGATCAAAACCGGGCGCTGCGCCAGCCGACAGGGCGCGCCGACTTCGGCAATCAAAGAGTGGGGTCGCGCGCATCGCATGTCCGGTTTGTCCCTGATGTTGCAGTTAACGCTGGCGCTGGTGCTGATCGCGCTGGCCGTTCTGTCGCTGCAACTCGCCACGCTCGCGATCCTGCGCATGTATCGCAGCCCCCGCCGCCTGCGCCTGCCGCTTCTTCCCGACGAAGCCTTGCCCGATGTCCTGGTACAGCTTCCGGTCTGCGATGAAGGTTCGCTTGCGGTTCGCGTTGCCGCCGCCGCCGCGCTGCTCGATTGGCCGAAGGACAAACTCGAAATCCAGCTTCTCGACGACGGCCCTGCGCACAAGCATGACGCGCTCGCCGCCGCCGTGCGCGAGATCGTTCCGGCTGACGTCAATCTCAAAGTCATGCGCCGCGGTGAGCGCGCGGGCTTCAAGGCGGGAAATCTCGCTTTCGGCCTCACGCATTCGCAGGCGCCTTATGTCGCTGTGTTCGATGCCGACTTCGTGCCGCCGCCGGATTTCCTGCGCCGTACGGTTCCAGCGCTTGTCGCCGACAACGGCCTTGCCTTCGTGCAGGCGCGCTGGGGACATGCGAACCGCAATCGCAACTGGCTGACGCGGGCGCAAGGCTTCCTTCTCGATAGCCATTTCGCGGTCGAACAAGAGGCACGTTTCCGCGCGGGCCTGCCGATGTCCTTCAACGGCACGGCGGGCGTGTGGTCGCGCGAGGCAATCGACAATGGCGGCGGTTGGACTGGCGACACGCTGACGGAAGACCTCGATCTTTCCCTGCGCTGTGCGCTCAAAGGCTATCGCACCGCTTTCGTGCATGACCTCGAAGTGCCGGGCGAATTGCCTGAGACGGCAGCCGCATGGCGCGCGCAGCAGGCGCGCTGGACCAAAGGCCATGCGCAATGCGCGCGCAAGCTCCTGCCGCTGATATGGGCGAGCAATTTTCCCCTTTGGATCAAGACGGCGATGACGCTGCAGATGTGCCAGTTCGGCTTTTATCTGCTGGCCGGGGTGAGCGCCATTATCAGCCTCGTACTGATGTATATGGACGTCGTCTATCTCGACAGCGTGGCCATGCTGGGCCTGTTCGTCACCGCGCTCGGTATCTCGACCAGTCTTTTCTATCTTCGTCTGGGTCAACAGATGCTGGGCCGCGACCGCGAAGCGTATTTCCTGCCCTCGCTTCTCCTCGCCATGGTGTTCCCGAGCGGATTGGTGCTGTCCAACGCACGCGCGACGTATGAGGCGTTCGCCGGAACGCCGATGGACTTCACACGCACGCCCAAGGCCGGCGCCGTCATCGTCGGCGGGTGGCGCGGGAGCCCGGAACTTGTCGCAGGCGTTTCGTTGCCAGCCTTTGCTTTGACCGAACAGGCGTGGAGCCTGCCTTTCTTCATCATCGCCGCCGCCGGGCTTCTTCTGATCGGCGGCATGGGCTGGCAGGGAACAATGGCGCGTCTGCCGGCACCCGATGCGGGACCGGGCGAGTAGCATTAATAAGCGCTTAACAAATCGCTCTTAACTTGAATTGATCAAATCTTAGCGAATTGCATTACGCCGCTTTGAAAAACGCGGCGTATGATGCCTTCACGGTCGCCGCCAGCTAGAGCGGCATGAAGGGGCTTTATGATGGTGGGGTCTCAAATCCGGCTCGCGGCGGTGACCGCTTTTTGCCTGATGACGGCAGCATGCGCGAGCGCGCCCAGCTACGACTATTCCAACAATACCCCGAGCTGGAGCAGCGCGGAGCAGCAACCCGCGACGGTGCCGCTGCAATGCGTGCCCTATGCGCGCGATCATTCGCAGGTGAAACTCTACGGCGATGCCGCCGACTGGTGGGATAAAGCCGCCGGTCTTTATGCGCGTGGCGAGGTACCGGAACTCGGATCTATCCTTGTGCTCACCGGCTATGCCGGACCGCACCGCAGCCATGTCGCCGTCGTCACCGCGATGGTGTCGAGCCGCGAAATCCACATCGACCATGCCAACTGGCTGAACGACGGTTCGGTCTTCACCGACGACCCGGTCGTGGACGTGAGCCCGGACAACGATTGGAGCCAGGTGAAGGTCTACAACGAGCGGCTCGGCACGTGGGGCGCCCGCATCTATCTGGTGCAGGGCTTCATCGGACCGGGCCGCGACAACCCGCTGGTCGCCGACAACTCCTGATATTCTCGCCGAATCAATGGCTTGGCAGATCGACCCTGCCATGTCGACGCGCCCGGTTGCCTTTGGGGCACGGGGGGATATGGTCCGCGCCCTTGAACGGCGCGCAGGTATCGTAAACCCGTAAAACCCAGGCGCTGAAACTTGCGCGTTCGCCTCGCCATGAGTGTTGTTCGGTCAATGAACCAATTTCCCAAAGCCCCGTGAACGATCCCCGCCCGCTTTTGTCCGATGCTCTGGAGGACGATGCGCCGCGCGTGCCGACGGCACATGTCGCCCTTCCCGATGGCAAAGGACGAAACTGGCTGCTGATGCTGGGCGCGCTCGGTGTCGTCTTCGGCGATATCGGCACCAGCCCGCTCTATGCGATGCGCGAAACCGTGCTGGCGACGGGCGGCACCTTTCCCCGCCACGACGACACGATCGGCGCCTTGTCGCTGATCGTCTGGGCGCTCTTCATCGTCGTGACCTTGAAATATGTCGTGCTCATCATGCGCGCGGACAATGACGGCGAAGGCGGCACCTTGGCCCTGGCCTCGTTGGCGCATCGCTCACCAGGCATCGGGCGGGGCGTGAAGATGGCCATCGGCGTCGGCGCGGTGCTGGGCCTGGCGCTGTTTTTCGGCGACGGCATGTTGACGCCGGCGATCAGTGTGCTGTCCGCCGTCGAAGGCCTTGGCATAGGCAGCCGCGTGTTCGAGCCGCTGGTTCTTCCGTTGACATTGATCATCCTCGTCGGGCTGTTCGCGATGCAAAACCGCGGCACCGCCAAGATCGGCGGACTGTTCGGCCCGTTCATGGTGCTGTGGTTCGCAACGCTCGCAGTGCTGGGCGCAATCTCGCTGATGCAGACGCCCTCTGTTTTGGTGGCGATCAATCCCTGGTACGCGATCAAGCTGTTCGTTTATGCGCCGTGGCATGCTTTCGTTTCGCTCGGCGCCGTGGTGCTGGCCGTTACCGGCTGCGAAGCACTTTACGCCGACATGGGGCATTTTGGAAAAGCGCCGATCCGCAAAGCGTGGTTCTTCGTGGCGCTACCGGCGCTGTTGCTGGAATATTTTGGGCAGGCCGCCGCCATCCTGCGCGATCCGCATCTGGCGGGCATCGCGTTCTTCTCGGTCGTGCCGCACTGGGCGCATTATCCGATGGTGATCCTTTCGGCCTGCGCCTCGGTTATCGCCTCGCAGGCAGTGATCTCCGGCGTGTTTTCGGTGACGCAGCAGGCCGTTCAGCTCGGCCAACTGCCGCGCATGGAAATCCGCCATACCTCGGCGACGGACTACGGCCAGATCTTCGTGCCGCGCATGAACGCCGTCCTCTGCGTTGGCGTGGTGTTGATCGTTCTGATCTTCAAAAGCTCCGCTGCGCTGGCGTCGGCCTATGGCATTGCTGTCACCGGCGTGATGGTGATCGATACGATGAACGTCTCGCTGGTCGCCGCTCGGCAATGGCGTTGGAACCTGCGCGGCGTGATCGCGCTGTTCGGCTTGCTGGCGGTCATCGATCTGCTGTTCCTCTCCGCCAATATGCTCAAGATTCCAGAAGGCGGCTGGCTACCGCTGTTCATTGCCGGCTGCGTGTTCCTGCTGATGGAAGTGTGGCGCAGCGGACGGCGCGCGCATCTGGACAAAATCAGAAGCGAATCCATGCCGCTCGATCTTTTCCTCGAACGCGCCGACAAGACGCCGGTACGCGTCGCCGGCACCTCGATCTTTCTTTCGGCGCGCGATGATATCGTTCCCGGCGCGCTGCTGCACAACCTCAAGCACAACAAAGTCCTGCATGAGCGCGTGATCCTCGCCC
Organism: Rhizomicrobium sp.; assembly: GCA_036488415.1. Lineage (GTDB taxonomy): Bacteria > Pseudomonadota > Alphaproteobacteria > Micropepsales > Micropepsaceae > Rhizomicrobium. Next base: position 16,847 of record DASXHQ010000089.1, read on the forward strand.
ATGTCCTGGTGGACGACACGCCCATCGTGCCCCCCGCCAAGCGCATCGAGGTCAAGAAGCTGGGCAAGGGCTTCTACAATGTGAACATCCGCCACGGATTCTTCGAAACGCCGGATGTTCCGCGCGCGTTGGAAGAAGCGCGGCCCTTCGGCCTCGCGATCGACGTGGAGACTGCGACTTTCTTCGTGGGTCACGAAACGCTTGTGCCATCCGAACATCCCGCACTTGGCCGCTGGCGCACATGGCTGTACATGACGCTCGCCGCGTCGGCGCTGTCGCCAGCGCGATTCTACCATCTGCCGCCCAACCGCGTGGTCGAGCTCGGCACGCAGACCACGATTTAGGTATCCCATGTCGAGTCCTGTCGAGTCCGCCGCATCACCGCACATGTCCGGTTCATCTGGTTCCATGTCGCGGGAATTGAAGCTGACGATTGGTGCGCTCGGCGTTGTCTTCGGCGACATTGGTACGAGCCCGCTCTACGCGATGAAACAGTCCGCGCTGGCGGCAGGCGGCGCGATGCCGGGCGCTCTGGCGGTGATGGGCGTTCTATCGTTGATCTTCTGGGCGCTGCTGATCGTGGTGACGATCAAATACGTCATCTTCATCATGCGTGCCGACAACAATGGTGAAGGCGGCGTGCTGGCGCTGGCCGCGCTCGCACACCGCGTGAGCGGCCTCTCCCGGCGTGTGAAAACAGCGATCGGCCTCGTCGCGCTTCTGGGCCTCGCACTTTTCTATGGCGACGGCATGCTGACACCGGCGATCTCGGTACTTAGCGCCGTGGAAGGCTTAGGCGCGCAAAGCCCGGCATTCGCGGAATGGGTGATGCCGCTGGCGCTCGCAATTCTGATCGGACTGTTCGTCATTCAACGCCATGGCACCGAGAGAATCGGCGCGTTATTCGGCCCGGTGATGATCCTGTGGTTTACCGTTCTGGCGGCGATGGGATTGGCCGCGATCCTCAAAGCGCCACAAATTCTCGGTGCCATCAATCCAGCGCACGCGGTCGCACTTTTCGCGCATGAACCCTGGATCGCGTTTGTATCGCTTGGCGCAGTCGTGCTGGCCGTCACCGGCTGCGAGGCGCTTTATGCCGATATGGGCCATTTCGGCCAGGGACCGATCCGCAATGCCTGGTTGTTCATCGCCCTGCCCGCGCTGCTGCTTAATTATTTCGGACAGGGCGCGATGCTGCTGGTCAATCCGCATGCCGTCGATTTCCTGTTCTATTCGCTGGCGCCGGCCTGGGCGCATTACCCGCTCGTGTTACTGGCGACTGTCGCCACGATCATCGCATCGCAGGCGGTGATCTCCGGCGTGTTCTCCATCTCGCAGCAGGCGGTGCAGCTCGGTCAGTTGCCACGCATGGAAGTTCGCCACACCTCGGCGACCGAACAGGGACAGATCTACGTGCCGCGCATCAATGCGATGCTCTGTGTTGGCGTGGTCCTGATCGTGCTGATCTTCAAATCGTCGGATGCACTGGCATCGGCTTACGGCATCGCCGTTACCGGCGTCATGGCAATCTCGACATTCCTTGTCGCCGTCGTAGCGCTGCGCAAATGGCGCTGGCGGCTGCCGACGGTCATCGCCCTTTTCGGCACGCTCGGCCTTATCGACCTGACGTTCCTCTCCGCCAACACACTGAAAGTGTTCGAGGGCGGCTGGCTGCCGCTTGCCGTCGCCGCGGCCGTGTTCGTGGTGATGGACACCTGGCGCGTGGGACGCAGGCTCCATCTTGATCGCCTGCGCGATGGCGCCATGCCGATGTCACTGTTCCTGGAGCGCGCCGACAAGCATGCCCAGCGCATCGCCGGCACTGCCGTGTTCCTCACGCCGCGCACCGACCTGACGCCGGGGCCAATGCTGCACAGCCTCAAGCACTACCGCCTGCTACATGAGCGTGTGGTGCTGGTGAGCGTGACGGTCGATGATGTGCCGGTTGTCGAAGCGGGCAAGAAAGTGGAGGTAGAGAAGCTCGGCAAGGGCTTCTTCGCCGTGAAGATTCATTATGGTTTCTTCGAATTTCCGGATGTGCCCAAGACTCTCGAACTGGCGCGGCCTTATGGCCTTGTCATCGATCCCGACAGCACGACCTTCTTCGTCGGCCGCGAAATGCTGGTGCCGGCGTCGCGCCCCATCCTCAGCCCCTGGCGCATCGCGCTCTACACCTGGCTGGCATCCAATGCCTATTCGCCGGCGCGATTCTTCCGTTTGCCGGCAAATCGCGTCGTCGAGCTGGGAACGCAGATCAGCATCTGATCAGTCGAGCGCGTAGACCAGCGCCTTCAGATAAGCGGTCTCGGGCAACATGGGATGCACCGGATGATCCGCGCCCGCGCCCGATTGATGGATCATCGCACCGCGCCGGTTGGCGCGGGCAATGCCGATGGCGCATTCCAGCGCGAAGCGATCCGGGGCAATGTTGTGCGAGCAGGAGGCAAGCAGCAGGAAGCCGTTCGGCGCGGTGACCGACGCGGCCAATCGCGCCAGCTTGCGATAAGCCTTGGCACCGGGTTCCAGATCCTTGCGGGATTTCACGAAAGGTGGCGGATCGGCGATGACCACATCGAACTTCTCGTTGGTGCGGGAGAGCCGCTCCAGTTCCTCGAAGACATCGGCCTTCACGAATTTGGCCTTGACCGCATTGGCGGTGGCGGCTTCTTCGGCGAGCAAGAGCGCGCCTTGCGATGAATCGATGCCGGTGACGTTCTTCGCGCCGTTCTTCGCCGCCGCGATACCGAAGCCACCGGCATAACAATAGGCATCGAGCACCGATCGGGTTTTGGCGAGCCTCGCCATGAAGGCGTGATTGTCGCGCTGATCGAAATACCAGCCGGTCTTCTGGCCCGCGCCGATGTCGGCGAAATAACGCGCGCCATTTTCCAGAACCGAAATGCGCTCCGGCATCTCGCCTTTCGCGGCGCGGACATAGGAGTCCAGACCTTCGAGTGCGCGCGACGGTGTATCGTTGCGCAGAACCACCGTCTTGGGTGCGATCACCTGATCGAGGGCTTCCAGCAGAGCAGGCGTCAGCTTCTCCATGCCTGCGGTCGTCACCTGGACCGAGCAGAGATCGTCGAAGCGGTCGATGGCAAGGCCGGGGAGCGCGTCGCCCTCCGCATGGACCAGCCGATAATAGGGCTCGTCGTACAGCGCTTCGCGGCGCGCGAGGGCGCGGCTCAATGCCGACGCGAAAAACTCCGCATCGATTTTCGTATCCGCTTTCGGATCGAGGATGCGCACCGCGATCAGGCTGGCGGCGTTGAAATAGCCGGTGCCGAACGCCACGCCGTCGTCGCCCTGCACATTCACCACGCTTCCGGGCGCGAGCGATTTGGCCGCCGCGTCCATGACGATTTCGTTCGAGAACACCCACGGCGCACCGGCGCGGACACGGCGGCCTTCCTTGGGCCTGAGCTTGATGACGGGATGGATCGGCATGGCGCGGACCTAGCACGGCCCACCGCAAAAGGAAAAATCACTTGCGCGGCGCGGGCGGCGCGACCTCTTTGCCCGTGTTCCGGTTGAATTCGGCGCGCTGCTCCTTGGTCCACGGCACCAGCGTCTTGCGCGCGATCAGATAGTCGTAGATCGCGTTCACTTCGTAGTCGTGGAAATAGCGGAACCGCGCCCGTGCCAGTGGCGACATCACCGGCAGCCAGCCATGCGGCGAGCGTCCCTGATAGAGCAGCTGGAAGAACTGCGTGCGGGTGTATTTCGCGGCGATGTTCAGATCCGGCGCTGTCACTGATCCGGTGAGATCGCCGCCATGACACTGCGCGCAGGCGATGGAGGTCAGATAGCGGCCGCCATCGTAGCGCGGGCCTTCATCGGCGGGGCTCAAAATCTCGTCCGCCTTGGGCGATTTGGGCACCAATTCTCCCGCAACAATCGCCTTGCGCGCCTTCCAGTCGAAATGCGTTTGCCGCGGCGGCGCGGTACGGCGCGGCCGCGCGCGGATAAAGGCAATGACGTCTTCCACATCCTTTTCGCGCATATAGGCGAAAGTGTCCGACGGCATGATCCACATGGGCCGCGCGTCAGGCGAGAGGCCATGACGGATGGCGCGCTCCAGATCGCCGTCAGTGTTGGCGGCGGCGAATGCCACCAGATCGCCGCTCCAGATGGTCAGATACGGATTGGTCTTGATCAGCCGGCCCTTCAGATCGTTGCCGTGGCAGCCAAAGCAGCCGGCGACAATCATCCAGTGCTTGCCCTGTGGCAGAGCATCGGCATCGGTGCTGGCATGAATCAGCGACGAAGGTAGCGTGTAACGGCGCTCGATCACCGCCTCGGACGCCAGATAGATGTAGAAAATCCACAGCAGCCATGCCGCCGCGGCGACGCCCGCCGCAACGCTGATCCATCTGGCTGCGAGAAGGGTGAATCGCCCGGCCGACATGGCGGGAGACTATGGGCGCATCGTGACGCCTGCAAATTTGCGGGGTTTCGCAATCAAGATTTTTCCCCCCTCGCATCGCACGTCTCTTGATGAGCCTCGTGGGCGAAGACAGGCAGGCGTGTTTATCCCTCAACACCGTGCGCGATATGAGGCGCGTCCTATTCAGCGCGGCTTAGGGGTGTGCGCGGTGAACCGGGTGATGATCGTTCTTGGGCCCATCCGGCGGTCGCATGCGTCAGCAGCGGACAACACCGGCAGGCGGGCCAAAGGCGATCAGGGTGAGGGCAGTTAGATGTTAAGCATGGTGCTTCCTTCAAAAGTTGATTCACGCAGAGGCGCAGAGCCGCGGAGTTCTTCTCCGAGGCCCGACAACAGTGCCATTCAAGATCAAATGGCGCGCGAAGCGCGCCGATGAAAATTTCTTCTTCTCTGCGGCTCTGCGCCTCTGCGTGCCAATTTTCTTTGGCCCAAAACGCAAGAAACCCGCGGCTTTCGCGGCGGGTCTACGTTTCGGGCGCAGTTCTAGAGTTGGAAAGAATGTACGGGGGTACCGTCACGGTGTCAAGCTAATTGGGAAAAATAATTTTAGAGCAGGGAATTTAGCCTAAGTATTTGATCCTATTGTCGAAATCTCTTATCGCCTTTCGCGCAGCATGGATTTTGGGCGCGAAAAATCTCGCAAAAATATTTTCAGACACTCCGCGATCTGCCGAAATCCGCGAACAGCGGCGCAATCGCGTTCACCGCGGCATCGGCTTCGGCGCGGTTGGGGGTTTCGTCGGTGTCGCCATAGCCGACCATGTCGCCGCCTTCCAGCGATTGCACGCAGATGCCGTCGCGCCGCGAGAGCAGGTTGATGCCATTGTAGAAGACGGCGTATTTCACCTCCGGCTGCGGGATCAGCCATTGGATCTGCCCGCGCACCGGCACGATGGATTCATCCTTCCACAATTCGCGCGCGCCATAGCCGGTGCAGTTGATGACGACCTTCTCTTTCAACTGCGCAAATTCGTTCGGCGCGCGGAATTCGCGGTATTCGATCCGTCCACCCGCGAGCAGGAAGTCGGTCATCAGCGTGTGGCCGTAATCGGCGATGTTGAACATCAAAGTCTCGTTGCGCGAGACGAAGCGGTTGCCGAATGGCGTGGAGCCCTTCGGCAGAACCTCGCGGTGCGGCGTGAGATCGGCGATGCGATCATAATATTCCGCGAAAGGCAGCGCGTCCGGCCTGTCGAGATTGATGCGCTTGTCGCCGGGGTCGTCATCGGTGACGACATAGTGGTCGATCCATTCCACCGGCTCGCCCGGCAAACCCACATAAGAGCGATAAGTCTTGAACGAGGTGCGCGCCATCTCTTCCCACAGTGCGGGAAAATCCGGCGATACCTTGTCGGTGAGCGCGATGCGCGAATCCGGCGTCCAGCTTCCGGTGGCGCGGACTGAGCGCGTTTGCGCCATCTGCTCGCGCGCATAGATGGTGACCTTCGCACCCGCTTTCTGCGCGAGGATCGCGGACGTCAGTCCCAGCGCGCCGCAGCCGACGACGGCGATCTCGCGCGGAGAATTCATCATCGCCTTCTTCACCGCGATGGTGCCCGAGCCCCAGGACAGCGACCAGCCGCTGCCGCCATGACCATAATTGTGGACGATGAGCGTGTGGCCGATGGTTTCGGTGTCGAGCCGCGGCCCTGCGGCGCGGAACGGGCGCAAACAAACTGTGATGTCGAAAATGCGGTCGGTGCGCGCGCGGACCGGCGCGATGACGGGCTGATAGGCGCCGACAGAGGGCGCGATGACGTTCGCGCAACCGCTCAAGCCGGCAACGCCGCTGAGCGCGAGCGAGCTTTGCAAAAGGTCCCGCCGGTTCATCGTCGTGAAATGTTGCAAGCCCCCTCCTGCCGAACGCATATCCAATCAGCCGCACAGTGGCGAAACAGCGCGCCGCGGCCTAGGCTTACGGCAAATTTTGAGGACGCGACATGGCGGATTTGTGGCCCGAACTTCCTTACGCGGCTTGGGCGAAGACTTATGAGACGCTGCATCTGTGGACGCAGATCGTGGGCAAGACGCGGCTGGCGCTGACGCCGTGGCTCAACCATTCCTGGCACGTAACTTTCCGCGTGACCGCTCGCGGGATTGCCACGCCGCTCATCCCCAACGAGGGCAACGATTTTCAGATCGAGTTCGATTTCATCGATCACGTGCTGTGGCTGCGCACCAGCAACGGTCATACGCGGCAGATTGTTCTGAAGCTCATGAGTGTCGCGGCGTTCTATGCGCAATACCGGCGCGCTTTGTCGGAGCTTGGCATTGCCGTCGACATCGATCCGCTGCCGAACGAAGTCTTGAGCACGATTCCGTTCGAGCATGACACCACGCATGCTTCTTACGATCCCGACTATGCCAACCGGCATTGGCGCGTGCTGCTGCGCGCGAACGAGGTGTTTCATCTTTTCCGCACCGCGTTTCTGGGCAAGGCGAGTCCGGTGCAATTCTTCTGGGGCAGTTTCGATCTGGCGGTGACGCGCTTTTCGGGGCGGCGCGCGCCGCCGCATCCCGGCGGCATTCCCAATCTCTCCGACGCGGTGACGCGCGAAGCCTATTCGCACGAAGAGTCGAGCTGCGGCTTCTGGCCGGGCGGCGGCGCGGTCGATTATCCGGCGTTCTATTCTTACACCTATCCCGCGCCGGCCGGGTTTGGGAGCGCGAAGGCGAAGCCGGATGCCGCGTTCTTTCACAAAGAGTTGGGCGAATTCATTTTGCCTTACGACGCCGTGCGCACCAGCGCCGATCCGAAACAGACGCTGCTGGATTTCCTGCAAAGCACCTACGAAGCCGCCGCCAATCTCGGCAAATGGGACCGCGCCGCACTGGAATGCGATTTCGGTGAGCCGGGTCGGCCGAGGGTGGTGGAGTAATAACGACCCCGGGATCAACGGGTTCGGCCACGCTTCGTTTATCCCACAGTCTCGCCCGGCAAGCGCCCTTATGTTACACTGCACGGGTCCATTGAGCCCGACGGAGCACGATATGAGTATCGCGGATCAGATTTACGAGCAGGTAAAATCGCTGCCCGATCCGCTCGTGCGCGAGGTGCTCGATTTCGTGGGCTTTCTGCGCGAGAAGCAGGAAAGGGGGCAGTGGCGCGATCTGATGCAGGCGCAGGAAAAGAGCCTTGCCGCCATTTGGGACAATGCCGAGGACGAAGTCTGGAACAATGCCTGAGCGCGGAGACCTGCTGCTCGTCCCATTTCCCTTCACCGATTTGTCCGCCAGCAAGCGCCGCCCGGTGCTGGCGCTGACCTCTGCCGACAGCTTCGGCGATTTCATCGCGCTGCCCGTGACCTCGCGCCCGCAATCCGAACACGGATTGCCGCTTATGCCTGCCGATGTGAGCGGCGGTGTGCTGCCGGCCGCGAGCTGGATACGCACGAACCGTATCGTGACGCTGAACAACAGCCTGATCGTCAAATCGCTTGGCAAGGTTTCGGACGAAGCGGTGACCGCCGCCGCAGAGCGCATCTGCACTTATATCAAGCATCGCGCCTAGACGGCCCACTGTTCGACTGCGAGCTACGCGGCAGTTTTCACCAAAGTATGAGAAGGCAAAGGCAGCCACGAAATCTGCCATAGCTCGCACACGAACCGGAATTTTCGGTGTCGATCGGCATCCCTCACGGACGAACGCGGATGATCGGTTTGCCGGTGCGCCGCTCTTTCGGGTTGAAAGCGGCGACAGCATCGTCGAGCGTCGCGATGGCGCCGATGTTCGTCCGCAGCCGTCCGTCCCGCACGCGCTGGACGATCTCATTCAGTTGGGCGCGATCGGATTCGACAACGAAGTCGATCGCCACGCCGTCGGGGGGGGTTAACCTCGGACGGCCCGACGATGGATACCAGCGTTCCTCCGGCGCGAACCAGGCGCGCGGAACGCTTGCCGATATCGCCGCCGATGAGATCGAACACCAGATCGACTTTGCCGGCATCTTCCAGAGAGTTATTGCCGAGGTCGACGAATTCGTTTGCGCCAAAGTCGAGCGCCTTCTGGCGATCGGCAGCGCGTCCGGTGCCGATGACGTAGGCGCCCGCCAATCGCGCGAGCTGCGTCACCATCGATCCGACCGCGCCCGCCGCGCCATGCGCGATGACGCTCTGCCCTGCACGAAGGCGGCCGTGATCGAACAGTCCCTGCCACGCGGTGAGGCCTGAGATCGGCAGGCTCGCGCCCGCCGTGAAGTCGACGTCGCCAGGCAATGGCGCGAGGTTGCGCGCCTCGATCGCGATGTATTCTGCCAAGGTGCCGTCGCGATACCAGTCGGCGAGGCCGAACACGCGCTGCCCAACCGACAACCCCGTCGTGCCATAGCCGAGCGCGGTGACGACGCCGGCCAGTTCGTGCCCGGGGATCGTCGGTGTTCGATCACGGCCGAGGCGATCGGTCCAGGTCGAAGGCCACGTCAGCTCAGTCGGGACGAATCCCGACGTATGAACCTGAACGACGACATCGTTTATCGCTGGCTGCGGCTCCGGCCGCTCCGCCAATTTCATCCCGGCTGTTCCCGCAGCCTGATCCATCACAACGATTGTCTTCATCGTCCATCTCCTCGCGCGCGAAGCGAAGGGTGGCCTGCCAGCCGAAGCTCGCGGATGCCCGGCTGTCCGCCTACGCCAAGGCTTCGGCGGATGCGCCTTCACTCGCTTCGCGAGCGAAGGCTGGTGCCGCTTGCGTGACTCGAACACGCGACCCCATCATTACGAATGATGTGCTCTACCGGCTGAGCTAAAGCGGCAATCCCGATAAATCGAGGCGGCGGGGTATAGCACGGCTCTGGCGCTGCGCAACCGGACACCCCCACCCGAAAAAGCTTTGCTTTTTCGACCTCCCCTCAAGGGGGAGGTGATTCACAAGATTTGCGCATTTGGCCGCAAGGGCTTATGAGGCGCGCCCTTAACCGTTTGAGAGACAGGGATTTTGCGCATTCCCATCCATCGCGAAGGCTGGCCGTTCATCGGGTTTGCTGCCGTGGCCAATCTGCTGGCTTACCTCCTCGCCCCCTGGGCGGGACTAGTGCTGTTGCCGGTGACGCTCTGGGTGATCGTATTCTTCCGCGACCCGGAACGGACAACGCCTGCGGGTGCAGGCCTGATTATCTGTCCGGCGGACGGAAAGCTGCTGCCCATCGTGCAGACGGTTCCTCCGGCGGAACTGGAGATGGGTGCCGATCCTGTGACCCGGCTTTCGATTTTCATGAATGTTTTCAACGTCCATGTAAACCGTTCGCCATGCGACGGAACCGTGACAAAGCTTGCATATCGGCCCGGCAAATTCTTCAATGCCTCGTTCGACAAGGCGAGCACGGACAATGAGCGCCTGTCGATGCGGCTGCGGATGACCGCCGGGGTGGCTGAAAGAGATATCGCCGTGGTCCAGATCGCCGGGTTGGTGGCGCGCCGGATCGTGAGCGAGACAAAAGAAGGACAGCAACTATGCCGGGGCGCTCGTTTTGGAATCATCCGTTTCGGCAGCCGGGTCGACGTCTATTTGCCCGCTCCCGTCACCGTGACGGCGAAAGCCGGCCAGAGCGTGTGCGCGGGGGAGACAATCCTCGCGTCGTACCCAAGCTGATGGCCCGCCTGCCCAAAGTGCCCCGCCCCGACATGGCGCGGGTGGCCAGCCTGAGCGAGGACGTGCCGGTGACGCGCTTTATTCCCAGCGCGATCACGCTGGCCGCCTTGTGTGCCGGCGCGACCGCGATTCCGTTTGCGATGTATGGCAACTGGAAGGGCGCCGTCGCCGCCACGGTTGTGGCCGCGATCCTCGACACGATGGACGGCTGGATCGCGCGGCTGATCGGCGCCGGTTCGGAATTCGGCGCGCAACTGGATTCGCTGGCCGATCTGGTCAGCTTCGGCATCGCGCCCTCCATCGTCATCTATATGTGGACGCTGACCCATGCCGGCGGCGCCGGCTGGGTGATGGCGCTGATCTATGCGATGTGCTGCGCCATTCGTTTGGCGCGCTTCAACGTGGAGAGCGTGGATGCGGATGCCCCGCCGGCCAAGCATTTCACCGGCATGCCCACACCCATCGCGGCCTGCCTCATTCTTCTGCCAATGCAGTTCACCTTCCAGTTCTCCAATCCGGAATTCCGCGATCCGATGGTGACGGCGGTG
>DASXHQ010000124.1:0-1918 GCA_036488415.1 Rhizomicrobium sp.
AAAACCTGTTTGCCACAGCTAATCCTGCTCCGCGGGGCCAGGCAACTGTTGACTTTGCGCGGGCCCAAAGGTGTGCGCCGAGGCGCGGCTCTCGAAGACCTCGGATTGATCGACGACGGTTCGGTCTTGATTCGCGACGGAATAATCGATTGCATCGGTTCCACCCGTCGAATCGAAAATCTCAAGGACGCAAAAAGCGCCGTCCAGATCCCGGTCCACGGCATGGTAGTCATGCCGGGTTTCGTCGACGCCGGTATTCAAGTCAGCCTGTACACGGCGCCGACTTCGCCGAAAGCGCGGCCCAAGCGCAAGAAGATGGCCGACTTTCAGAACGAGAGCCTGGCCCTGCTGCGCTCCTGTCTCCAGCACGGCACGCTCAACGCCCAAGCCAAAGCGTTTTCGAACGGCGGTGTCGCCGCTTCCGATGTATCCATGCTGCGCCAGCTCGCGCGCATCGGCGGCAGTCCCGTGGGTACTGTGCGTGCCTGGCGCGTCGATTCACCTGTCGACGATCGCGCCCTGGCCAAGTTCGAAACCCGGCTCGCCTACATGGAGAAGCACAAACTCGCGCACTCGATCGAGTTGAACTTCACGGCCCTTAGCGCCGCAAGAGACGATCTGAGCCGCGCCCTGTGCGCCCTCGCGTCCCACTCCCGCTTGCCTTTAAACGTTTGTTGGCCGGGCGGCGATCCTGCCTGGCTGAGCGATCTTTCTTCCTGTCTTCATCCGCGCTCGATTTTTTGTCCAGCCGGACTCAGTCCGGAAGAATGCGCCGTGTTGGCCAATTCCTCTTCAGTGGCTGTCTTCTCGCCCTGCAAGGAACTGCTCGAAGAGCGCAACAATTCTTCCGTGCGGCGGTTTGTGGACGACGGCGGCGCAATCGCTCTCGCGAGCGGCTACGATGCAAGAGATGCACCGATTTTCAGCATGCAGATGGTGGTAGCGTTAGGCGTGCTGCACTTGCGCTTGACGGTCGAGCAAGCCATCTCCGCCACCACGATCAATGCCGCGCACGCCCTCGGCCGAAGCGACGAGATCGGCAGCCTTGAAGTGGGCAAGCGTGCCGATCTGCTCGTGCTCAATCTCCCCGATTATCGCGAAATCCCGCGCCGTTTCGGCATCAATCACGTCGCCCTCGCCATCCGGGATGGGAATTTGGTCCTCAACCGGAACCGCCCGAAAGCGAGAGCCGTCTGAGTCCGCCTCTTGTCGAATGCGTGCCCAATTTCTCCGAAGGCCGCGACCCGGCGTGCGTCGCCGCGCTCGAATCCGCCATTGCCGCCGTCCCGGGCGTGATCGTTTTGGATCGCACCAGCGATGCCGACCATAACCGCAGTGTCATCACTTTCGCAGGAAATCCGGAGCCGGTTCTTGAGGCGGCCGTGCGCGTCGCCGCGAAGGCCGCCGAATTAATCGATCTCACCCGGCATCGGGGTGTTCATCCCCGGATCGGCTCGTTGGATGTCCTTCCGTTCGTGCCGCTCCGTGGTGTCACTCTCGCCGATTGCGCGGAATTGGCGCACCGCGCCGGCGAACGCATCTGGAGCGAATTGCGTGTCCCCGTCTACTTCTATGAAGCCGCCGCCAAACGCCCGGAGTGCCGCAAATTAGAAAATGCGCGCCGCGGAAGCTCCGCACCCGACCTCGGTGGGCCGGCGCTTCACGCCACCGCCGGCGCCGTTATCGTCGGCGCGCGCAAAGTTCTGATCGCTTTCAATATCAACCTTGCCACAACGGACATTCAAGTGGCGAAAGACATCGCCCGTTCCATTCGCGCGAGTAGTGGCGGTTTGCCCGGCGTCAAAGCCCTTGGCCTCCCACTCGCCTCGCGCGGGCTCGTGCAAGTCTCCATGAACCTCACCGATTTCGAGCAAACATCCGTCCATACCGTGTTCGACATGGTCAGGCTGCTTGCGGC
>DASXHQ010000154.1:0-19440 GCA_036488415.1 Rhizomicrobium sp.
CGATCGCCAACCGCCGCGGATCGCTCACGGTGGACGACGAAGGCACGCCGACCTCGCGCACGGTGCTGATCGAGGATGGAATCCTGAAGGGCTTCATGCAGGACCGCCAGAATGCGCGACTGATGGGCATGGCCCCCACCGGCAACGGACGGCGCGAAAGCCACGCGAGCAACATCATGCCACGCATGACCAACACTTATATGCTGGCGGGCGACAAGGACCCCGGCGAAATTCTCGCCTCGGTGGACAAGGGCATCTATGCCACCAATTTCGGCGGCGGACAGGTGGACATCACCAACGGCAAGTTCGTGTTCTCCTGCACCGAGGCGTATCTGATCGAGAACGGCAAGATCGGCCCCGCCATCAAAGGCGCGACCTTGATCGGCGACGGCGCGACCGCCCTCACCAAGATTACGATGGTCGGCAATGACCTGAAACTCGACACCGGCGTCGGCACCTGCGGCAAGAACGGACAGTCCGTGCCGGTGGGCGTGGGCCAACCGACCTTACGCATTGATGGACTGACGGTCGGCGGCACGGCGCAGGCGGCGTAAGCATCAAATGCAAGACTTATTTGGATGCTTACCGTTCCCACTTGGTTGCGCAATCTTCGGCTTCGTTGCTTCCCTCGTAAGCAGCACGGTATTCGGAATTTTAATCCGCTGGCGCCTTTCCGTATCTTATCCAGACACATGGGTGAAACTCGGCGCTCCGAATCTCTATTTCGAAGATTTGCGGGCGCTCGCGAAGTTCAATCGCTATTTGATGAGTTCGGAGTTTTTGAGTTCGGGCGATTGGTTCGCCATTATCGTAGCGTTCGCGCTATTTGCGAGCGTTGCCGTGTTTGCCGTTTCTATAGCTGCTTTTTTTGTGCTGTCGGTGCTTTGGCGCGGTGTCGTGCTGCCAGGCTGCACATGAACTTGAAAAAAATGAACATATGAGCGAGCCCTGGTTTCGCGCGAAGCGTTACGGCTACGGCGCCGGGCTTCCGATGAACTGGAAAGGCTGGGTGATGCTCATCGCCATGATCACGATGATCGGTGCGTTGCCATATGCCGCGCATCAGTTTTTCCCACCGAGGTTTCTCATTCCGGTGACTATTCTCGGAATCGTCATCATCACGGGGCCCTTCACCTGGATCGCGAGCCGGCGAACCGAAGGCGGCCCCTGGCGCTGGCGCAATGGCGGCCAGCCTTGATGCGCACACCGAATGCGCATAGGCTATGCGCATGGTCAAGAAGCGCTTTGAAGACCCTGCCCGTGCCTTTCGGAGAAAGGACGAGCCGCATCACAGCGGCCATCTAAGCGGCCTTCCGCCGCGGCCCAAGCGCGCCGTGAACGTGTCCGTCGACGCGGAAATCCTGAAGGTGGCGAAAGAGATGAACATCAATCTTTCGCGGGTGCTGGAGCGAGCGCTGGACAATCTCACGGTCGAAGAACGCGCACGCCGGTTCTACGAAGCGAACAAAGCCTCCATCGATGCACACAACGCGTTCATCGAAGAACACGGCACACTAGCCGAAGCATATTACGGCAAAGACGCTTTCGATGATCCGTCAGTTTGATGTCGTGCAAAATCCCCTGCGAGCAGCGCGCGAACAAAAGCCGTATCTCGTATGTGTTCAGCACCATTTCCTGGATGAAATGAATACGCGGGTCGTGGCGCCATTGGTTCCCCAAAAGGCCGTTCGCGACCAACCGCGGCTTTATCCTGCAGTTCAAATTGAGGGCAAAACGCTCTACTTCGATCCGACGGAATTGATAACATTGCCGTCACGCATTCTGAAAAATCCTATCGCCAATCTGGAAGCGGAAAGCTTCCGCATTACTGCCGCGCTTGATCTCGTTTTCACTGGAGTCTGACAATGCTGGTTTTCAAGATCGTCAAGGAGGAAGAGTGGCAGAAGGCCCTGGACGCCGGTGTCTATCGCGGCTCGGAGGCGGACAAGAAGGACAACTTCATCCACCTTTCGACGGCCCAGCAGCTTGCGGGAACGCTTGGCCGGCACTTCGCCAACGTAACGGAACCGCTATTGTTAATCGCCGTCGACGCGGATTCGCTGGGTGCGCACCTCAAATGGGAAGAGGCCAGCAACGGCGAAACATATCCGCACCTCTATCACGCGCTGGATCTGTCGCTCGTCCTCTGGAACAGCACCATTCCGCTCAAGTCGCCGGGTGTCTTCGCCCTTCCGGCCGAAGCATTCATGGAACAGAAGAAAAATCCATTTCTGTCCTGAGGCGCAGTAGCTTTCGCGCGTTCAAAGTCACCCGTGGCGCAGCTTCAGCGCGAGGATCGTTCCTGCCAGCAGGAGCGTGATGGCGTTCGACGCAATCAGCGGCACATCGCGCAGCAGCAGGCCGTACATCAGCCAGAGAAATATCCCGGCGGTGTAAAGCGAATACATCCTGAGCGAGATGTCATGGGTTGAGCGCGTGCGGATCGTGTGGATCACCTGCGGCAGGAATGAAACCGTCGTCAGAAACGCCGCCATAAGCCCCACGATTTCCGTCTGCATTCTTTTCCCCAACCTAGCGCATGCGGCGACCGTGCCGTGCTTCGCTTGCGATGGCAATCTGCGACGATGACTCGGTTCGAATTCCTCGAAGCCATCCGGCGCAACCCGTTCAATCGCGTCCTTCTGGAGCGGCTGCCGTCGCTCGCCCTGCCCGATTGCTGGCTGGTGTCGGGCGCGCTCTTTCAGACCGTGTGGAACACGCGGACCAACCGGCGGCCCGATCACGGCATCAAGGATTACGACATCTTCTATTTCGATCCTGACACTTCATATGAAGCGGAAGACGCCGCGATCAAACGGGCAGGCGAACTCTTCGCCGACCTCGGCATCATCGTGGAACTGCGCAATCAAGCGCGTGTGCATCTCTGGTACGAAGAAAAATTCGGTGCGTCCTACCCGCCATTGTTCCGCGCGACGGACGGCATCGACCGCTTTCTTAGCCACAATGCGCAGGTGGGCATTCGCGCAAACGCAGACGGCATAGAGGTTTATGCACCGCGCGGCTTCGACGACATCTTCAATCTGATCGTCCGCCCCAATCGCACGGCGAACTTTCTCCCCGACAAGTACATGGAAAAGGCACAGCGCTGGAAAGAAATCTGGCCGGAGCTTACGATCCTCCCAGCCTGAAACGGAGGTTCCCATGAAATACAATCAGCTCGGCAATACCGGCATGTTCGTGTCCGAAATCTGCCTTGGCACGATGACGTTCGGCGGCGCGGGATATTTCAAAGTCGTCGGTGAAGTGCAGCAGAAGGACGCCACCGGCATCGTTTCGCGTTCGCTGGAAGCCGGCGTGAACTTCATCGATACGGCGGATGTCTATTCCGAAGGGCTTTCGGAGAAGATCACCGGACAGGCATTGAAGGATATCGGCGTGAAACGCTCCGATGTGGTCCTTGCCACCAAATGCTATGGCCGCATGGGCAAAGGGCCGAACGACATCGGCGCGTCTCGCGGACACATCATGGATTCGGTATCCGCAAGCCTGGAACGGCTTGGCACCGATCACATCGATCTCTATCAGATCCACGCGACCGACAGCGTGACATCCGTGGAAGAGACAATGCGCGCGCTCGACGATCTCACGCGGCAAGGCATGGTGCGTTACGTTGGCGTGTCGAACTGGCAGGCGTGGAAGATCATGAAGGCGCTGGGCGTATCGGACAAACGTGGCTATGCGCGCTTCGAGACGTTGCAAGCCTACTATTCCATTGCGGGCCGCGATCTGGAACGCGAGATCGTTCCGCTGCTGCAGGATCAGAAGGTCGGCTTGATGGTGTGGTCGCCGCTGGCGGGCGGATTGCTTTCCGGCAAATTCGGCCCCGGCTCGAATGGCCCCGAAGATGCGCGCCGCGCGAAATTCGATTTCCCGCCGGTGGACAAGGATCGTGCCTGGAAATGCATCGATGCGATGCGCCAGATCGGCAAGACACACGATGTCAGCGTGGCGCGCGTCGCCCTCGCCTACATCCTGCACAAGCCGTTCGTCACCACGGTCATCATTGGCGCGAAAAACACTGAGCAGCTGGACGACAACATCGCTGCTACCACGCTGAAGCTTTCCGCCGAAGAGATGAAGACTCTGGACGATGTGAGCGCATTACCGGGCGAATATCCGGGCTGGATGCTCGCACGCCAGGGCGCCGAACGTATCCCGCAACCGAAATAAGGAAACAATATGCGCGATCTTTCGGGGCAGAAGCGGGAATTGGGCGACGGCTTCACGGTGGCGCGCGTGCTGCCGCAGCGGGACGCGCGCACTGTCGGGCCATTTGTGTTCTTCGACTATTTCGGGCCGGTGGAGTTCAAGCCGGGGCACGGCATCGACGTGCGGCCGCATCCGCATATAGGCCTCGCCACCATCACCTATCTGTTCGAGGGATCGCAGGTGCATCGCGACAATCTCGGCAACGAACAGGAGATCGTGCCGGGCGATGTGAACTGGATGACGGCGGGGCGCGGCATCGCGCATTCCGAACGCACGGGACCAGAGGTCCGCGCGCGCGGTCATCGCATGCACGGCATTCAGAGTTGGGTCGGCCTGCCCCGCGCCAACGAAGAAGATCCGCCGAGCTTCCAGCATGTCGGCGAAGGGAAGCTGCCATCGCAGGAAAAAGACGGCGTCGCGCTCCGCGTTGTTTGCGGCAAGGCGTTCGGTCTCGAAGCGCCGGTGAAAGTGCCGATGCCGATTTTCTATGTTGATGCGCAGATGAAAGCCGGGGCGACGCTCACACTACCCGACAACTATGAAGAACGCGGCGCTATGGTTGTCGGCGGCACGGTTGAAGCGGGCGGCATCGGTCATGGCGATGGCGACATGATGATCTTCGACAAGGGCGAACACGCCGAGATCAAGGCCGTCACCGGTGCGCGCGTGATGCTGCTGGGCGGTGCGCCATTGGATGGCGAGCGCCATGTGTGGTGGAATTTCGTTGCTTCCTCGCGTGAGCGGCTGGAAAAGGCGAAGGACGACTGGAAAGCCGGCCGCTTCGCCAAGATTCCCGGCGACGACAAGGAGTTCATCCCGCTGCCCGAGCACTGAGCTCTAAAGTGCAGATTTCAGCCCGCTCAAACATAACGATGTAAAGCTGCAATATCGAAACGCAAACGCTTTGCGCCGTGTCGTGTTAGGCTTGCGCCATCATCCTTGGGGGAGGACTTCGTGAAAATCATTCTTCTGATCGTCGGTATCATAGCGCTACTGCTAGGCCTGCTGTGGGCCGGGCAAGGCATGGGTTATATCACCTGGCATCCCGCCGGCATGCAGCCGAGCTTCATGGTCGGCGACATGGGCTGGACCTATAAGGGCGTGGCGCTGGCCGTCGTCGGCATCCTCATCATTCTGTGGGCGCGCCGCCGCTAAAACATTTTGTCATCGCCCGCTTCATGCGGGCGATCCAATTTCTTCCCAAAAAGAAGATGGATCACCCGGACGAGCCGGGTGATGACGAGAGGAATTTCACGAACACCAGTTCCGGATCGTTCGGATCGAGATTCTCGATGCGGCCGCTTTCGCGATAGCCCTGCCGGAATAGCAGCGCGCGCATGGCCACGTTCGACTCGTTGGTGGAGGTGAACAACCGGTCTTCGCGCACCGCGCGCTCGATGGCGGCGAGAAGCGCGCCACCCGCCCCGGTGCGCCGCGCGTCCTCGGCAACGAACACCAGCTCGATGAAGTCACGATGGAAAAAGTTTTTGGACAGAATCCCGTAACCCACCACGCGGCCAAAGCCTTCGGCCACCCAGCAACGCCGCGCGGCGATGGCCGCATCTATCAATTCGCGGCGCGCCAGATCGTTCGCGGCACGGGGATCGAAAGTTCCAAAGGTGCGACGGTCGCGCGTTCCCGCCAGGCGGGTTTTGATCTCGCTTTGCATCGCGCGAAAGAAACCGAAAAAAGCGGCGCGATTGCGGCAGCTTCAATCAGAG
This sequence comes from Rhizomicrobium sp., assembly GCA_036488415.1. GTDB lineage: Bacteria > Pseudomonadota > Alphaproteobacteria > Micropepsales > Micropepsaceae > Rhizomicrobium. The sequence continues at coordinate 5,952 of DASXHQ010000154.1, forward strand.
GAAATTGTATTCCTTGAAGATCGGATGGACATTGCCGTTCCACTCGTTGTGATAGCGCGAGAGAAGATCTTCTGCGCGCGTGCGACCGCTCTGGGCTATCTCGCGCAGGGACGAGAGAAATCCCTCTTCCGTCGTTCCGATGGAGTCCGTCTGCGCGCGGCGGCGCAGGCCGGCCGACGAGATCTCCACCATGCGCTTGGCAAGCTCTCCGACGGTGGTGTTGCGGAACGGCGTTTTGAACGCTTGCCGCGGAACGGCGTCGCGCATTGCCTGGCGTTCTTCCGTGGTCCAGTCCTTGACCATGTCCCATGCGGCATCGAGCGCAACCTGATCGTAATAGATGCCAACCCACAGCGCCGGCATGCCGCAGATGCGCCGCCACGCGCCGGCATCGGCACCGCGCATCTCCAGAAATTTCTTCAGGCGTACTTCGGGGAAGATGGTGGTGAGATGATCCGCCCAATCGGCCGTCGTGGGCTCGATGTCTTTCACCTCGGGAATCTCGCGCGCGAGAAACTTGCGGAAGCTTTTTCCCGTCATGTCGATATATTTGCCGTCGCGATAGAGGAAATACATCGGCACATCGAGCGCGTAATCGACATAGCGTTCGAACGACATGCCGTCCTCGAACACCCAGGGCAACATGCCCGCGCGCGCGTTGTCGACATCCGTCCAGATATGCGAGCGATATGACAAAAAGCCGTTCGGCTTGCCGACGCGGAACGGTGAATTCGCGAGCAGCGCGGTGGACACCGGCTGCAGCGCAAGACCGACGCGGAATTTCTTCACCATGTCGGCTTCGTCAGAGAAATCGAGATTCACCTGCACGGTGCAAGTGCGGAACATCATCTCGCGGCCATACCCGCCGACCTTGGGCATGTAGTCGCGCATGATCTTGTAGCGGCCCTTGGGCATGATGGGCACTTCGTCCAGCGTCCAGTCCGGCGCGAAGCCCAGGCCCAAAACACCGAGGCCGAGTTCGTTGCAGATCTCGCGCACCTGCTCCTGATGCGTGTTCACCTCCGAACAGGTTTCGTGAACCGTGCGCAACGGCGCGCCCGACAATTCGAATTGCCCGCCCGGCTCCAGCGAGATCGATGCGCTGTTCTGCGTGCCGCCGATGATGTGCGGGCCTTCCTTCACCGGCTCCCAGCCGAAGCGCGTCATGCCTTCCAGGAGCGCGCGGATTCCATTCGGGCCTTCATACGGAACGGGGCGAAAGGTTTTCAGGTCGTAGACGAATTTCTCGTGCTCGGTGCCGATGCGCCATTGCTCGCGCGGCTTGGAGCCTGACGACAAATGCTCGACCAGATCGGCTTTGTCCCGGATAGGGCCGCCGGCGGATTGCGGTATCGACATTGCGGCCCTCCCTGCCAGCGTTGTCCGGGGTATTTCCCCTATGGCCGCGTGTGAATCTTGAACGCGCCATTCAGTGCTTGGCTATGTAGGCGTCCGGCCATCGACCGGCAAGGGAGCGATCTCCTTGCCCATGCGCATGAGGGGAATGCGGATTCCCGAACGCGCCTCCGCTTCGAATGCTTCCAGATCGCGGTAGCCGCAGGCGTGATAAAGCGGAAGGCCCGCCATCGTTCCGGCAAGTTCAACGCGGGCGAAGCCTTCTGCTGCCGCGGCGCTCTCGCACAGTTGCAAAATGAGACGGCCGACGCCGCGCCGCGCGAATGACGGATTGGTGTACATGGCGCGGACGCGGGCGGCGTCTTTCGCAGGATCGAGCAGCGCGGCGCTGCGCCCGGCCGAATGATCGCCGCCGAACAGGGTAGCGCGCCGGCTCCAGCCGCCGCATCCGGCGATGGCGCCATTCTCTTCCACGATGAAATAAGTGCCGTCGTCGATGAGCTGCGTATCCAGCCCCATCACGTCGAATGAGGCTTCGATCTGTTCGGGTGAGAGAAAGCCCTTCTGCAACTCGCGGATCGCGGAGGTCATCAGCTCTTTCAGTTGCACGATGTCCTCGCGGCGCGCGAGGCGGTGGGTGAACATCACCAATCGCCTTTCAGGGCCTGCAACACGGCGAGCGACGCCAAAGCCGCCGTGTCGGCACGCAGAATGCGCGGGCCGAGCGTGACGGGCGTGACGAAAGCATGGCTGCGGATCATCTCGCGTTCCGCCGGGTCGAAACCGCCTTCGGGGCCAGTTAGGATGGCGAACGCATTTTCGTTGATGTCGCGCGCGGCTTCCGCGACCGGCTTGGCATCGCCCCCTTCGTCGCAAAAGAGGACGCGGCGCCCGGCCGGCCAGTTCTTCAACAGCTTGTTCAGCGCCACGGCTTCGCGGATTTCCGGAACCGTCAGCCGATCCGATTGCTCCGCCGCCTCGATGGCATTGGCCCGCATCCGCTCTTCATTGACGCGCGTGACGATGGTGCGGCGGGTGAACATGGGCTGGAGAACGCTTGCGCCAAGCTCGGTCGCCTTCTGCACGACATAGTCCGCGGGCGTTTTCTTGATCGGTGCAAAACACAGCCAGACATCCGGCGAGGCATCTTGCGGACGCGTTTGCTTTTCGCATTGAAGCACACAACTGCGTTTGGAAATCTCGGCAATACGCGCCAGCCACTCCCCATCGCGCCCGTTGAACAGGGAAACATAGTCGCCCGCCTTGGCCCGCATAACGTGCAGAAGATAATGTGCTTGGCCCTCATCCGGCGTGACGAGCACACCGTCACCCAGCGCGGCCTCCAGAAACAGGCGCACTTTGCCGGATGGCTCAGTCAATTCGCGATCACTCATTCTTCCTCAACAGCACGGACCATGACAGATTGCGGCATGGCTTCAGAATCGCAAGCTGTTCCCGCCGACGCTATCCCCGCAAGCTGGGTGGATCGCGTTCCGCCGCAGGCGCAGCCTTATCTGCGTTTGATGCGGCTGGACCGGCCCATCGGCACATGGCTGCTGTTCTGGCCAGCGGTATTCGGGCTGGCGTTGGGCGAGCATGGATTTCTCTCGCACCTGACAGACTGGAAGCTGCTGGCGCTGTTCGGCATTGGCGCGGTGGTGATGCGCGGGGCGGGCTGCACCTTTAACGACATCGTGGATCGCGACATCGATGCGAAAGTGGAGCGCACGCGCGGACGGCCCATTCCCTCCGGCGCGGTGAGCGTGCGGAACGCCTTTATCTTTCTGGGCGCACAGTGCTTCGTCGGTCTGTTGATCCTGCTGACGTTCAACTTGTTCACCGTCGCGTTGGGGGCGGTGTCACTGATCCTGATCGTGGCCTATCCCTTCATGAAGCGGATCACCTGGTGGCCGCAGGCCTGGCTGGGGCTGACCTTTAACTGGGGCGCGCTGATGGGCTTTGCGGCGCTGAACGGGCATCTCGCTCCTGCCGCTTACGTCCTCTACGTCGGCTGCTTCTTCTGGACACTGGGCTACGACACCATTTATGCGCATCAGGACGTGGACGACGACGCGCTGATCGGCGTGAAGTCGACCGCGCGGCTGTTCGGTGAAATGTCGTCGCTGTGGATCGCGGGCTTCTACATCCTGACCTTCGTGTTCGTTTCCATCGCCGCTGTTGCCGCCACGCATAGCTGGTGGGCCGTGGTGCTGATGCTGCCCGCCGCCGCGCATCTGTTCTGGCAGGTCGCGAATTTGCGCATTCATGACAGTGCCCTATGCCTCACCCTCTTCCGCGCCAACCGGGAGAGTGGTTTGCTCATCGCGCTTGCGCTGGCCGTGGCCAGCTACGCTTAAGGGGAGAACCGCATGCTGATCCATCTGCCGCAATCGGTGATCGCGCTGGTGTTCTACGCGTTGTGGGCGATCGCGCTGGTGCTGATGATCGCCATCGACCGGCTGCTGCTCATTTTCCGCGGCCAGGTGAAGAATAATGAGTTCCTCTCCGGCGTGCCCCACGGCAACGACAGCTACTGGCGCATCAACCGTGCGCAGATGAACACGGTGGAGAACCTGCCGATCTTCGCGGTCATCGTTCTGGCCGCGTGGGTCGCCGGCAGCGAAAGCCCGCTGTTCAACCTGCTGGCGATGGTGGTGCTGGTGGCGCGCATCGTCCAATCGGTCATCCACATCATGTCCGGCGATCAGATCGCGACGTGGTTCCGCACCGCCATGTTCGCGGTGCAGATCGCATGCGAAATCTGGATGGCGGTCATGATTCTGCAATCCGCGAGCGTGATCTGACCCTTTAGTGTTCGCTGCTTTTCTCTTGCGGGGTTAGTGTTCCGCAGGAGGAATTCTCATGCCCAGCAAAGCCACATTCGATGCCTTCGTAAAAATGGTGATCGACGGCAAGCACGATCAGGCCATCGCCGAGTTTTACCATCCCGACTCCACCATGCAGGAGAACATGAACCCGCCACGCAAAGGCCGCGACGGCAACATAAAGCGCGAGCGCGCGGTGATGGACCGTTTCGCGGAAATCCATTCCGCGACGGAAGGCCCTGTGTTCGTGAACGGCGATCATGTGGTGATCCGCTGGGTGTTCACCTTCAAGGCGGCGGACGGAACCGGCTTCACCATGGACGAGCTCGCCTATCAGCGCTGGGACGGCGAGAAAATCGCCGAAGAGCGCTTCTATTACGACCCGGCCCAGCGGGGCGGCTAAGGGCTTTGCGGCAACGCCGGCGGGCGTATAATCGCCGTATGGCCATAACCCGCTTCGATCCGACCGAGAAATTCACGCCCGCCGACATGGCGCAAGTGCGCGTACGCTCGGACGTGACCGGAACGCTGTGCATCGTGCATGCGTGGCTGGTGATCGCGGCGAGCATGGCGCTGTTCGCAATCTGGCCTAACCCGCTCACCTTCATCGTCGCGGTCATCCTGATCGGATCGCGGCAACTGGGCCTTGCCATCCTGATGCATGACGGCGCGCATGGCGTGTTGATGAAGACGCATAGCTGGAACGAGTGGGCGAGCCAGTGGCTTTGTGCGTTCCCGGTGTTCACCGACACCATCCCCTATCGCCACTATCATCTGGTGCATCATCGGACCACCCAACAGCCGGACGATCCGGACCTCGGACTTTCCGCGAAATTCCCCATCACCCGCTCCAGCTTTCGCCGCAAGCTGATCCGCGACATCACCGGGCAGACCGGATTCAAGCAGCGCCGCGCGCAGATCAAGGCTGCGCTCGGCAAACCCGGCGCGCCCTTCGCCGAGCGCTTCGCGACGTTCCGCGGCAAACTCGGCGGGCCCATCATGGCGAACCTGATTTTGCTTGGCGTTCTGACAGCACTGGACCGCTGGTATTTCTATCCGCTCTTCTGGCTCTTGCCGCTGCTGACCTGGCAACAGGTGATCACGCGGGTGCGCAACATTGCCGAGCACGCCATAGTACCGGACAATGACGATGTGTTCCGCAATGCGCGCACGACCTATGCCTCATGGTGGGAGCGCATCTTGTTCGCGCCCTATTGGGTGAATTACCACGTTGATCACCACCTGCTCTTCTATGTGCCCTGCTACAACCTCCCGGTCCTGCACAAATTGCTGCTGGAGAAGGGCTATGGCCCGCGCATGGAAATCCAGCCCAACTATCTCTCCATCTGGAAGATGGCGACCTCCAAGCCGGAAAGCGCCGTCGCGCACGCTGCGTAAGCACCGATAAGCTCCTGCTCTTCGTGGCGGTGGAGTTGATGGTCTTCATCGGCGCGATCTTCATGACGGTAAGGCGTTAGCTGCTTTGCCCTTTCGGCGGCCGACTGCGCCAATCGCGGATCGTCACGATGATGCTGGTGAGAGCGATCCAGCCAAGGATGGCCCGGAATCCGAACACGAAGTCCGTGAAGATTCGGCTTTGGGTGTTGTTCTCCAGATCACCGAAATGAAAATCGTAGAGTTCGGGAATATCGAGCGCCAACGCCCCGGCGATCTGATCGCCGGTGAAGCGCCAAATCTGACCGTTTGTCACCGTCTTATTGTCGATGAGGTGGGATCCGGCAATGAACAGCGGCTTTCGCGGCGGCGCTTGCACAAGGGCCATGCAGACGAGCGTAAAGGTGAGGACAAGAGCCACAGCGCCCGCAAGGATGATCTCCCGCCCGAGCGCAATGCGACGCCGCGCGATGCTCGCCTCGGTACGCACGACCACCAGACAGGCTTCCAATGCTTCGCGAGAAATGGCGACGTTTCGAGCCAGCAATCGTGTAACACGGCGCTCATCGACGCCTACGCCGTCCAGCAGTGCTGGAAAGATCACAATGAAGCCCACCGCCAGAACGCCCACGATATTCGCCAGCAGAATGAGCGACAGAAACAGCCACAAAGCGGAAGAAACGATTGCGTGATGGAAATCGCCCGGAAGGATACGCGCGAAGACGGGAACGAGGCCGGTAAAATAAGCGATCAGCAGAAGTCCGAGCCCGGTGTTGAGCACACCAAAGCCCCACGCCAGCCTCACCATAGCCTTGCCTTTATTCACGACCACGCCCGGCATGCTTTCCGTCCACGTCATCGCCGCGTAACATCCAAAATCCTATGACACCCACGGCGTTCATACAGGCGAATACCGAGCTTCTTTCGCCGCCACTGGTGCCTGAAATCCGGCTTCATCTTGCAACCGAGATCATACCGCTTTGGCGCAAGAGCGAGGAGGAACTGGAAGCTATGGGTGTGCCGCCGCCTTATTGGGCCTTCGCATGGGCGGGCGGGCAAGCGCTCGCACGTTACATTTTGGATAACCCGGAGGCTGTACGCGGCAAGAGAGTCCTGGATTTCGGATCGGGTTCCGGCCTGGTGGGCATTGCGGCCCTGAAAGCGGGGGCGGCATCGGTGCTCACCGCCGATATCGACGAATTCGCTGTTGCCGCGATTGCGCTCAACGCGGAGGCAAATGGCGTCGTCCTGGAGATAACGACGGAAGACCTTATCGGTGTGGCCGGCGCCTGGGACATCATCCTTGTTGGCGACATGTGTTACGAGCGCCCGCTGGCGGAACGGTTGCTCGCGTGGCTGCGGGACAGCGGGGCGAATACGCTTCTGGGCGATCCTGGCCGCAGCTATTTTCCAAAATCCGGCGTGGACCGGCTGGTGCTCTACAACGTGCAGGTCACGCGCGATCTCGAAGATCGCGAAATTCGCGAAACCGGAGTTTACCGCGTCGTGAAATTTGTGTGACTTCGGACGAAACCGGCAACCTTGTCACGCAATTGAACATTGGCCGCGCGATAACCAAACAGAATTCGGTGATCGCCATGACAATCGGTCAACTCCGTCAAGTTGCACAATCCCACGCGCTCAATGCGTTCGCCGCCTGCGATCCGCAAGCGAGGATTGCATTGCTGCGCCTCGCGCAGGAAGCGGCAAGCCGGGAAGAAGCGGTGGCGCGCTGGCGTGGCGATTTCGAATTCCACAGGTTTGAACCGCCGTTGCATGCCTTTGCTGAGGGGCTGAGCTTGTTCGGAGACAGCGCGCTGCGAGACACAGAGCTGCATCCGGACGTTCGTTCACCACAGGAGAAGCGAAATGACCGCCATGCAGGAAAACGGGAACAGCCTCTCGAACGGCTTTGCGCCTGACGCCATCGCCCGCGTCGTCAGCGATGCCGCGGAACAATCCCACGCCTATTTCGAGAAAAGCCTGCGCGCCATGCAGAGCGAAGCGCTGGAGCTCATGAACCGGCGCCTGGACCACAACGGAACGGCGATCGGCGAATATCAAAGCTGCAAGGATTTCGCCGATCTCATGACGGCGCAGCACAAATGGTTCGTCGATCTCAACCGCGACTACTACGACACCTGGCTGCGCTTCAGCGAAGCGACGCACCGTATCATGACCGACGGTCTTTCGCGGACAGAAGAAGAAGCTGAGACGCTGCACCAAGCAGCGCGCGACGAACAGCGCCAAGCGGCGGAATAGTCACCGCGCATTGCGCGATGGTGCGGGGCCTGTGTAGCGGGCGCGCGGGCGGATGAGCTTGCGCGTTTCCAGCTGCTCGCTGGCATGCGCCACCCATCCGGCAATGCGCGACATGGCGAAGATCGTCGTCTCGCTGCCCGCAGGCATATCGAGAGCGCGGCGCATGACGGCGAGCGCGTAGTCGCAGTTGGCAAAGGCGCCTGTGGCTTCCCGGATGCGTTCGGGGATTTCGACAGCGAGGCGCTTGTCGATGCCGGTCTTCACCAGCGCGCCGAACAGCGAATCCGCGCGCGGATCGCCGTCGCGATAAACCATGTGGCCGAAGCCGGGGAATCGCTCGCCCAATGCGACACGCTCGCGTACGATGGAGGCGATGTCACCCGCCATCAGCGTATCCAACATCTTTGACGCCATCGGCCCCACGCCGCCATGACGCGGGCCTTTCAGCGCGACAAGGCCCGCGATCACGGCATCGTAAAGTGAGATGCCGGTGGAGGCCGCGCAGCGCACGGTGAAGGTCGATGAATTGAGTTCGTGATCGGCGAGGAGCACCAGCGCGCGGCGGATGAGATCTTCGGCATGTTTGTGCTTCGGCGCCCACGCGCGTGCGATCTGTTTGTGGAGTGGATCGGAGGATGGCTCCGCGCCGATCATCGTCGCGACGGCAAGACGCAAGATGCGCGCGCCGGTCGCCGCGCGGCCTTCGCTCACGCTGTTATAGGCACGCGGATCGGCTTCGGTCGCCTGGCTGAGAACCGCAACGGCGCGATCGATGGGCTGCGCGTCTTTCGCCCCGTCGAGAATTTTGCGCATCACCGGCGAAATCACCGGCATGTTGTTTTTCGCGAAGGGATCGGAGGACTTGGAATCCCATAGCAGCGTCGCCGTCTGTTCGAAGGTCGCTGTCTCCGAAAGCGTGGTCGCCTTCACGCCGCGATAGATTGGGCCTTCTTCGGTGATAGTGGAGATGGCGCTGTCCATCACGGGCAAATCGGCAGCCTTCAGCCCCTGTCCTTCGACCATCGGCGCGCGGCGGTTCTTGAGGCTGCGCACATCGTCGGCGCGATAGCGGCGGGCGCGGCTGCCCTCCTCGCTTGGCTCCGAACGGACCAGCCCGCGGCTGACATAGGCGTAAAGCGTGGCGGGCGAGATGGAGAGTTCGGCGGCTGCCTCGCCTGCCGAAAGATAAAGCGGTTCGCTGGAATTATTCATATTGATCAAGCTAATCAAGATTGATCAATAAGTCGAGAGCGCCCATCTTTGCTGCAATGCAACAAAGGAGCTGGACATGACCCTGCAAGCCTCGAAATCCCCCATTGGCCTCGATGGTGTCGCCGCCGCCGAAACCCGCCTCAGCCACGTCGATGGCGAGAAGGGCGAACTGATCATTGCAGGCGAATGGGTCGGCGATCTTGCCGCCGCCAACAGTTTCGAGGGCGTGACGGCGCGGCTCTGGTCGCTCGCCACCACGACACCGATCAGCGAGGCCGAAGTCCGTGCTGCGTTGGGCGAAGCGCGCGTGCGCGCGTTCAAGCACCTGCCCGTCGTGCTCGCCGCGACCGAAGGCTTGTCCGTTGTCGATGGCTTCCGCGCCGCAACCGCCGCACTTCATTCCGAACATGGCCTCACCGATGACGCGACCATCGTCGGTGCATTGCCGGTGATCGCATCGGCGCTGGTGCGCCACGCGGAAGGCGAGGCGCCGATCGCGCCCGATCCCACGCGCGGGCATGCCGCCGACACGCTGCGCATGTTGCGCGGCGTTCCTTCATCCGCCGCCGAAGCCAAGGCGCTCGACGCCTATCTCGTCACCGTCAGCGATCACGGCATGAACGCATCGACCTTCACCGCGCGGGTCGTGGCGTCCACGCGCGCCGATCTCTTCGCGGCGATCACTGCCGGTTACTGCGCGCTGACCGGACCACTGCATGGCGGCGCCCCAGAGCCGGTGCTGGAAATGCTGGATGCCATCGGCACGCGCGAGCGCATCCAGCCCTGGATCGACGCGGCGCTTGCGCGTGGCGAACGGTTGATGGGCTTCGGCCACCGCATCTATCGTGTGCGCGATCCGCGCGCGGATGTGTTGAAGACCACCGTGAACACGCTGGGCGCCAATTCCATCGACCTGCCCTTTGCGGCGGAGGTGGAAGCCTATGCACGCGAAGCGCTGTGCAAGAAAAACCCGGAGCGCGCGCTCGATACCAACGTGGAGTTCTTCACCGCGATCCTGCTCGACGCGCTGCGCATTCCACGCCAATGCTTCACACCCATCTTCGCCTGCGCCCGCGCGGCCGGATGGACCGCCCATGCACGCGAACAGCAGCGGCTGGGCCGCCTGCTACGCCCAAGCTCGGTCTATGTGGGCGAGATGCCCGCATCCTGACGGCACCAGTTATGGCGCGGACGCGGAAAGCTTCTTCGCGTCCGCGTCCCGGTGCGCGGTCCACCATTTGAGCGAGAGCAAGAACATCTCGCGGAAGATGCTGTTGGTGTGGCCACTGACTTCGGTGCGCAGAACGACCTCATGACCCGATGCGCGCGCGATGTCGGCGACCTTCAGCGTTTCCTTGTAAAAATCCGGCTCCATTGTTCCGGCCGTCAGGAAAAAGTGAGTCGGGCTCGGCTGGTCCAGACCTTTTTCCGCACCGGGCCACCCAATCGATGAGGCGGAAACATAGGGAAAAAGATCGGGGTGGCGCGCGCCCATGCTCACCGCCCAGGAAGCGCCGCTGGAGAAGCCGTTGATGAGACGATCCTGCGGGAGCGAGGACACACTGTAGCGCTTCTGGATCGCAGGCATCAGTTCCTTGATGAGGAACGTCTCGTGCTTGAGGAAATACGATCCGCTGTTGTTGGGCCAGCCATAGAGATATTCGCGCGAGCGCAATTCGCGATCCTTATGCGACGCGCCCGGCCACACCATGACGATGATCATCGGCGGAAGTTCGCCGTTGATGATAAGAGTCTCGACGGCTTTGGGATCGTCCTGCCGGAACAGACCGTCCGCGGTGTACACAACGGGATAGGTCTGACGCGGATCGTAGCCCGGCGGCAAGTAGACGGTGACGTTGCGTGGATTGTCGAGAACATGGCTGTTCGCCACGAACTGCTCCAGCTTGCCTTTCAGCGGATCGGACAGCACCGGTTTCCTGGGCGCATCGGGGCCCCGATAAGCGCCGATGGTCTTGCCCTGCGGCTGCACGACCACATCGATGGTCGCTTCGTCGATGTTCGCGACGCGCACCCGCACGGCATAAAGATCGCCTTCCAGATGCTCCATCTTGCCGCGAACGGCGCAGCACATTTCGACATCGCCGCCATCGCGCTTCGCAACGACGACGAACTGATCGTTCTCGCGCCACCAGGCAGTGTCGTTTCCCGCGAGCTTCGCTTCCGCTTCCTGCGGAGTGATGTTCGGCGATAACCGGCAGGCGCCGAGCTTCGGCGGTTCGGACCCGCAATCGTACACATTCATATGGGGCGAGATGTCGATGTCACCTTCCCACCAATGCATCTGCGGCAGCGGCGGCCCGAGATTGGGCGCGAATCCACCGGCCATCTGAGCCAGTACAAGCGCAAGCAGCATGGACGTTTGCTCCCCGGAAGGTCGCCGAGGATAACGTGAAAGCGCGCGCAGACATGGGTGCCCACGGAGTTGTGAATACTCACAAGCGGGTGATCCTAGCGCTTGAGGCCGGCAACGCGTGCCTGCGGCCTCAACCTGCGCCGGGTTGGCGGGCGCGGGGCGGCCATGCAATGGTGCCTTCGCAGAATCCCGGAAGATCCGGGGACTTAGGGGGCGTCACGACATGGCCGACAACATACCGCTCAATCCGGAGCCGCAGATCGACAATGACCTCAAGCGCGCCTTGGGGCCGATTCATCTGATTGCGCTCGGTATTGGCGCCATCATCGGCGCGGGTATCTTCGTGCTGACCGGCCATGCAGCAGCGAGCTACGCCGGATCTGGCGTGGTGGTGTCGTTTGCGATCGCGGGTTTGGGCTGCTTGTTTGCCGGTCTCTGCTACGCCGAATACGCCGCTATGATCCCGGTCGCGGGCAGCGCCTATACCTACACCTACGCCACGATGGGCCGTTTTCTCGCCTGGATCATCGGCTGGAACCTGGTGCTGGAATATCTTGCCGCTGGATCGACCGTTGCGGTGGGCTGGTCGGGCTATTTCTCTGACTTCATGGCCAAGCAGCTTCATATGCCGATTCCCGCCGCGTTCGACGGCGCGCCCTTCAAGCTGGAAGGCTTCCATCACCTCGTTTCGACCGGCGCTTACTTTAACTTGCCCGCAGTCGCGCTGGTGGCGCTCGTCACCTTCGTGCTGATCGTCGGCGTGAACATGAGCGCGAACTTCAACAACCTGATGGTCGCCATCAAACTGACGATAGTTCTGGTCGTGATCTTTGTTTGCTTCTCACAGGTCGTTCCCGCCAACCATGTGCCCTTCGTCCCGCAAAACACCGGCACCTTCGGACAGTTCGGCTGGACCGGCGTGTTCCGCGCTACGGGCGTGATCTTCTTCGCCTATATCGGCTTCGACGCGGTGAGCGTTGCGGCACAGGAAGCGAAGAATCCGCAACGCGACGTTCCCATCGGCATCCTGGGATCGCTGGTCATCTGCACCGTGCTCTACATGCTGATGTCGTGGGTGCTGACCGGCATTGCGCCGTATCAGACACTGAACGTGGCGCATCCGGTGTCGCAGGCCGTGGAAGCCCTGCCGCAGACCGCGTGGCTGGCGCCGTTCGTCAATGTCGGCGCGGTCGTTGGCCTCGCCTCGGTGGTGCTGGTGCTGCTGCTGGGCCAGTCGCGTATCTTCTACGCCATGGCGAAAGACGGCATGATCCCGTCGCTGTTCTCCGATATCCACCCACGCTTCAAGACGCCGTGGCGCGGCTCGCTCATCACCGGCGCGTTCTGCGCGCTCGGCGCCGGCGTGTTGCCGCTTGATATCCTGGGCGAACTCGTCTCCATCGGCACGCTGCTGGCGTTCGTGATCGTCTGCATCGGCGTGATGATGCTGCGCGTCAGTCGCCCCAATGTGAAGCGTCCGTTCCGCGCGCCGGTCATCTGGCTTGTGGGACCGCTTGGCATCTTCATGTGCCTCTTCATGATGGTGTTCCTGCCGTGGGATACATGGCTGCGGCTTATCGTGTGGACGCTGATCGGGCTGGTGATTTACTTCGCCTACAGCATCCGCCATGTCAGACCGCCACGCTGGAAGCTGGTGGATGAACAACCCGCGGCCGCCGAATAGATGACGGACGTATCCCTGGAGCAGCCCGACCCCGTCGTGGCGGAGCAGCACGAGCTCAAGCGCACGCTGGGGCCGGTTCATCTGACGATGATCGGAATCGGCGCCATCGTTGGCGCCGGCATCTTCGTCATCACCGGACAGGTGGCGGCGGATTATGCGGGTCCCGCGGTTCTGCTTTCCTTCGTGGTCGCGGGTCTGGGCTGTTTGTTCGCGGGCCTGTGCTACGCCGAGTTCGCATCGATGATCCCGGTGTCGGGCAGCGCCTACACCTATGCCTACGCCACGATGGGCCGCTTCATGGCGTGGTTCATCGGTTGGAATCTGGTGCTGGAATATCTGGTGTCGTCATCGGCGGTGGCGGTCGGCTGGTCCGGCTATTTC
>DASXHQ010000161.1:0-16562 GCA_036488415.1 Rhizomicrobium sp.
GTTCGGCGACCGTTTTCACTTTCACGCCTGCGCCGCGCTTGGCTGGTTCGGTGACTTTGAGAACCTTGAGACGCGCCGTCACATCCACGCCGTAATCGGCGGGCGTTTTCTCATCGATGGGCTTTTTCTTCGCCTTCATGATGTTGGGCAGCGAGGCATAGCGCGGTTCGTTCAGGCGAAGGTCGGTGGTCATCACCGCGGGCAGCTTGACCTCGACCGTTTGAAGCCCGCCATCCACTTCGCGTTCGATCTTGGCCGATCCGGCTTCAAGCTCCAGCTTGTGCGCGAAAGTTCCCTGGCCCCAACCCAGCAGCGCCGCCAGCATCTGGCCGGTCTGGTTGGAATCGTCGTCGATCGCCTGCTTGCCGGTGATGACAAGGCCGGGCTGTTCGGCTTCGCAGATGGCTTTCAATATCTTCGCCACCGCAAGCGGTTCCACATCGCCGTCGGTCTTCACCAGGATGCCACGGTCGGCGCCCATGGCGAGCGCGGTGCGGATGGTTTCGGATGCCTGCTGCGGCCCGATGGAAACGGCGATGACCTCGGCGGCCTTGCCTTTCTCTTTCAGACGGATCGCTTCTTCGACGGAGATTTCGTCGAAGGGGTTCATGGACATTTTGACATTGGCGAGATCGACGCCGGTCTGATCCGCTTTCACACGGACTTTCACGTTGTAGTCGATCACCCGCTTGACGGGCACGATAACTTTCATGGCTGCTCGATGGCCTTCTTGGAATGGCGGCGTCTTATCTCCGGAAGCATCCCCGCGTCCGAACCCCTGTCGCCGCTCGCTCTTTTGTGCGGCGCAAAAACTAGGTCCGGGGCTGACCGCCTGTCAACGAAGCTTCATGCCGTTCTATTGGGCAATGATGACGCTCCCTAATCCTGAAAAGTCATGCTGCGCCGCAGCATTTTCCAGAGACGCGTCATTCCGCCGCACCTATTTCAGCGTGCCCAGATAGGCGACCAGGTCCTCCGCATCGGCCGGGCGGGTGATGCCCGCGAAGGCCATGCGATTGCGCGGCACGACCACGGCGGGATGCTCGGCATAGGCGGTTAGCTTGTCCGGCGTCCAGGTGATGCCCGACGCCTTCATCGCGGCGGAGTAAGAGAAGTTGGGCTGTGTGCCCGCCTTGCGGCCGACGATGCCGAACAGGTTGGGGCCGATCTTGGCCGGTGCGCCCTTGGTGTCGGAATGGCAGATGGCGCAGCGCTGGAACACCGTGGCGCCGTTCTTGGCGTCCGCAGCTTGCGCCTGCGAGGCGAGCAAGCCTGCCACCGCGACCACACCCATCGACTTTGCGATACGAAGCATAGTTTTCTCCCCGCCCTGCTGTGCGAACGGAGTTTTAGCGCGGCTTTTGTGTTGGGAACAGGGACAAGACGTGGCGCTGGTGAGTTTGCAGAGGGAGAGTGTCGGCGCGCTCACACCTACGCGCCGTCTCGAACTGATCGTCGTTCTGGGCGCGCTGACGGCGTTCGGCGCGCTCTCCATCGACATGTATCTGCCCGCGCTGCCCTCCATCGCGCGCGACTTCGGCGTGCCCATCGGTTCGGCGGAGAACACGCTTGCCTCCTTCTTCCTCGGCTTCGCGGTCGGGCAGGCGTTTTTCGGGCCGATGGCGGATCGCTTCGGCCGCAAGCCGCCGCTCTATGCCGGATTGCTTCTCTATCTCGCCATGTGCGCGGCCTGCGCGCTCTCCACCAGTGTGGAGCTGCTGATGGTCGCGCGTTTCTTCCAGGCGGTCGGCGCCTGCGCAGGCGGCGTGGTGGCGCGCGCTTGCGTGCGCGATCTCTTCGGCCCGAACGAAACGCCGCGCATCTTCGCCTACATGATGCTGGTGCTGGGCGTGGCGCCGCTGATCGCGCCGTTCCTCGGCGGCTACTTCCTCATCTGGGCAAGCTGGCGCGCGATCTTCTGGTTCCAGTTCATCTTCGGCGGAATGGTGGCGCTGGCGGTGGCGATCCGTTTGCCGGAGACGCATGGCGGCGTACATCGCGCGCTGCATCCATTCGTCATCATCGCCGACTATGCGCGCATCACCCGTGACCGCCGGTTCATCGCCTATGCGCTGTCGGCGTCGGTGAGCAATGCTTCGCTCTATGCCTATCTCACCGGCTCCGCGCATGTGTTCATCGACATCTTCCATGTCGCGCCGCAGAATTTCGGCTGGTTCTTCGCCGCCAATGCCATCGGCCTGATCGGCACCGCGCAAATCGCCGCGCGGCGTGTTCATGGCCGGCTACCGGAAAGCATCATGCTCAAAGCGCAGTTTGCACATGTCGCAGCCGGCGTACTTCTTGTCGCCGTTTCGCTGACCGGCATCGGCGGCGTATTCGGCATCGGCGCGGCGCTGTTCGTTTTCCTGTCTTTCAACGGCGCGATCAACCCGATGGGAACGGGCGCCGCCATGCGCCATTATGCGGTGAATGCCGGCATGGCCAGCGCGCTTCTGGGCACCCTCATGTTTCTCATAGGCTTTCCTGTTTCGCTTCTGATGGGCGCGTTCAACGCGGCGACGCCGCTGCCGCTCGCCGCGGTGATGGCCGGATGCGCGCTGGTGGGATTGCTGTTGCATCTGGCCTTGCGGCCGCAGGACGCCGCTAAACTGTGAAGCCGCTGTTGACGAAGGGCAGCGCGCGAACGCGCTTGCCGGTCGCGGCGAAGATTGCGTTGGCGAGTGCGGGCGCGACAGGCGGCACGGGCGGTTCGCCCACGCCGCCGGCTGGCGCGTCTTCGGTTTCCATCACCAGCACTTCGATCTCGGGAATGCTTTTCAGCCGCAGCACCGGATAGGTGTCGAAATTCTTCTGCTCAACCGCGCCGTCCTTCAACGTGATCTGCTCGGCGAGTGCCGCCGACAATCCCATGATGATGCCGCCTTCGGCCTGCGCTTTGATCTGGTCGGGATTGACCGCCAGCCCCGGATCGATGGAGCAGCAGACTTTGTGCAGCGTGATCTTGTTCTGCTTGTTCACCGACAGCTCGATCACCTGCGCGACGGCGGTGCCCCAACTGTGCTGGTCGAAATAGGCGATGCCCTGATGATGACCGGGCGGCGCATTGCCCCAATCGGCCATCAGCGCCGCGGCGTTCAGCACGCGCAGCCCCCGCGAGTTTTTCGCCAACAGCGTGCGACGATAGTCGAGTGGATCGTGGCCTTCGCCATGCGCGATCTCGTCCACCAGGCTTTCGATGAAGAAGGTTGTGATGCCCGGATCGACCGAGCGCCAGGAGCCGACAGGAAATTGCAGTTTGGTGTTCTTCTGGCGGAGCACGACATCGCCATAAGGATAATTCCAGGCAATGCCGCCCAGCGCCCGGTCGTTCGAGGTCGCGCCGGTATAATCCAGCGCGCGGATGGTTTTGTCCTCGTTCAGCGCTGCGCGCAGCTTGCACAGGCTGGCCGGGCGATAGACGTCATGCGTCATGTCCTCTTCGCGCGTCCAGATGAGCTTGACCGGAGCGCCCAGTGCCTTGCTCGCTTTGGCGGCAAGAATTCCATAATCGGTCTCCAGCCTGCGCCCGAAGCCGCCGCCGACATGGGTGAGATGCACGGTCACGGCATCTTTCGGCAGTTTCAGTTCCTTCACCAGCGCATCGCGCATGTCGCCGGGCACCTGTGTCGGCACCCACATCTCGCAGGACGTCGCCGTCACATGCGCCGTGGCATTCATCGGCTCCATCGGCGCATGCGACAGAAGCTGGACCTGATAATCCGCCCCGTAGACTTTCGCACCGCTGGCCATTGCCGCGTTGACGGCAGCAACGGTCTTCGCCTTGTCCTTGCCGGGCAGCACGACGGCGGACGAATCCGCAGCGCCGATATTGGCGCGCAGCGTGTTCCTCACTGTGTCGTTGGAAACAATCGCATCCGCGGGCTTCGTCCATTGCGGCGAGAGCGCATCAAGGCCTTTCTTGGCCGCATGAAAGCTCGTGCCCGCGACTACCACGAAATTGTCGAACTTCGCGACGTGCTTCACGCCCTTCACTGCCATCGCGGGCTTCTCGTCCACGCTCGCAAGCTTGCCGCCGAAGAACGGGCATTGCGCCAAGGTCGCCACCAGCATCCCCGGAACCTTCACGTCGATGCCGTAGATCGCTTCGCCGGTCACTTTCTGCGGAATGTCGAGGCGGGGGATCGGCTTGCCGATCAGCTTGCGGTCCTTGCGTTCCTTCAGATCGACTTCGTTCGGGAACGCCATATGCACGGCCTTGGACACCAGCGAGCCATAAGAACGCTTCTGCTTCTTGTCGGGGTGATAGACGAAGCCGTTTTCCGTCCAGCAGGTGTCGCGGTCCACGCCCCAATGCTGTGCCGCCGCAGCGAGAAGCAGATGGTTCGCCACCGCGCCCGCCTGCGCGAAAGTGGTGAAGCGGTCATGGATCGAACTGGAGCCGCCGGTGAAATAATTGCCGTCCGCGATGTAAGCGTCCGTGACCGGCGCCATCTCCACGCGCACCTTGCTCCAGTCGGCGTCGAGCTCGTCGGCGACGATCTGCGCCAATCCGGTCTGCGCGCCTTGGCCGATGTCGCTGGCATTCACACGGATGGTGGTGATGCCGTCCGGCGCAATGCTGATCCACTGGTTGAGTTTTTGCGTCGGCGGCGCCGTCTTGCGCGCGCAGCCCGCGATGCCGAGCATCAGCCCCGCGCCCGCGGCGCTCCCGGTAATCAGGAAAATGCGGCGTGAGAGCGTCATGCTGATTTCCGCCAAGCGCGCAGTTGCGCCATGAAAGCGACGATGGCGAGAGCCGCCGCAATCGCGTGGCCGGATTCCCATTTGAGGCGATAATCGCTCCAATTGGCGGGCAATGTCGTCGCGCTCCAATGGCTGAGTGCGGCATTCACCGGATCGTTGAACAGGAAGAAGCTTGCGATCATCCCCCCATAACAAAGCATCGCCAGCAGATAGAGATTGCTCGCCGGCCTGTCAGCGCGGCTGCGGATGAAGAGCGCGAAGGCAAGGATGAGGCAGGCGATCTCAACCGGCCCGAACACCGGCCCCCAGCCGCGATAAAGCTTCTGCTGGATCGCAAGCCATAACGGCCCATCCAGCGTCAGCTTCGACGCCATCTCCAGCACATGCGCTGCTGGCGCGGTGGTGGCGATGAAGGCGAGAACCAGCGAGACACTACGCAGGATGGGAAACATGGTCGCTCCTTGATCGCCAGCATCGCGCAGGGTGTGCGCGCCAGGCAATCAACGCGCTGTGAAACCTATTTCTTGGGCGCTCCGGACTTCGCCGTTTCGATCGCGGCGCGAAACGCGATGGGATCGGCGATGTCGGGAAGCACCACGAAATCCACGCCCGAGCCTTCGATGCGCAGATGGCCATAGCCCAACAGCCGCCCCCAGAAGGTCTGCTCCACCTTCACGCCCTCGATGTTGGGCAGCGCGAGCTCGAAGGTCTTGAGCGAGAAGAACCCGGTCTTCTCCACGAAGCGGTGGGTGGTGACCCCGATCTCCGTGGTCCATTTCTTAATCATCATCGACAGGAAGATCACGATGCCGATGATGAAGACGCCCAGGAAAATGAGCGCCAGCAGCGCCTTGAACGTGTACCACCAATGGAAATGCGCACGCATGATAAGCGTCTCGCCCTGGCCGAGCGACTGTTCGATATAAGACATGAACCCCTCCGGAATCGCTTTGCTTATATAGGAAAGCGTCGCGGATTTCGCGCCCTATCAACCCTTGCAGTTGTTCCGCTTCAGCTCTACCCGGCGGTTTTTGAAGCGGTTGGCATCGGTCGTATTGGGGACGAGCGGCCGGGTGTCGCCATAGCCCTTGGCCGTGATGCGCTTGGCATCCACGCCGTGCGCCACCAGCCACGCCTTCACGGCGTCGGCGCGGGCCTGCGACAGTTTCATGTTGTACTCTTCCTTGCCGACATTGTCGGTGTGTCCGCCGATCTCGCCGCTATAGCTGGGGTCGGATTTGAAGAGCGTCAGAACCTGCTGCAGCACCGGTTCGGAGTCTGGCTTGAGCGTCGATTTGTTGAAATCGAAATTCACGCCATAGACCTCCAAGGTGCAGGTCCTGGGCGGCGGCCCGCCGACTTCGACGCTAAGCAGCGTGTAGGATTCCGTCGACGTCTCGTTGCCCGATCCGTGGCGATAGACATACCACATGTCGCCCACGGGCGTTTTCTGCGTAAGCACGGCGTTGTAGACATCGTTCGCATCGCTCACCAGCTTGGCGCCGATCTTCTCAAGCGCATTGACGTAGTTCTTCTTGACGGCGAGCGCCGTGGGATCGCGCGTTTCGTCGGTGAGCGCGTAGTTCACCTCCATAATGCGGCCCGCCAGCGTTTTGGGTCCGCTGGGCAGGTCGAGCGTCACGGAGTTGAGATCGCTATAGGTGCAATCCGAAAGCTTGAAATAGTCGAACTGCTTTTTCAGCCACGGCGGATTGGCGCAAGCTTTGCTCACTGCGCTCATCGGCTGGGTCATCGGTTGCGCGATGACTTCCTGATTGAAGCCTGCGGTCACGATGGTGGCGACGCTGTAGGAATCGGTCTCGTCATCATTGCCACTGCCGTGGCTGTAGACGTACCAGATCTCGCCCACGGGCGTTGTCTGCGTCAGCACGGCGTTGTTGATGTCGTCGGGCTTGGACATCAGCTTGGCGCCGATCGCCTGCAGCGCGTGGACGGTGTTCATTTCCGCCGCGACCGCCGTGGGTGCGGTCTTGTCGTCCGCGGTCGAGAAGGTGACGGTGAGCCGCTGGCCCTGAATGGTCTTGGCGCCGTTGGCGAGGTCGACGTCCACGGAATCGAACGCCTTGCCTTCGCAATCGGTCGGCTTGAACCCGGCCATGTTTTTGACCAGCCACGGCGGGTTCGCGCATTTCTTCGACTTCACGTCCAGCGGCGCGGTCATCGCCTTGGCCTGCATCTCCTGCGGCAACGGCATGACATCGAGCGTTGTCAGCGTGAAGGACGAGGTGGAGGTCTCGTTGCCGCTGCCGTGCTCATAGACCTGCCATTCGTCGCCCTGCGGCGTTTTCTTTTCGAGCGTGACGTTGTAGCCGCTCTTGGGATCGGTCATTGGCTTGGCGCCGGCCTTCATCGCTGCTGCCGCGAAGTAGTTGCGCACTTCGTCGGCGGTGTGATCCTTCGAGCCATCGGGAAGTTGATAGCTTACCGTCACGCGCTTGCCGTAGATCGTCTTGCTGCCACCGGTCGTTTCGACTTCAAGCGCAGCCCAGGCGCGCGTTGTGCAGCTGTCTATCATGTAGTTGGCGAAACGCTGCGGCGCCCAAGCCGGGTCCTTGCAGCCCGCGGCATCCGCGGCGAGAGCCTGCGGCGCGGCAGTGAGTGCCGCGATGGTCATTCCAACGAAAAGGGAAATTCGAAGCGCCATGATCTCCCCCGGGCTTTGGCAGAGCGATCTTAACCGATGGGCTGAGACTTCGGAACGGGTGGTCAGTCGTCCCTGTGACCGGGCGGAAGGGAAAGCATCGACAGAAACTGAAACATCGCCAGAATATCCAAGTGGATCAGTGGGCGGAGTGTGCTGTGCCGAGGAGTGGAATTTCAATTCTAACTGCCATTGCCGTTCTATCGCTCTTTCCCGCTCAGGCGGATCAGCTGTGGCGGCCGAACGCCAACGAGGTCTATGGCCCCCAAACCTATTGCAATTGGAACCGAACTGGATTGCCGGAGGCTCAACAGAGAATTTGCATTGAGCGGGATAGAAGAAATCCACCGAAGAATTATCAGGCCACAAAAGGTGAAGCACTCGCGACGTTGCTCCCGCACTGTGATCCAAGCGGCGGGCTTAGCTGTAACGACGATATTTTTCAGAAAGTATGGTTACGGCTTGAGGCCGATAATGGCGAAGTTACGAAGATCGATATGAATTCGCTTCAACGCTCAACCGTGGGCAGTGTCGAAGCAATTACGTACACATACGTTCCAAATACAGCTTTTGATCAGACAAAGCTGAGACGCTTGCTATTTGATTGCAAAGGTCACTTTATGGATATCACCAACAGCAATTCTGAACTGTTAGACGCTCCGCCTCGCTCGGTGGTGGGGAATGTCGCCAGTATTGTTTGCTCTCACGCAAGATAAACAATCACCTTCCATCTCCGCAAACGGAAGCGGCGGATGTTATTCCCGCCCGTGATCCGGCAGCAGCACTTCGCGGAGGCCCTTGTGGTTGGGGCGGGAGACGACGCCTTCGGCTTCCATGCGCTCGATGACGCGGGCGGCGCGGTTGTAGCCGATTTCCAGACGCCGCTGGATGTAGGAGATCGTGGCCTTGCGGTCGCGCGCGACGATGGCGAGCGCCTTGTCATAGGTGTCATCGCCGGACGACGAATTGCCCCCCATCATGCCGAAGGACTCATCAGCTTCTTCGTCCGGCTCTTCGGTGACTTCGTCCAGATATTCCGGCGAGCCCTGGCTCTTGAGGAAACGCACCACGTCTTCGACTTCGTGATCGGTGACGAACGGGCCGTGGATGCGGCGGATGCGCCCGCCTGTCATCATGTGCAGCATGTCGCCTTGGCCGAGCAGCTGTTCGGCGCCCTGTTCGCCCAGGATGGTGCGGCTGTCGATCTTCGAGGTGACCTGGAAGGAGATACGTGTCGGGAAGTTCGCCTTGATGGTGCCGGTGATGACGTCCACCGACGGGCGCTGCGTCGCCGCGATCAAGTGAATGCCCGCCGCGCGCGCCATTTGCGCCAAACGCTGTACCGCGCCTTCGATTTCCTTGCCGCTGATCATCATCAGGTCGGCAACTTCGTCGACCACCAGAACGATATAGGGCATCGGCTCCAGTTCGAGCATTTCGTCTTCATAGATCGGCTTGCCGGTTTCGCGATCGAAGCCGGTCTGCACCGTGCGCTTGAGCTTTTCGCCTTTGTCTTTGGCCTTGCGAACGCGCTCGTTGAACGCTTCCACGCCGCGCACGCCCAGCTTGGACATCTTGCGATAACGCTCTTCCATCTCGCGCACCGCCCATTTGAGCGCCACGACCGCCTTGCGCGGATCGGTGACGACCGGCGAGAGCAGATGCGGAATGCCGTCATAGACCGACAGCTCCAGCATCTTGGGATCGATCATGATGAGGCGGCATAATTCCGGCGGCATGCGATAGAGCAGCGACAGGATCATGGTGTTGAGGCCGACCGACTTGCCCGAGCCCGTGGTGCCGGCGATCAGCAAGTGGGGCATCTTGGCGAGATCGGCCATCACCGGCTCGCCGCCGATGGTCTTGCCCAGCGCCAAGGTCAGCGGCGCACGGGCTTTCTCGAAATCGCTGCTGGAGAGAAGCTCGCGCAGATAAACGGTTTCGCGATGCTGGTTCGGCAATTCGATGCCGATCACGTTGCGGCCCGGAATGGTCGCAATGCGCGCGGCAACCGCCGACATGGACCGCGCCACGTCGTCGGAGAGCGAAATCACGCGGCTGGACTTCACGCCCGCCGCCGGTTCGAATTCATAGAGCGTTACGACAGGACCCGGACGCACCGCCTGGATACGTCCGCGCACACCGAAATCGGAGAGCACCGCCTCCAGCATGCGCGCGTTTTCTTCCAGCGCCTCGTCGGTGATGTCGGAATTGTCGGTGACCCGCACCGGCTCTGCCAACAAACCCAAAGCCGGAAGCTGGTATTCGCTGGAGACAAGATTCAGTGCCGGTTGTTTTGCCGGCTTGAGCGGCGCGACCTTTTTCAGGTCCTCGCGCTTCACGCGCAGCGCCGATTTGTGCTCCACGCCGGTGTCGACGCCTGGCACCGCCGCGATGGGTTCAGGGCGGATCTTCAGCTCATAACCGTCGCCGTCATCCTCGTCTTCGTCGTCATAATTATGATCGTCGTCATCGTGGAGATAGGATTTCGGGCGGCGGTCGCGCAGCTCCTGCACCGCGCCCATCGTGCGCTCATGCGCCCACAGGAAGAACGCCGGAACATTCGCCACACCGCGCATAAAGCGGAAGAAGTGAATGCCCGTTGCGAGAAAGGCGAGCGGCAGTCCCACAAGCAACAGAAGCAGCGGCAGTGCGGTGCCGAGCCAATGCGCGCCGTAGAAATTCGCGGCATGGTTGGAAAGCCCGACAGCCGCAAGCCCGATCAATCCGCCCGCGCCTTTGGTCGGCAGCGAGTCCGGTCCGGTCACGAGGCCCAATCCAGCAGCGACGAAGAGCGTGCCGAGGAACCACGCGAAAGCGCGCCAGATCGCATAGGAGAGATGCTTGCCCGTCATCGCGCGCACGCCCCAGAACGCGGGCGGCGCAAGGAATGCGAGGGCTGCGATGCCGAAGGTCTGCAGCAGAAGATCGGCCGCCGTCGCGCCGAGGCCGCCCAGAAGATTGGTAGGATCGGCGCCGGTCGCGTTGTTGATGCTGCCGTCGGCGGAATTGTAAGTCGCCAGCGCGATCAGCGCCGCGGCCGATGCCAGGAAAAGCAGAAGCCCCGCGCCGCGCAGCGCCACCACCGAAAGCGCGCGGCCAAGCTTCAGCCGCGCATCCGTCATGGCGTCCGCGAAGGCCGCCTTGCGCGTCCGTGGCTGATACACGCCCATCGGCCGTCGCGCCGCACCCATCAAACGTCCCCGCTCAGAATTTCACCCATCCTTTGAAGTGCCGTCCGAATGGTTGACAAATCGCTAACGAGCGCCACCCGGATGAAGGAAAAGCCAGGGTTTGACTGGGGTTTTCCGGTTAGGATTTCCCTACCCATATAGGCGCCCGGCAACACGCGGATGCCGCCCTCACGCCACAGCTTGAGTGCCGCCGCCTCGCCATCGCCGACATCCAGCCAGAGGAAGAACCCGCCTTCGGGCATGCGGAATCCGGCATGATTGCCGATGACCCGTCGCGCCTCCTCGAAGCGTTCCTTGTAAGTCGCGCGATTGGCCGCGACATGCGCTTCGTCGCGCCACGCGGCTGCGCTTGCCGCCATGATCGGCATCGGCACCTGCGGTCCCGCATAATTGCGCCACTGCCGGAACGTCGCCATCAGCTTTTCATCGCCCGCGACGATGCCCGAGCGCAGCCCCGGCAGCGCCGAGCGCTTCGATAGGGAATGAAAGGTCAGCAGCCGTGAGAAGTCGCCGGTCATCGCGTGACGCGCGGTGAGCGCGCCGACCGGCTTCTTGCCGAAATAGATATCGGCGTAGCATTCGTCCGAGAACACCGTGAATTCATATTGATCGGCGAGCGCGAAGAGCTTGCGCCAATAAGCTTCATCCGCCACCGCGCCTTCGGGATTGGACGGCGAGCAGATGTAAACCGCGACAGCTCTTTCCAGCGTGGCCTTCGGCAGCGAAGCATAGTCGGGCAGGAAATTCGTCGCGGCCGTTGCCGGCACGAACACCGGCTCCGCACCGCACGCGAGTACCGCCGCCGAATAGCACTGATAGAATGGATTGGGCAGCAGGATGACAGGCCGCGCGCCCGCCTTCGTTTCCGGCGTCACGATGTAAGGCGCGAGGAACAGCCCTTCACGCGTGCCGTTCAGCGGCAGAACGTGCTTCTCCGGATCGATGCTGGTATCCGGCAATTCGAACCGCCGACGCGCCCATGTAGCGGCGGCATCCCGCCAATCCTTCGTCCCGTTCACCGCCGGGTATTCACCGAACTCGCCTGCGTGTTTGGTGAGCGCTTCCATCACGAAAGGTGGCGGCGTTCCGCGCGGATCGCCCACCGCAAGGCTCACCACCGGCGCGCCGGGGTTCTCGCTGTCCAGCAGCGTGGACAGCATGGCGAAGGACGAGGGCGGCAATTGCGCAAGGCGGCCGGGCAGCATGTGAAAAACCTCATGGATTACCGAATATTAACCATAAAATCCGAAGCTGACATTTGTTAGCGAAGGGCGTGCGCGCATGAAAGGTATTCTGCACATCGGCATGCCCAAATGCATGTCCACGTCCATCCAGGCCTATCTGCGAGAGGCGCCGAACATCTTCTTCATGGGGATCGGCCCCAGCCAATTCGTCAAACCGGACGTGCTGCTTGCGTTCCAGCGCCATATCGCGCGCATACCGGCACATTTCTATGACGCTGCCGCCGTCGCGCGGGTGTTCCAGGCGAACGTCGAGGAGGCGAAGACGGCAGACACGCAGCTCTTTGCATTTTCGGACGAGACCATTCCCTTTCCGCGCGGTTATGCACGCGCTGATACCTCCTATGTGGAGCGGATGCAGCGGCTGAAGGCGGTGATGCCCGAGGATACGAGCGTGCTGATGATCGTGCGCAATCCGAACGATTATCTGCAATCGTCCTACAGATACCGCTGCGTGATGAACGGAATGAACTGCAGCTACGAGGACTATCTGAAACGTCTTCTGCTCGTCGGCGACACCAATTTTCTCGGAACCATCAAATATTTTCATTTCGCGGAAGTCGCGCGGCAGATTTTCGGCAAGGTGAACCTCGTCGCGATGGAAGCGATCGAGGACGACGAGCGCGAATTGCTGCGTCTTCTGGGCGCGAACGGCCTTTCCGCGCCGGTGCACGGGCAGCTGCCGCGCGCGAACTCTGGAATGCCCAACAACAAGTTCGCGAATTTCCGCGAGCTCCACGCCCCTTATGGCAATGCCCTGGCCGACGACGATTTCAACGGCCTGTCGCCCGCCGACCGCATGATGACGCGCACCGACACGCCTTATTTCAGCGGCGTGCTGTCGTCCTCGCTCGCAAGGGAGCAGACGTTGAAAGGGTTGCGTGCGCTCGCCATCGAGATGCCGGACAAGCCGTCCGCGCCCTGTTTCGAAATGTCGGACGAAACGCGCAAATTGCTGGCGGAGTATGTTGAGCCGTCGAACGCCATGCTGAAGAAGCACTATGACGTGGCGGTCGACGATTACGGCTACAACCTGTTCTAGCTCAGCTCGCTTCAGCGAGCTGCGGCTGCTCGTCGCCAATCGCGAGCAGCTCATCGCGATGGGGCGCGAGGATGGAATAGAAATCCAGCATCCGTCCCAGCCGGGCGATGTGATCGGGCGAGAAGTAGCGTGCGCTGCGGCCGCTCTGGCCCTTGTTATAACGGTATTGGTCGCGCCGCTGCCAAACGGTGTCGAGCGCCTTCTGGCATTCCTCGTGGCTGCGCGGCAGGCCCACATGCGCTACGGAGCGCTGCAAGGTGCCCACCGGATCCTCGCAAAATTCGCGATAGGTCAGCACGCAGACGGCATCCGGATCTTCGTCGGCATATTCCATCCAGGTCGCGAAATAACTCGCATACCAGGGCCCCAGAATATCGACCATGAAATCCGCCTTCTTGTGGTCGGAGAAGAGGCGGAAATTTTCCGGGATGCGGCAGTTCAATCCGTCCAGCATCGCCTTGGGGTCCTTCAGCAGCATGTCCCAATAGGAGGCGAGCATGTCGGGGATGCTGCGCTTCATGATGATCGGGCGGATGCCGAACATCTCCAGGAAATTGATGTTGGCGGGCAGCGCCTGCATGTGGATGTGCGAGACCAGCGTGCGTTCGCTGACGCCGCCCGCGAAATAGGCGACGAAGGTCGGCAGATAAGGCGTCGCGTCGCGCCCGCCCTGCGCATGAACGACGCGGACCAGTTGCCCGCCCACCGCCGCGATGATCGCGGTGCGGAAATAGGTGCCCGCCGCCTTGGGCGGAAAAGCGAGGATGACGCAAGGGCGCTGCTTGCCGAGGCGCCGCAGAGCCACGCGCGGCTCGCCATCGAACCCGCCATCGGGACGCGGCTGCTTGAAGACGAGATTGACGGTTTCGCTGTCCAGAACAGGCATGAAACGCTCCGTTTACCGGGGATTAACGATAAACGGCGGGAGTTAAAAAATCGGATACGCCGGATATTTCCGCCGTCAGCCCAAATTCTTGCGGTACTGCAGGAAGCCGCTCTTCTCCGCGATATTGTCGTAGAGCTTCATCGCCGTTGTGTTGGTTTCGTGCGTCATCCAGTAGACGCGCGCCGCGCCGGCTTCTTTCGCCTTTGCATACACCGCCTCGATCAGCGCGCGGCCCACGCCCTTGCCGCGCAATCCGTCTTCCGTGAACAGGTCCTGCAGATAGCAGACCGGCCCGATCAGCGAGGTCGAGCGGTGATAAAGATAGTGGACGATGCCGACGATGCGTCCGTCCATTTCCGCCACAAGAATGTGGATCGGCTCATAAACATCGAAGGCGCGGTTCCACAAGGTGATCTTCGCGTCCGGTTCGCGCTCGTAGAACCGCGTGTATCCATCCCACAGTGGTTCCCATTGTGCGAAGTCGTCCTTGCGCGCCTCGCGTACAATTATCTTTGTCATGGCGTCCTCCAGCTTTTTTCGTAGCAGAGACGAGAGGAGGCGGCAGCCCGACCGGAACGCAGACCCGTCATGCCGCACGAATTCTTACAGATCGCGGCAGCTTCTCGCCTCCACGGGGCTCCGTTAGGGTCCGTCGGGGGGATTCGCATGAGACCGTTCGAATACGCACTGGGGCTTCTTACCATCCTGGTGAGTCTGGCTCTTGCCGACATCGTGCTGAGCTTTCACCGCCTGATGCGGCACGCCCGCACCGTTCGCTGGGACGGGCGCGTTCTGATCGCCGCCGCGCTCGTGATCCTGGAAATCATCCGGTTGTGGTTCGCGCAGTGGAGCATCCGCGATGTCGCCGTGGGACAGACATTTCCCATTTACCTCGCTCAATTCGTCCAGATTCTTCTGCTGGTGCTGCTTGCCGCGTCGAGCCTGCCGGACGAGGCGGAGGTGCATTGCGATCTGCACGCATTCTACGATTCCAACCGCCGGTATTTCTGGGGCGTCTTCGCGCTCTATCAGCTGATATATTTTCTGCTCTGGCTCACGGTGTTTGGCGGGGACAGCGGACCGTCATCGCCCATCAACTGGCTGCGGGTTCTAACGCCGGTGGTGTTGTATCTACTGCTCAGCATAACGCGACGCCCATGGCTCGATTATGCCGTGCCGGCGCTTCTTATTGCCTTCTATCTCTGGCGCTACTGGGGCCAAACGCTCGCCTGAAAAGAAAAAGGACGCGTCCCGGTGAAGGACGCGCCCAAGTTCAGAAGGAAACGCTGTCAGCCGTGCACGGTCTCCCCGTGCAGGTTGATGTCGAGGCCTTCGACTTCGACTTCGCGCGACACGCGCAGGCCGATGACCAGATCGATGGCTTTCAAGATGATGAAGGTGCCAATCGCGCAATACACGAAGGTGCCGGCCACGTCGTAGAACTGAATCAGCATCTGATGACCGTTGCCGTCGAAGATCCAGCCTTTGCCCGCAGGGTTGATCGCGTTCTTCGCCAGTGCGCCGGTCAGCATGGCGCCCAAGGCCCCGCCCACGCCATGCACGCCCCAGGCGTCGAGCGCATCGTCGTAACCGATCCATCGCTTCACCCACACCGCCGAGAAGTAGCAGACGATGCCAGCCGCAAAGCCGATGATGAGCGCGCCTTGCGCATCCACGAAACCGGACGCCGGTGTGATGGCGACAAGGCCTGCCACCGCGCCGGAGATCATGCCCAGCACGCTCGGCTTCTTGCCTACGATCCATTCCACGCCCATCCAGCCCAGCGCCGCCGCGGCGGTCGCGATTTGCGTCGCCGCCGCGGCCATACCGGCGTTCACATTCGCGGTGACCGCCGAACCCGCGTTGAAGCCGAACCAACCGACCCAGAGCAGCGAAGCACCGATGACGGAGAGCACCAGATTATGCGGTGCCATGTTGTCGGTGCCGTAGCCGACACGCTTGCCCAGCACGAGACAGGTGACGAGCGCTGCAGTGCCGGCATTCAGATGCACGACGGTTCCGCCCGCATAGTCCAGCGCGCCCAGCGATCCCAGCCAGCCGCCGCCCCACACCCAGTGGGCGATGGGGCAATAGACCAAGAGCAGCCACAACGACATGAACCACATGAAGGCCGAAAACTTCATGCGATCCGCCAGCGCGCCTGCGATAAGCGCGGGCGTGATGATCGCGAAGGTCATCTGGAAGAACATGTAGACGGATTCGGGAATCGTTGCCGCCAGGGGGTTCACCGCGTTCAGCCCCATCTTGCCCAGCATGAACTGGTCGAAGCTGCCGATGAACTGGTTGGTGGCGGAGTCCGCGTTGGTGGTGAAGGCGAGCGAATAGCCGATCACCATCCACAACACGGTGATGATGCAGGTGGCGCCGAAGCTTTGCGCCAGGGTGGCGAGCACGTTCTTCTTGCGCACCATGCCGCCGTAAAACAGCGCCAGGCCCGGAATGGTCATCATCAGCACGAGAGCCGATGAGGTGAGCATCCAGGCCGTGTCGCCGGAATCGATCTTCGGCGGCGCCGCGGCAAAGGCTGGTGCGCTTGCGGCAACCGTCGCCCCAACGGCGATTGCCGAACCCGCGCCGAGTTTCTTCCAATCCAGTTTCATACCACTTCCCCTTCCGTGAAATTTGATGTGTTTAGAGCGCGTCGCCGTCGGCTTCGCCGGTGCGGATGCGCAGGACCGATTCGAGCGGCGTGACGAAGATTTTTCCGTCGCCGATCTGGCCGGTCTTGGCTTTGCTCGCGATGGCTTCGACCACCGCGTCGGCCATCTGCGCCTTCACCGCGATCTCGATCTTGATCTTGGGCAGGAAGCTC
>DASXHQ010000004.1:0-25505 GCA_036488415.1 Rhizomicrobium sp.
TTGCCGCCAGGAAATTCCCATAGCCCCGCCATCACCTTCCCCGGCGGGCGCTGCGCTATGAGCACACGCCCATCCGGATCGATCAGCGCGCAGGCAACGACAAGCGTCAGACGGCGCGCAACGTCGGTCATGATGCCTTCCCCCCATTAAGAGTGGCTTAATATATGGGGCGGGTTTTATAGCAATCGCAGGCGAATACCCAAGAGTGGTGTCCACGAATGGAACGGGTCAGCTGCGATAGCTGCCATTGATGTCGATATAGCCGTGCGTGAGATCGCAGGTCCAAACGCGCGCGGCGCCCTTGCCGATGCCGAGATCGACGGCGATGTGTACTTCGCGGCCTGACACCGCTTTCGTCGCGGCGGCTTCGTTGTATTTGGCGGCGCGTTCGCCTTTCTCGGCGACGGCCTGTCCGCCGAACGCAATCTTGAGCTTGTCGCGATCCGCTTTCTCGCCGGATTTTCCGACGGCCATGACGATGCGGCCCCAGTTCGCGTCCGCCCCGGCGATGGCGGTCTTCACCAGCGGGGAATTTGCAATGCTCATGCCGATGCGATGCGCGGCGGCATCGTTCTCCGCGCCTGCAACATCGATGCGGATGAGCTTCTGTGCGCCCTCACCGTCCTTCACCACCTGCAAAGCGAGATCGAGCAACACCTCGTCGAGTTTGCGCTTGAAATCGGTAAGGCGTTTGTCGCTCGCCTTGGCGATGGCCGGATGGCTCGCGCCCTTGCCGGTAGCAAACAAGATCAGCGTGTCGCTTGTTGACGTATCGCTGTCCACCGTGATCGCGTTGAACGATGTCTTCACGCCTGCGCTCAATAGTTCCTGCAAAACGCTCGCGGGCAAATTCGCGTCCGTGAACACGAAGGACAGCATCGTCGCCATGTCCGGCGCGATCATGCCGCTGCCCTTGGCGATGCCATTGATGGTCACACGCTTGCCGTCGATCGTCGCCTGCGCGGTGGCCAGCTTGGGAAAGGTGTCGGTCGTCATGATCGCTTCGGCGGCGGCGCGCCAGGCGCTGGCGGAACCTTCATCGGCCAGCTTGCCCAAAATTTTTGTAATGCGTTCCGCCGGAAGCGGCTCGCCGATCACGCCGGTGGACGCGAGCATCACCTCGCCGGCCTTGCACCCCAGCGTCGCAGCGGCGGAACGCGCGACAGCCTGTGCGCCTTCCATGCCCGCCTTGCCGGTGAAGGCGTTGGCGTTGCCGCTGTTCACCACCAGCGCCCGCGCGCCGCCGGATTTCAGATTCGCACGGCACCAATCGACCGGGGCAGAAGATGTTTTGGATTTGGTGAACACGCCCGCGGCTTGGGTTCCCGGCGCCAGCGTCACCAAAAGGACATCGGTTCGGTCTTTGTAGCGGACGCCCGCTTCGCCGGTGGCGAGCCGCACACCCGCCAAAGGCGGCAAAGTGGGGAATTTAGCGGGCGCCAATGGCGAAACCGCATGGACCGCCTTGGAGGCGGCACCGGCGGGCTTTTTGGTTGAAGCTTTGGCCATGAAGCATGCCCTGAAATCGGCGGGGGATTTGGCCGGAATCCCTTGAATTGACAAGGGGGAAGCCCGTTCTTATCTCTCCCCCGCGCCGTGCCGGACGGGGATTTGCCGGTCGCAGGCGCGTATACGCCGGGCAGACCGCCTTGCGGTTGCTTGTGGTTTTGGTGGCCAACCGGCCCCTTTGAGGACTCTATGCTCAATTTCGGCAGCTTCGCATCGCGATTCTTCGGTTCCTCCAACGAGCGCAAGTTGCGCCCAATGGCCAAGACCGTCGCCGAGATCAACGCGCTAGAACCGCGCTTCGTCTCCATGAGCGATGACGAACTGAAAGCGATGACACCCGCTTTCAAGGAACGTCTCGCGAAAGGCGAAACGCTCGAAGACATTCTGCCGGAAGCCTTCGCAGTGGTGCGCGAAGCGGCCAAGCGCACGCTCGGCCAGCGCCACTTCGACGTGCAGCTCACCGGCGGCATGGTTCTGCACGGTGGCAACATCGCCGAGATGAAAACCGGCGAAGGCAAGACGCTCGTCGCCACCCTGCCCGTCTATCTGAACGCGCTCGCCGGCGAAGGCGTGCATGTCGTCACCGTCAACGACTATCTCGCGAAGCGCGACGCGGAGTGGATGGGACAGATCTACCGCTTCCTCGGCCTCACCGTCGGCTGCATCTTGCATGGCCTCACGGATGAAGAGCGCAAGGCCGCTTATGGCGCCGACGTCACCTACGGCACCAACAACGAATTCGGCTTCGACTATCTGCGCGATAACATGAAATATTCCGCTGCCACGATGGTGCAGCGCGGACATTCCTTCGCCATCGTGGACGAAGTAGACTCGATCCTCGTCGACGAAGCACGCACGCCGCTCATCATTTCCGGGCCGACGGACGATCAGACGGAAGTCTATCGGACCGTCGATGCGCTGATGCCAAGCCTGCTGCCGGAAGACTTCGAACTCGACGAGAAACAGCGCCAGGTGACACTCACGGAAGCCGGCAACGAGCATCTCGTCCAGCTGATGCGCGATGCGGGTCTGCTGCCGACGGGCGATCTCTACGACATCGAGAACATCAACATGGTGCACCACGCCAACCAGGCGCTCAGGGCCCATAAGCTGTTCCAGAAGGATCGCGACTACATCGTGAAGGACGGCAAGGTCGTCATCATCGACGAATTCACCGGCCGCATGATGGAAGGCCGCCGTTATTCCGAAGGCCTGCATCAGGCGCTGGAGGCCAAAGAGAATCAGGCGATCCAGCCGGAGAACGTGACGCTCGCCTCAATCACCTTCCAGAACTATTTCCGCCTCTACGACAAGCTGGCGGGCATGACCGGCACTGCGCTGACCGAAGCCGCCGAATTCATGGACATCTACAATCTCGATGTTCTGGAAGTGCCGACCAACCTTCCCGTCGCGCGCAAGGACTATGACGACGAAGTCTACCGTACGCTGGAAGAGAAAGACGAAGCCATCATCAAGCTGATCGAGGACTGCCAGAAGCGCGGCCAGCCGATCCTCGTCGGCACCACGTCCATCGAGAAATCCGAATCCCTCGCGGCACTATTGAAGAAGCGCAAGATCAAGCACAATGTGCTCAATGCCCGCTTCCACGAGCAGGAAGCAACCATCGTGGCGCAGGCCGGCGTTTCGGGCACCGTGACCATCGCCACAAACATGGCCGGCCGCGGCACCGACATCCAGCTCGGCGGCAACGCCGACATGCGCATCAAGACCGAACTCGCCGGCCTTCTCGACGAAAATGAAATCGCGACGCGCAGCGCGCAAATCAGAGCGGAAGTCGCCGCCGACAAGGAGCGCGCGAAAGCCGCCGGCGGCCTTTATGTTGTCGGCACCGAGCGCCACGAAAGCCGCCGCATCGACAACCAGCTACGCGGCCGTTCGGGGCGTCAGGGCGATCCCGGCGCGTCCAAGTTCTTCCTGTCGCTACAGGACGACCTCATGCGCATTTTCGGATCGGACCGCATGGATTCGATCCTCACCCGCCTTGGCCTCGAAAAGGGCGAAGCCATCGCGCATCCGTGGGTGAACAAGGCGCTGGAGAAGGCGCAGCAGAAGGTCGAAGCGCGCAACTTCGAAATGCGCAAGAACATCCTCAAATACGACAACGTGCTGAACGACCAGCGCAAAGTGATCTTCGAGCAGCGCAAGGAGATCATGGGCGCGGACGATGTCGCAGGCGAGATCGCCGATTTCCGCGAGCAGATCGTGGAAGAGCTCATCGCCAAGCACATTCCCGAGAAGGCTTATGCCGAGCAATGGGATGCCGCGGGTCTGCACACCGAGGTGCTGGAGTTGTTCGGCGTCGATCTTCCGATCGTCGACTGGACCAAGGAAGAAGGCATCGCTGACGAGGAAGTGCGCGAGCGCATCCAGAAGGCCGTGGATAACCGCGCCGCCGAGCGCGCCGCCAATTCCGGCACAGACGTCATGCGCTATGTCGAGAAAGCGATCCTTCTGCAGACGCTGGATCACAACTGGCGCGAGCACATCATCAATCTGGATCACCTGCGCCAGTATGTCGGCCTGCGCGGCTATGGCCAGCGCGATCCGCTCAACGAATACAAGCAGGAAGCGTTCGAATTGTTCGAGGCGCTCCTTGCCAAGCTGCGCGTGGATGTCGTGCGCCAGCTCATGCACATCCAGATCCAGACCGGCGAACCGCCGCCGCCGCTGGAACGCGCGCCGCTCCAGATGCAGACGCATCACCTTGACCCTCTCACGGGCGAAGACGAGATGCAGTCTGGTGAGCCACGCGACACAGGCCCGCGCCTCGTGCGCACCTATGACGGTCCTGTCGATCCGAACGATCCGCAGACCTGGGGCCGCGTGCAGCGCAACGCGCCCTGCCCCTGCGGCTCAGGCCGCAAGTTCAAGCACTGCCACGGCGCGCTCGTCTAACCGCGCGTTCGCGGCTGGTTACTTCGTTCCCGCCTGGTGCGGGACGATCTGGTTGTTCTGCTTATAAATCGTGCCGCCCTTCATCACGAAGCCGACGCGCTGCAGCTGTGTGATGTCCGCGAGCGGGTCACCGTTGACCGCCACGATGTCCGCATAGCGGCCCTTCTGCACGCTGCCGATGTCGGCGGTGTCGCCGATGAGGTCGGCGGCGGAGCCCGTTGCCGCGACGATCGCATCCATCGGCTTCATCCCCGCCTGCACCATCAGCGCAAACTCCTGCGCATTCTGGCCATGCGGCACCAAGCCCTGATCGGTGCCGAACGCGATCTTCACGCCCGCCATGTAGGCGTCATGCAAATTCTTCTGAATGCGCGGCGCCACCGCCAGCGCCTTTGCCGCCGATGACGGATTGAGCTGTTCCGGATGTGTCTTGGCAAGAATGTAGACAGCGTGCGCGATCAGCAGCGTCGGCACGAGATAAGTGCCATGCTGCTTCATCAGTTGGTAGCTGGTCGTATCCGCGAAACTGCCATGCTCGATGGAGTCCACGCCGAGCCGCACCGCGGCGTTGATCGCGTCCCGTCCATGCGCGTGTGCCGCGACCTTCATGCCCAGCGAGTGCGCGGTGTCAATGACGGCCTTGATCTCGTCATCCGTCATCAGCTGCAAACTGGGATTGTCGCCGATGGAAAGCACGCCGCCCGAGGGCATGATCTTGATGAGATCGGCGCCATGCTGGCGATGCTCGCGCACCACACGACGCGCATCCTCCGGGCTGTTGACGATGTTGTCCTTCCACTCCGGGTTGAACAACGCGGGATCGAGGCCGTTGGCGGCATCGTTGTGGCCGCCCGTCGGTCCCAGCGGCGAGCCGGACACCCACATGCGCGGTCCCTCG
Source organism: Rhizomicrobium sp. (assembly GCA_036488415.1). GTDB lineage: Bacteria > Pseudomonadota > Alphaproteobacteria > Micropepsales > Micropepsaceae > Rhizomicrobium. The sequence continues at coordinate 5,324 of DASXHQ010000004.1, forward strand.
ACGATGCCCTTGGCGATTGCCGTCTTGAGTGCCACGACCACGCCGGTCGAAGCGCCCACATCGCGCACGCTGGTGAACCCGGCGAGCAGCGTGTTGCGCGCATAAGCGGTGGAACGCACCGCGGAATCGAAATCGGTCATGGTGACGGCCTCGGCCACCGGATTTCCGCCGTCGAACTGACCGGTCACATGGACGTGGCAATCGATCAGGCCCGGCAGCACCGTCTGTTTCGACAGGTCGATCACCGCGAAGCCCTTTGGGCTTGCGAAACCCGGCTGCACGCCGGAAATACGGTCGTCGTGGATAAAGATGGAAACATTGCTCTGCGGCGTTTTGGATACGCCGTCGATCAGTTTGCCCGCATGGATGACCATATCGCCGGCGAACGCGTTGTTTCCGAATAGCAAGGCGACACCAAGCGCCGCCCACAGACCCACGCGACATGCCATTGAATACCCCCACCCCCACTGGACCGGTCCCACGCTAACCGCCGAAAAGATTGCGGGCAACCACCGCGCGGGAACGAAAGTGCGGGATTATCCTTTCTACCGATTCGAGGTTACCCATGTTGAATATGTTTCCAAGCGACGCGCACGAGCCTTCCGAGGCGATCTGGATCGATCTTTTCAATCCGACACAGGACGAGATAGAGAAAATTAAATCGGCGCTTCATATCGACGTGCCCGCGCGCGCCGAGCTGGAGGAAATCGAATCCTCCAGCCGCCTGCAATTCGAGGACGATGTGTTGCAGGTCAGCACGCCGGTTTCAGCGCACGGTGACGAGGACGCGCCGACAACCGTGGGCTTCGTGCTCACCCAGAAATTCCTGGTCACGATTCGCTATACCGAAATGCACGCTTTCGAGGCGACCGCGCATCTTTGCAACAAAAAGGCGCACGGGCTTACCTCCAGCGAAGTGTTCATCTCGCTGCTGGAAGGCATGGTCGATTATGGCGCCGACATGCTGGAGCAGATCGGCGCGCATCTGAACGATATGTCGCGCACGGCGTTCACGCGCTATAGCCACTCACCGAAGCACGGAATAAAGCGCCGGACCGGCCAATTGCGCGATGCGCTGCTGGATATCGGCAGTACCGGCGACCATCTCTCCCAAATCCGCGAGAGTTTGTTGGGCCTTCAACGCATCGCGCCGTTCGCCTGCGAGAAAGCCGAGCACTGGATGAGTGCGGAACTGCAGGCGCGTTTCAGAACCGCCCAGCGCGATATCGGTTCGCTGGCCGATTTCGAATTGCATCTGTCGAACAAGGTGCAGTTTCTGCTCGATGCCATCCTCGGATTCATCAACACCGAGCAGAACGACATCTTCAAGGTACTGACGATCGCCTCGGTTGTCGGCATTCCGCCCACCTTTTTCGCCAGCATGTGGGGAATGAACTTCAAGACTATGCCGGAATATAATTGGCACTACGGCTATGCGATGGCGCTATGCGTCATGATCATTTCGATCATCCTGCCGATCGCATGGTTCAAGTGGCGCGGCTGGTGGTGATTTCGCATCCGCAGCAAAGCCGCACTTTTCCTGAAAAGCGATCACACCGAACGGCTCTGCCGGATTGCGGTTTCTGAGGCCTTTGTTAGGTTTCCGCGTGCGCCGGGGGAGCGGGGCAATTCCGCGCGCTCTTCGCGCGTGATGGGGCATTTTCACTGTAAGAGGTTTGATATGCGCATTGGAGCGTTCATTGGCGCGTGCAGCGTGGCCTTGCTGGCGACATCGTTTGCAGCACAGGCGGAATCCATCAAGGAAAAAACCGACCGCAAGGAATCGCAAATTCCAACTTGCGGACGCAATCTCGGCACCATCGCCATTCGCGAGCCGGACCATAATTGGTGGAGCGATCTCAATCTCGCCTCACCGGAAGTGTTGCTTAAGGTCTTCGTGCGCAAATCCGGCTGCTTCACGCTGGTCGATCGCGGCAAGGGTTTTGAGATGGCGCAGCAGGAACGCCAGCTCGCGTCGGGCGGCGATTTGCAGGGCGGCTCGAACATCGGCAAAGGCCAGGTGAAGGCCGCCGATTACATCCTCGTCCCAGACATCGCGTCGAAGAACAACAATTCCAGCGGCGGCAATATCGGCGGCATCCTCGGCGGTTTCGTCGGCGGCGGTGCGGGCGCGATCCTGTCCAACATTTCCATCAGCAGCAAAACCGCCGACGTCGTTCTGTCGATCGTCAATGTGCGCACCAGCGAGGACGGCCCCATCGAACAGGGCCACGGCTCCAAGACCGATGTCGGTTTCGGTGTGGGTGGCGGCTGGGGCGATTGGGGTGGCTATGGCGGCGCGGCGGCATCGAGCTATCAGAACACCGACATCGGCCAGGTCGTGACGCTCGCCTATATCGACGCCTACACCAAACTGGTGGGCGATATGGGCGGCATGCCCAGCGCCTCCGAAGGCGGCGCCTCTGCACAAGCGCCGACGCAAGCGCTGACCATGACTCGGCCGGGCCAGCTCTACGACCGCCCCGGCAACGAGAAACACGCGAAGGTCGTGCGCTCGCTTTCGGCCGGCATGATGCTCTATCCGACCGGCGAGAAAGACGGCATCTGGTGGCAAGTGAAGGATGAACTCGGCAATCAGGGCTGGATTTCGTCGCTCTCCGCCGAACTCGCAAAATAGTTCCCAACAAATCCGTGGATAAGGGGGCCTTCACCGGCCCCCTTTTCTTTTGCGCCGCAAGCGCGGCAAGCTTCTCAGCCCGCTGCCCAAGGATTTACCCATGCCCATCCGCCAGACGCGCTTCGACGTGCCGGACGAGGAGATCGTCACGATCCGCCAGCGCGTGCTCGATTATCCCTGGCATGAGATGCCGCGTGGCGAAGGCCTGGAAGGCACATGGGCCTATGGCGCGAACCTCGACTACATGAAGCAGCTCTGTTCGTATTGGACGGAAAAATACGATTGGGCGGCGCAACAGGTGGCGCTGAACAAATTTCCGCAATTCCTCGCCGAGATAAACGGCCTCGACATTCACTTCTATCGTGAAGACGGATCGGGTGACGCGCCGAAACCGCTGATCCTGAGCCACGGCTGGCCCGGATCGGTGTTCGAGTTCGTCCACATCATCGACAAGCTGGCGCATCCGGAAAAACACGGCGGCGACGTGAAGGATGCCTTCACCGTGATCGTGCCGTCGCTGCCGGGTTACGGATTGTCCGGCAAGCCCAAGCGGCCCATCGGTCCGCGCACCACCGCCAAATATTTCGACACGCTGATGACCGACGTGTTGAAGCTCGACGGTTATATCGCGCAAGGCGGCGACTGGGGCAGCGCCGTGTCGGGCTGGATGGGATATGAAGGCCGCGGCTGCCGCGCCGTGCATCTCAACATGTTCGGCTGGCGCTCGCCCGGCGTGCATCCGGAAACGGAAGAGGAAAAGGCCTACGCCCAGCGCGCCGCCATGCTGTTCGAGATGGAAGGCGCCTATTTCCGCGAGCAGACCACCAAGCCGCAGACGCTGTCCTACGCGATGATGGATTCGCCCGTCGGGGCTTGCGCCTGGATCGTGGAGAAATTCCACGGCTGGTCCGACACCCGCAACGGCTTTGAGAAGGTCTATACGAAAGACCAGTTGCTCACGAATGTGATGATCTATCTCGTCACCCGCACCTTCAACACGGCGACATGGATGTATCGCGGCCTGATGGAAGACACCGCCGGCACGCCGGTGCCGAACGGCGCGCGTATCGAAAAGCCGGTGGGCATCGCGAACTTCCCGATCGATCTCATCCCCTTCCCGCCGCGCAGTCTCGTCGAGCGTCATGTGAACGTGACGCATTGGACCGATTTCGAAGAAGGCGGCCACTTCGCGGCGCTGGAACGCCCGGACGATCTGGTCGGCGATATCAGGAAGTTCGCGCGGTCGCTTTAGGCGGCGAGATTGCGGCCCATTGCGAGATATTTCTCGCGGCGCTGCTTGCGCAGTTCGTCCGGCGACAGGCCGTTCATCTCGTTCAGCGCGCGGGAAATCTCTTCGCCCACGGCGTTGATCGTATGCTCCGGCCCGCGATGCGCGCCGCCAGGCGGTTCTGGCACGATGCTGTCGATCACCTTCAGGCCCAGCAGATCCTGCGCGGTGATCTTCATAGCCGCCGCAGCGTCCTGCGCTTTGTCGGCGCTGCGCCACAGGATCGACGCGCAACCTTCTGGCGAGATCACCGCATAGATCGAGTGCTCCAACATCAACACCTTGTTGGCCACCGCGATGCCAAGCGCGCCGCCCGACATGCCTTCGCCGATGATCGTGGCGATGAACGGCACGCCGAGATTGAGGCTCGCTTGCGTGGAGCGCGCGATGGCTTCCGCCTGCCCGCGCTCTTCGCCGCCGACGCCGGGATAGGCGCCTTGCGTATCCGCAAAGGAAATCACCGGCAGGCCGAAACGATCGGCCATTTCGAAGATGCGCTGCGCCTTGCGATAGCCTTCGGGCATCGCCATGCCGAAATTGTGCGTGAGACGGCTCTTGGTGTCGTTGCCCTTCTCGTGCCCCAGCACCGCCACGGCACGTCCGCGGAAGCGGCCGAGACCTGCCATCAGCGCGCGGTCTTCGCCGAACACCCGGTCACCGGCCAGCGGCGTGAATTCGTCGATCAGGTGCGAGACATAGTCCATGAAATGCGGCCGCGCGGGGTGGCGCGCCACCAGCGTCTTCTGCCAGGGCGTGAGCTTGGCGTAGGTCTCGTCGATCAGCGCATCGGCCTTGGCCTGCAGGCGCGCGACATCGTCCTCGATCTCCATCGCGGGATCGGCTTCCGCCAGCTTCCGCAATTCGACAATCTTGCCTTCGAGTTCGGCGATCGGCCGCTCAAAATCCAGATAAGTGTGCATTGTCATCTGCTTGGTGTCCGAAGGGGCCGGACCCATAGGCCGCGTTGGGATAAGTGGCAAGCGCCCCCTTCTCTGTCAACAAAACCGGGCCTGTCACAGAGTACCTGGCCCGCGCGTCTTAAAGGCATGAGAGAGGGCTGAACCATGATTCTACGCTGGCTTCTGGGCCTTTTGGGCCTGTTTCACCTGATTAACGGCCTTTGGATGATCCTGGCTCCCGGCGCCTGGTACATGGCGATCCCGGGCGTCACGGCGACGGGACCGATGAACCATCATTTTATCGTCGATATCGGCCTCGCCTTCGCCGCCAGCGGCGCGGGCATGATGATGGCGCTACGTGGCGGCATAACCGCGGCCGCGCTGGCGCTCGCCGGTGCGACATGGCCCACGCTGCATGCTTGCTTTCATGTCTGGGGATGGATCAAGGACGGCCTGCCTTCCGATCCGCAAATTCTCGTTTCTACAGGCGTCGGCGTGATCGTGATCAGCTTTCTGGGTTTCGCGCTCGCGTGGATGCGGGCAAAACAGGAAGGAGTTGTGTGATGATCAAATGGTTCATGCATCGCTACATTCGCAAGATGGAAACGCGCTACAGCTATGACGGCAGCTATATGCACGAATTGCTGGACACGACGTTCACGGGCTTTCGCCGCTACATGAAGATGCAGACAGCCGGTAGCTGGCAGGGCGATGCGCCGGCCAATGCCTGGTTCGCGGCGGGTATTGCAGGCGCGCTGGTGGAGGATTGCGGACCCTGCGTGCAGATCGGAACCGATATGGCGGTGGAAGCGGGGATGGACGGCAACATCATCAAAGCGCTTCTCTCCGGCACACCGACCGATCCTGATGCGCAACTCGGCTTCGACTATGGCCGCGCGCTGCTGGGCGCTTCGGACAATCTCGATGATCTGCGTGAAACCATCGAGCAGAAATGGGGTAAACCGGCGCTGATCGCGCTAAGCCTGCAGGCGATGACGACGCGGAATTATCCGGTGCTGAAACGCGCGCTCGGCCACGCCAAAACCTGCCAGCGCGTGCGCGTGGGCGGCACAGACATCGCCGTGGATCCAACGCTGAAAGCCGCATGAGCGACACCGCCGTCTTTGAATGCCACCGCGCACATCTGCTGAACATCGCCTATCGGATGCTGGGCGAGATGCCAGCCGCCGAAGACGTGGTGCAGGAAGCCTGGCTGCGCTGGCAACGCGTGGACGGTGAGGATGTTCGCGATCCGCGCGCATGGCTCTCCGCCGCGACAGTGCGCCTGTCTCTCGATGCGCTGCGCAAGGTGCGCGCGCGGCGTGAGAGCTATGTCGGCCCGTGGCTGCCGGAGCCTCTGCTGCCAGACGATACGCGCGCTTTCGCGGCGGATGCACCGGCGGCGCGCGCCGAACTTGCATCCGATCTGTCGCTTGCCTTGCTGCATGTGTTGGAGCGGTTGTCGCCGGAGGAACGCGCCGCGCTGATCCTCCACGACGCCTTCGATTGTGATTATGCCGAGATCGCCGCCACGCTGGAGAAAACAGAAGCCGCCTGCCGCAAGCTCGTTTCCCGCGCGCGTGAGCGGGTGAGGGAAGACCGCCCGCGCTTCAAGGCCTCCAATGACGCGCATCGCGACCTGCTGCTGCGCTTTGCGAAAGCCAGCGGCGCGTCCGATCCGGGCGAATTGATGGCGCTCATGGCGCCGGACGCCATCGCCTATTCCGACGGCGGCGGAAAGGCCGCGGCGGCGCTCAATCCGATCTACGGCGCCGACAAGATCGCACGCTTCATTCATGGCCTCGGCAGAAAATTCTATTCCGCCGCCGTGCTGGAAACCGCGATGACGGAGATAAACGGCCAGCCCGCCCTTGTCATCCGCGACGGCAACGAGATGCTCGGCGTCATCGCCATCGAAACCGATGGTCAGAAAATCACGACGCTGTATGGCCTTCGCAACCCGGACAAGCTCAAACGCTTGACAGAATCGCTCAGCTCGTCCGCTCGGTGATCATTTTCATCTGCTGGACGATGACATGCGCCTGGCGGATCGAGGCGGCGTCGACCAGCACGCCGTTCAGTGCCACGGCGCCCAGGCCCTTTTCCTGCGCGTCTTTCATCGCCGCGAGGATGGCTTCGGCGCGTTTCACCTCTTTTTCCGGCGGCGTGAAGATTTCGTTGGCGAGGGCAACCTGGCTGGGATGGATCGCCCATTTGCCTTCGCAGCCAAGGATCGCCGTGCGGTTCGCCTGCACCCGAAAACCATCGGCATCGGAATAATCGCCGAACGGCCCATCGATCGGCACGATGCCATGCGCGCGCGCCGCCTGGCACATGCGGAACAGCGGGAAGTGCCACAGATCGTTCCAATGCTTGTCGCGCGCCCTGCCCGGCTCCTGATCGGTCAGCATCACATAGTCCGCATTGCCGCCGCCGATGTTCGTCGTGCGCATGCCTTGCGAGGCCGCATAGTCCGCCGCGCCGAAATGCAGCGTCTCCAGCCGTTTCGAGGCGCGGCAGATCTCGTCAATGTTGCCGAGACCCATCGCGCTTTCGATGATGACTTCGAGGCCGACCTGCTTCTTGCGGCCCACGAAGCTCGCCGCCTGCGTGATCAGCATGTCGATGGCATAAAGGTCCGCGCCGTTGCCGACCTTCGGCACCATGATCGCATCCAGCCGCTCGCCGCCCTTCTCCACCAGCGCGATCACGTCGCGATAGCAGAAATTGGTATCGAGGCCGTTGATGCGCACGGTGACGAGCTTGTTGCCCCAGTTCACGTCATTGAGCGCGGCCACGATGTTGTCGCGCGCCTTGTCCTTGTCGCACGGCGCGACGGCGTCTTCAAGGTCGAGGCACACCACATCGGCGGGGCCTGCGGCGGCCTTCTCGAAGAACTTGATCTGCGATCCCGGCACGAACAGCTTGGACCGATAAAGGCGCGGCGGCACACGGCGCTCGACAGGCGTAAAGCTCAAGGACAGCTCCCGATATTGGCTGCGTTTGTTGTAGCGCGACCTGCCGCGACGGGCCACGGATATTTGGTCTCACGCAGAGCCGCAGAGACGCAGAGACGCAGAGACGCAGAGGTGACGGAGTTCATAACCTCCACGTCTCTGCGGCTCTGCGTGAATCAACTTTTCTTCTTCGCCAGCGGATGCGCAGACTGCACCGTCTGCTTCAGCCGGTCGCCGGCGACATGGGTGTAGATTTGTGTCGTCGCGATGTCGGCATGGCCGAGCATGGTCTGCACACTGCGCAAATCCGCGCCGCCTTCCATCAGATGCGTCGCGAAGGCATGGCGCAGCACATGGGGCGACAGCTTGTCCGGATCGACACCCGCCTTCACCGCCAGTTCCTTCAGCATCTGATGGCAGCGCCGCCGGGTGATGTGTCCGCTGGCTGCACGAGAAGCGAAGAGAAAACGGCTGGTACCGTCCGTGAACTTCTCGCGCACCTTCAGATAATCTGCGATGGCGTCGCGCGCGGAAGCATTCAGCGGCGCCATGCGTTCCTTGTTACCCTTGCCGCGCACATAGATGAAGCCCTGCCGACCCGTCACGGCGGCGAGCGGCAGCGTCACCAACTCCGATACGCGCAGGCCGGAGGCATAGAGGATTTCCACCATGCAAAGAAGGCGGATGGCTTCTTCACCCCTCTTCTCTTTCTTCGTGTCCGCGCGCGCAGCTTCGATCAGCTTTTCGACATCGCCTTCCGACAACACCTTCGGCAGAACGCGCCCACGTTTGGGCGCTTCGATGGCATTGGTGGGATCGTCGCCGCGGATGCCTTCCGTATAGAGAAAGGCATAGAACTGGCGCAGTGCCGACAACTTGCGGGCTTGCGAAGATGGCGCCAATCCGCTGCCGGACAGTGAGGCCAGATATTTCTTCACCGCCGCATGGTCCGCGTTGCGGATCGAGTCACCGTGCCGCGCCAGCGATCCGGCGAAATCGGTCAGGTCGCGGGCGTAGGCCGAAAGCGTGTTACGGCTGGCGCCGCGCTCGGCGCTCATCATGTCGAGGAAGTTCTCGATGATGCCGTCAGCCCGGGAGGCGGTCATTCGGAACGGCTTCCTGCATGTGCTGCTGCGCCGGCTCCCGGGTGCTGACGACGTAGCCGCCAATAAGCACACCAAAAACCACCACCACAATGACACCCGCGATGATTCGGGCGGTCCAGTTGGTTTCGCGCATCGGCAGCCTCCTTTTCCCCCTTCGCCTGTTGTGCGGAAATGGCGCCAGCGGCGCAAGTGTTGTAATCGAAGGTTCATGAGCGGGCTGAAACGCACGGTGGCACTGGTAGGCATGATGGGCGCGGGCAAGAGCTCTCTCGGCCGCCGCTTGGCCGCGCGGCTAGGCGTGGAATTCCGCGACGCCGACGCCGAGATCGAGCAGGCGGCGGGCTGTTCGATCAATGAAATCTTCGCCAGATTCGGGGAGCCGGCGTTCCGCGACGGTGAACGCAAGGTGATTGCGCGGCTCCTCGCCATGCCGCCGCATGTTCTGGCCACCGGCGGCGGCGCTTTCGCGGACGACGAAACGCGCGCGCGAATCAAAGCCGATGCGGTATCGATCTGGATCAATGTGCCGCTGGAGCTTCTGATCGCCCGTGTGGGTCGGCGCGACACGCGGCCTATGCTCAAGGACGGCGATCCAGCCGAGATCATGGCGCGGCTCTATCGCGAGCGTGAGCCGCTTTACGCGCAGTCCGATCTCACCGTGAACAGCGAAGACGGCCCGCACCAGACGGCAGTGGAGCGCATCGTGGCGATGCTGAAGGAACGCGAATGGCTGGAGGCGGCATGAGCCAGACCATCCGCGTCGGCCTTGGCGAACGAAGCTACGACATCCATGTCGGCGAAGGCTTGCTGACGCAGGCAGGCGCCCTGCTCGCGCCGTTCGCGCGCGGCACCGTGCCGGTGGTGACAGACGGCCACGTCGCCAAACTGCATCTCGATCCGTTGATCGCGTCGCTGACGGAAGCGAACATCAAAACACTGCCCATCGTTCTCGACCCCGGCGAAGGCACGAAAAGTTTTGCCGGACTGGAGAAACTCACCGGCGAATTGCTGCGTGCGAATGTCGATCGCGGCGGATTGATCGTGGCACTGGGGGGCGGCGTCATCGGCGATCTCGTCGGCTTCGCGGCTGGCGTGCTGAAACGCGGTGTCGACTTTGCGCAGATTCCGACGACGCTGCTCGCGCAAGTGGATTCTTCGGTCGGCGGCAAGACGGCGATCAATGTGCCGGAGGGCAAGAACCTCGTCGGCATGTTCCACCAGCCGCGCATCGTCATCGCCGATATTGCGACGTTGAAGACGCTGCCAAAGCGCGAATTGCTCGCGGGTTATGCCGAGGCCGTGAAATATGGCGCGTTGGGCGATGCGAAATTCTTCGAATGGCTCGAAGAGAATGGCATGAAAGCATTGGCGGGCGATGCGGCGGCGCTGACTCATATCGTCGCGCGTTCCTGCAAAATGAAAGCCGACATCGTGGCGCGCGACGAGCGCGAAACGGGCGAGCGCGCTTTGCTCAATCTCGGCCACACCTTCGGCCATGCCCTGGAAGCCGCCACCGGATTTTCGCATCGCCTGCTGCACGGCGAAGGCGTCGCCATCGGCACAGTGCTGGCGCTTGAGTTGTCCGCGAAGTTGGGCGAGGCACCGGCATCGGATGCGCAACGCTTTGCCAAGCATCTCAAAGCCGTCGGTCTGCCCGCGTCTATCGCCGATATTCCCGGCCCGCGTCCGGATGCCGAAACGCTCATCGCCGCAATGGCGCATGATAAGAAGGTGAAAGACGGCAAGCTCACCTTCGTTCTGGTCAAAGGTCTCGGCCACGCCTTCACCGCGCAGGACGTTCCGCTCGACGCTGTGCGCGAAGTTCTTTCCAGCTAGATCCAATCGGGGATTGCAATGGGTACCGCCTTAATCGCCGCCGCCGGAGTTATCCTCCTGCTGCTGATCGTGTCCGGCTTCTTCTCCGGCTCCGAAACCGCGCTCACCGCCGTCTCACGCGGGCGCATGCACCAGCTTGAAAAAGATGGCTCCAAATCTGCCCGCGACGTGAACTATCTGGTCGGCGATCGCGAGCGGGTGATCGGCGCGATCCTGCTGGGCAACACGTTCCTCAACATCCTCGCCTCTTCTTTCGCGACCTGGGTTCTGGAATCCCAGTTTGGCGAGCGCGCCGTCGCCATCGCCACCGGCATAATGACGTTGCTGATCTTGATGTTCGCGGAAGTTCTGCCCAAGACACTGGCTATCGCGCGGACAGACCGTTTCGCCCTCGCCGTCGCCCAGCCCATGCGCGCAGTCGTCGGCGTGCTGGCACCCATCGTCGGGGGCGTGCAATGGCTGGTGTGGCGCATTCTGGCGATCGTCGGCATTCGTCAGGAGGATTCCGGCGAGCTGGTGGATTCGCATGAAGAAATCCGCGGCACGGTGAATCTGCATCACGAAGAAGGTGCTGTCGGCCGCGAGCATCGCGACATGATCACCGGCGTTCTCGATCTGCGCGAGCTACAGATTGCCGACGTGATGGTCCATCGCCGCAGCATGGTGGCGGTAGACGCCGACCTGCCGCCTGCCGAAATTTTCGAAGAGCTGATCGCCGCGGAACACACACGTGTGCCGGTCTATCGCGGGACGCCGGACAACATCATCGGCGTGCTGCGCACGGCGGAAGTCGTGCGCGAATATGCGCGAAATCAGGGATCTTTCGATAATTTCAACGTTCTATCCCTGATGCACGAGCCTTGGTTCGTGCCGGATACGACCACGCTGGAGGAACAGCTTCGCGCCTTCCGCGCGCAGCGTTCGCATTTCGCCTTCGTGGTGGACGAATATGGCGCGCTGCAGGGCATCGTCACCCGTGAGGATATTCTCGACGAAATCCTGGGCGACATTCCCGACGAAGGCGACGCGGAGTCGCGCGGCAATATCCGTAAGCAGAAGGACGGTTCTTACATCGTGGAAGGCACGACGCCGATCCGCGATCTCAACCGCGAATTGGACTGGAACCTCCCGGACGAGGAAGCCACCACCATCGCGGGCCTGGTGATTCACGAAGCGCGCACCATCCCGGAAGCGAAGCAGCGCTTCGCGTTCCACGGCTACACATTCGAGATCCTGCGTCGCCAGCGCAACCAGATCACCGCGATCCGGGTGACACCGCCTAGTGCTCCTGCCACATCTCAACCGGCGTGAGCGTGGTGAGCGACAGCGCGTGGACGCGGCCCTTCATCTCCTCCGCCAGCGCGGCATAGACGCGGCGCTGGCGTTCCACGCGCGAGACGCCTTCGAAGGCGTCCGACACGATCCTGACATTGAAATGTGTCTCGCCGCCGGGCCTGCTGCCGGAATGGCCGGCATGCTTGGCGCTCTCGTCCTCGACGATTAACTCTTTCGGCGAAAAAGACGCCGTCAATTTTTCGCGAATGGTGTCTGCGACGCTCATAAATCACTTCCGGCACGCGTTCTGGCGCATGTCAAGCAATACGTTTTCTTGTTTTTTTACATTCCGATCCCATAATTGGTGCATGGAAAGCCCACGCGCAAAACCGCGTTTCAAGCGCGATATCCGCATCAAGCCGGACGTCCCCATGAAGGACGTTTCGGCGCGTAAATGCGACCGCGCGGGCTGCACCGGCGATGGCGCGCACAAGGTTCCCAGATCGAAGAACAAGCTCGACGAACACCTCTGGCTTTGCCAGGCCCATGCGCGCGAGCACAACGAGCATTGGGATTTCTTCGCCGGCATGAGCGAGCGCGAAATCGAATCGTTCCGTATCGATGCCCTCACCGGCCATCGGCCGACATGGACCATGGGAAAGCGCGCGGCTCGCATGCGCGATGGGCATGACGGCCCTTCGCGGCTCGATCCATTTGGCGTGTTTTCTGACGTAGCGGAACGGCCAAAGGCGCGTCCGCCGGAGCGCAAACTGACGCGGCTGCAACTCGTCGCGCTGGAGACGATGAGCCTGGAGCCATCCGCCACCTTGCAGGAGATAAAGGCGCGGTATAAGGAACTCGTAAAGCGGTTTCATCCCGACGCGAACGGTGGCGATCGGGGCGCCGAAGAGCGTCTGAAACAGGTTATCAAGGCTTATGGCGTGCTGCGCGCGTCGGGGCTGACCTAGAGAGGGCGCCAGCGCCCCACCCTCATGCGGCGGACTTCCCGCCCGAGGCATAGTTGGATCACCGAACGCTGGATCACTGAGCATCATGGACACGCAGCCACAGGGACTCGATCCCGCTTTCATGCCGGACACGACGGCGGACGCGAAGAAGCTCTTCGGCTTCGACGTAAAGATGAAGGTGCCCGCCTTCTCGCGCCGTACCGAATGGGTTCCGGAAAACGATCCGGCTTACCGCTTCGACCGGGACACGACGCTCGCCATTCTGGCCGGTTTCGCCTTCAACCGCCGCGTGATGATCCAGGGCTATCACGGCACCGGAAAATCCACGCATATCGAGCAGGTCGCCTCGCGGCTCAACTGGCCCGTCGTGCGCGTCAACCTCGACAGCCATATCAGCCGTATCGACCTCATCGGCAAGGACGCCATCGTTGTGAGGGATGGCAAGCAGGTGACGGAATTCCGCGAGGGTCTTCTGCCGTGGTGCCTGCAGCACCCCATCGCGTTGACCTTCGACGAATACGATGCCGGCCGTCCGGACGTGATGTTCGTCATCCAGCGCGTGCTGGAAGCGCAAGGCAAGCTGACTTTGCTCGACCAGAACAAGGTGATCCGCCCGCATCCGGCGTTCCGCCTGTTCTCGACCACGAACACCATCGGCCTTGGCGATACCACCGGCCTTTATCACGGCACACAGCAAATCAACCAGGGCCAGATGGACCGCTGGAGCATCGTGACGACCTTGAATTATCTGCCGCACGACAACGAAGTCGAAATCGTGCTGGCCAAGGCGCCATCCTACAACACGCCGGAAAAGAAGAAGCAGATCTCCGCGATGGTCCGCGTCGCGGACATGACGCGCAATGCCTTCATCAACGGCGATCTCTCGACCGTGATGAGCCCGCGCACCGTCATCACTTGGGCGGAGAACGCCGAAATCTTCAACGACATCGGCTTCGCCTTCCGCCTCACCTTCCTGAACAAATGCGACGAACTGGAACGCGCCAGTGTCGCCGAGTTCTACCAGCGCGCCTTCGGCGAGGAATTGCCGGAAAGCGCGGCCAAGGTTCTGGTCGCATGAACTCCGCTTCCCCATCACCTCCCCCCCTTGTGGGGAGGTCGAAACACGAAGTGTTTCGGGTGGGGGAACTGCGCGTGGGATTTGCCCCCACCCGGATCGCTTCGCTCTCCGACCTCCCCACAAGGGGGAGGTGATTAGAAATGAAACCCGAAAACCCCTCTGAACCGTTCAAGCGCGCCGTCGGCACTGCCGTGCGCGCACTGGCGGGCGAGCCGGAGCTGGAAGTCAATTTCTCCGCTGAGCCGCCTGCGCTCAAAGGCCTGAAGGCACGACTGCCCCTGCCCTCGCGCAATCTTTCGCCCAACGAGATCGCCATCGTGCGCGGCCAGGGCGATGCTTATGCGCTGCGCCGCGCCTATCACGAAGACAAGGTGCACGATCAATTCCGGCCATCCTCCGCCGATGCGTCCGCGATTTTCGAAGCCGCCGAACAGGCCCGTGTCGAAGCCATCGGCGCCAACGCCATGAAAGGCGTGTCGAACAACCTCACCGCCAATCTCGACGCCAAGCTGACATCGCGCGGCATTGCCAAGGTGCGCGAGCGTGCCGATGTGCCGCTCGCCGATGCGCTGGGCCTGATCGTTCGCGAAAAACTCACCGGTCTTCCGACTCCGGAAAACGCGAAGAAGGCCGTCGACCTCTGGCGTCCGTGGATTGAGGAGCGCGCCGGCAAGGATCTCGTCAAGCTCGAATCCTCCATGCGCGACCAGAAGGCATTCGCGAAAGTCACGCGCACGATCCTGCACGATCTGGAACTGGGCGATGAGTACGCCGACGATTCCGAAGCCGAGGGCGAAAGCTCCGATGCCGAGCCGTCGCCGCAGTCCGAAGAAGGCGGCGAAAGCGATCAGGAGAGCACGCAGGAAGCCTCCGAAGCGGAGACGGCGGAGTCCGAGGGCGAGGAAGGCGAAGAAGTTTCCGCCGAGATGACCTCCGAGCAGATGGCCGAAGCCAGCGAGCAGGAATCCGACGAAGGCATGAAGCCCTGGCGGCAGGAGCAGGCGTTCAGCCATGCCGACGAATGGGGCTACAAGGTCTTTACGCAGCAATTCGATGAGACCGTCCACGCCACCGAATTGTGCGACGCCGACGAGCTAACGCGCCTGCGCAACTTCCTCGATCAGCAGCTTGCTTCGATGCAAGGCGTCGTCTCGCGCCTCGCCAACAAGCTGCAGCGCCTCCTGATGGCGCAGCAGAACCGCACCTGGGAATACGATCTCGAGGAAGGCCTGCTCGACACCTCGCGTCTCACCCGCATCATTATCGACCCCATGTTCCCGCTCTCGTTCAAGCGCGAGAAAGACATGGTGTTTCGCGACACCATCGTGACGCTGTTGTTGGACAATTCCGGCTCCATGCGCGGCCGCCCGATCATGGTGGCGGCGATGTGCGCCGACATTCTCGCCCGCACGCTCGAACGCTGCGCGGTGAAAACCGAAATCCTGGGCTTCACGACCCGCGCGTGGAAAGGCGGCCAGTCTCGCGAGAAGTGGATCGCCGACGGCAAGGTGCCTCATCCGGGGCGCCTCAATGATCTGCGCCACATCATCTACAAGTCCGCGGACGAGCCTTGGCGGCGCGCGCGCAAGAATCTGGGCCTGATGATGCGCGAAGGTCTGCTCAAGGAGAACATCGACGGCGAGGCGCTGATGTGGGCGCACAACCGCATTGTGGCCCGTCCCGAACAGCGCAAGATCTTGATGGTGATCTCCGACGGCGCGCCGGTGGACGATTCAACCTTGTCGGTGAACACCGGCAATTATCTGGAAAAGCATCTGCGCAAGGTGATCGAAGAGATCGAAGAACGGTCGTCCGTCGAACTCACCGCCATCGGCATCGGCCATGACGTGACACGCTACTATCGCAAGGCCGTGACCATCGTGGATGCCGAACAACTCGGCGGCGCGATGACCGAACAGCTCATTTCATTGTTCGCGGAAGAGAACGCCCACCTCGCCCACAAAGGCGGACACCACCGCGTGGCGCCGAAGCGGCGCACACACGTGGCGGCATAGTTCTCAGTACCCGCCGAAGCCGGAGCGCGGTGGGACCAGCGGGCGAAACATCCAGTACGGGATGATGAGCAGCACGGCGGCGACGCTGGTCACCACCATGTAGTCGAGCATGCGGCCGGTCCATTCGATGTCCGTGCCGGAATAGGACATCGGGAACGCAACCAGGCACAGCACGATGCCGCCGATCAGCGATGCGAACAGCGGCGCCTGCCACCATTGCGGGCCGCGCAGGCGGTCAAACAAGAAGATCGCTACCAGATGGGCGACGAACAGGCCGGCCGCGAAACCGACGATCTCGCGCGACGCGGCATGCGGCTGGCCAAGCGTCAAAGTCACATATTGCTGACCAAATACAACGAACGCCGTGACGGCGGCGTAAGTCAGAACGATCTGCGCAAAGGCGTAACCCGCGCCGTAACGGCGGCTGGTTAGGTGGACGGCCAGGAAGGTGAGCGGCAGGACCAGCAGTCCCACATTCATCCAGGACTGGGTCAGGACGGGCGCCGGCGTTCCGGCATAGACGAAGGACGCGCCGCCCAAGGTCGCCAGCAACAGGATGGGCACTACTAGCCGGGCGAACGCCGACAGCGTGTTGCCAATTCTCTTGAGGAAACCGGCCTCTTCCTGAGGCCGCGCATAACGCCCGCCGAAGTCGCGGCCAACTTCAACGCTGGCCGCGAACCTACCCATACCGGTGCGATGACCGGTTTCCACGCCCGATTCGAATACAGACACGACACCCCATACCCCGGCCGGTCTCTGTCGGACCTGACCTGTTTTGAAACACTACAGGGGAAGAGGTGCAGACGCCATGCCCGTTTTATGAACGGTTGGCGACATTTCGATGGTTAGGATTGTTAAGGCTGGCTAGGCCGCAAGCTTCTTTGCGATCAGGCGCTTGAGGCGCAAAGCTTTCACGGAAAGCGAAGTGTCCTTGGCCTTCATCAGGAACGCATCGATGCCGCCATTCCGGTCCACCGTGCGCAGCGCGTTCATGCTGACCTTCAGGCGATAGGAATTGCCCAGCGCTTCACTGGCGAAGGAGATCAGCTGGAGATTGGGCCGGAAGATCTTCTTGGTCTTGTTGTTGGCGTGGCTGACATTGTTGCCAACCAAGAGGCCTTTTCCCGTCAATTCGCAGCGGCGCGCCATAGGCTTAGTCCCGGATTCGTCAAAAGAGGCGTCCTCATAAGGGGCCGGTCCGCGCCCGTCAAGGCTGCCGGTCAGGCGGGAATCCAGCAGCTATAGCTATAGTCATAGCCGCCTGCATCGGCCGCCACACCGTCGTCCAGATTGCAGAATCGCCCGGTCGTGGCGAACCAGCCCATCGCCGCCGCCCGGTACTCGGACTTGGGCATGGTGCTGACTTCGTGGCGCTTATCCGCGATGGTTCCCATGCCCGTCAGCCGGGGATCGACAGCGCTGATCTCCAGACGGCCCGCACCGCGGTCGTCGGCCACCCGCCAGCTGTTTCCATTGTAGGTAAAGGACTGCCCCGGCGGCAGGTCCGGCGTCGATGGGCCGAAGATGCCGCAACCCGAAAGAAGAGTCAGCGCAACAAATACCGCCCCCCGCACCGACCGCGCCATGCCTGCCATAGAAACTGTCCCCGCAAGAGAATCCCTAGCGGCAAAGACTGTCATTTTCGCGGGCTGATTGCACCCGTCAGATGATCGGCCAGATGTCCAGCACGCCGAAGAGCATTTGGACCACCCCGTCCTCACCCAGCGGCGCGATGAAAAGCTCCTGCTTCAGATGGCGCATGTTGTTGTAAGCGACGCGGCTCGTGGCGACGAGTGGCGCCTTGCTCCTATGCACCTCGTCGAAGATCAGGCGCCAGCGGGAGGCGATCTCCGGCGACAAAAACTTGCGGATGTGCTGTCCGGTCAATGAGCCGAAGATTTCCTCAATCTTCCCGCCCGCGAGCCGCATGGCATAGTCCTCACCACCTTCCGGCAAGCTGACCAGTTCGGCCAGGCCCACATAGGGAAGAAACTCGCGCATGTCGCGCGGCGAAATATCCGCACGCGCGGGCATCGGCCGGCCGGCACGCAAAGCCAGCCAATAATCGCGCCCCTTGATCGTGGATGTGCGCGTAAGATTGAGGGAGCGATCGATATGGACAGGCGGCATATCGTCCGGAGTGGACGAGAGCCCGTCGTCAGGGGGACACATGGCACAAACCAATCGTTGTAAAGGCGATCGAACTCTGTGGTGACCCTAAGCATCACTCGCCGATACATGCTGCGCTAGGCGCCTTTGTCATGAATCGTACGCTTCGATGCGCGCGCTGATAGGCGTTCGCGCAACCATAGGTCAAGCGGTAAGAATGTGGCGAAAAAGCGCGCGCGCAGCCGTGTAGGGTAACGTCTTCCCGGCGATGACCGCAGCTTCGAGCTTTCGTGCTTCTTTGCCCAGCTTTTCGGCACTTAAAATCTCTTCGGCAAGTACGGCTTGCAATTCGTTCCAGAACCAGCGCCGTGCCTGATCTTCGCGTAGATGCTTCAAATGACCGCGCGCCTTCAGCTTATCGTGTAAATCCTTCATCGTGCGCCACGCTTCGACGATTCCGACACCTTCGATGGCAGAGACCTGCAAAACACCCGGCGGAAGGCTCGGATATTTGGGCCGCATCAGATGCAGCGCCGCGTGATAATCCGACGCCGCGCGCGTCGCTGCCGCTTTCAGATCGCCGTCGGCCTTCGTCACCAGCACAAGATCGGCGAGCTCCATCACGCCGCGCTTGATGCCTTGCAAATCGTCGCCACCCCCGGGTGAGAGAAGCAGGACGAACAGATCGACCATTTCGGACACAGCAGTTTCCGATTGCCCGACACCGACCGTCTCCACGATGACGACATCGAAGCCCGCCGCTTCCACCAGCAGCATTGCCTCGCGGGTGCGCCGGGCAACGCCACCGAGCGTTGTGCCGGCGGGCGACGGACGAATAAACGCATGCGGATCGCGCGCGAGTTTCTCCATGCGCGTCTTGTCGCCGAGGATGGAGCCACCCGAGCGCCGCGATGACGGATCGACGGCCAGCACGGCAACCTTGTGGCCCTGCCCGGTTAGGTATGTGCCGAAGGCTTCGATGAAGGTCGATTTCCCCGCGCCCGGCGCGCCGGAGACGCCCAGCCGCATCGCCTTGCCTGCATGCGGCAGGAGTTCGGAGAGCAGGTTTTCCGCTTTTTCACGATCCGCGGGTTTGGTGGATTCCACCAGCGTGATCGCGCGCGCCAATGCGCGGCGGTCCCCGCTGCGCAGAGCGTCGAGCGCCTTTACCTTCCTCTCCGTCATAATTGGACCATCTTGGCGGGCAGCATTATATTGGCGGTGCGTGCTGCGCCCCGCATCAAACCAGATTCGTGTCCGGAGTAGCCTATGCTGGAAGTCCGCTTGCGCCGAGTTCTCTTTGCCGCCACCGCCGCGAGCGTGATCGCCGCGCCCGCCGTCGCGGATACTTCAAATGCGTTGGGCGTCGGCTACACGATCGCCTTCTGGGCTATTCCCTTCGGCCATACCCAATATGAGGGGACGATAGCCCCCGGCTCCTACGCCGCGAAAATGCATTTCGAAACCAGCGGCGTTGTCAGCCTGTTCTGGAAATCCAGGATCGACGCCACAGTCAACGGCAAGATCGGCGAGCGTTCGATCACGCCGGTCGTCTACGACTCCTATTCGCAGGACCGCGACAAGCCCGTGCAGCGCGTGAAGGTGACGTTCGACAAGGATGTTCCCGAAACCCTCGCCGAGCCGCCCTACAACACCACGAAATATCCGGTGACAAACGAACAGAAGAAAGACGCGCTCGATCCGATGAGTGCGATCACCGCCATCCTCTCCGGCGTCAAAGTGACGGACAAGAACCCGTGCGGCACCGGCGTACAGGTGTTCGATGGCCGCCGTCGCTACGACGTCGGCTTCACCTATGTGAAGGACGAACATGTAAAGCTGACGAACGGCAAGTTCGACGGCACCGCGCATCTATGCCAGATCCACTACAACCAGATCGCGGGCTACAAGCAGAAGATCGTGAAGGAAGGCAAAGCGCTTCCCGACATGTTCGTGGATTTCGCCGATGTGCCAGCACCGGGAACACCGAATGGGCATTACGTCGTGGCG
>DASXHQ010000022.1:0-5897 GCA_036488415.1 Rhizomicrobium sp.
GAAACACGATGCCTGAACCCGACGGTGCTGGAGACAAAGTCATGTTCACGGTGCCGCCAGCGTGCAAAGCGGTGCCGCTTTTGCGTATCTCTTTGGAAATCGTCTTTCGCATGCCGGCACTTTATCCGAGGCGTTTTCCAAAAGCGAAAGGCGCCCCGGATAGCCAGAGCGCCCTTCGTCAACGATATTAGCCGATCAGTTCTGCTGGCGGCGCAGGAAAGCCGGAATCTCGAACTGGTCGTCCTTCTTGGATTCCGGGAACAGATCGTCCGCATTATTCTGCGGCTGCTGCTGGCGCGGCGGCTCGCTGCGGCCCATGACCTGCGTGGTCGCGCGCGGCACAGAGGCGGCGCGTGGCGGTTCCTGGCGGATTTCCGGCGCCTTCTCCTTGCGCGATCCGAACAATCCGAAGCGGCGTTTGGGTTCCGGTTCGGCCTGATAGCGCGGCTCGGCGCGCGCCGGCTGCGGACGGATACCTTCGGGCATCGGCGGGATATCGTCTTCGCCGATGACATAGCGTCCGGCGGGCCTCTCCGGCTCGCCGAGGATTTCGGATTCCATCGGCGACAGCGGTTCTCCCGCCATCGGGCTTTCCATCATCGGCGCCGGCGTCGCTTTCAGCTCGTTCGCCAGGGTCTGCACGCGCGCATGAACCGGATTGGCCATCGCCGCGGGGCGCGCCGGTTCGATGGGCTTCGGCTGGATGATGGGCTGCTTCTGGAAGGGGCGCAGCGTCGCCACGTTCTGCGGCGTTTGCTGCATCTGCTCGGCGTCCATGCCAGTGGCGACCACCGATACGCGGATACGGCCTTCCATGTTCTCCAGGATCGTGCCGCCGAAGATAATGTTGGCGCCGGGAACGACTTCCGCGCGGATGCGGTTGGCTGCCTGATCGACTTCGAACAGGCCCATGTCCGGGCCGCCGGTGATGTTGATGAGCACGCCGCGCGCGCCCTTCATCGAAACATCGTCGAGCAGCGGGTTGGAGATCGCAGCTTCCGCAGCGCGCAATGCGCGGTCTTCACCTTCGGCCTCGCCGGTGCCCATCATGGCTTTGCCCATCTCGCCCATCACCGTCTTGATATCGGCGAAGTCGAGATTGATGAGGCCCGGCATGACGATCAGGTCGGTCACGCCGCGCACGCCCGAATGCAGTACATCGTCGGCCATCGTGAAGGCCTGTGCGAAGGTCGTCTTCTCGTTGGCGACGCGGAAGAGGTTCTGGTTCGGAATGACGATCAGCGTATCGACGAAAGCTTGAAGCTCCTCGATGCCGCGTTCGGCGATCTGCATGCGCTTCTCGCCTTCGAACCCGAAGGGCTTGGTGACGACGCCGACGGTCAGCACGCCCATCTCGCGCACCGCGCGTGCGATGACAGGGGCTGCGCCGGTACCGGTACCGCCGCCCATACCGGCGGTGATGAAGACCATGTGCGATCCGTCGATCTGCTCGAGGATCTCCTCAAGCGACTCTTCGGCGCTTCCACGGCCGACGTCGGGCTTGGCGCCCGCGCCCAGGCCTTCGGTGATCCGCGCACCGATCTGAATGCGACGTTCGGCCTTGGACTGGGCCAGCGCCTGCGCGTCCGTGTTCGCGACGATGAAATCGACACCCTCCAGCTTGGAGGAAATCATGTTGTTGACGGCATTGCCGCCGGCGCCACCGACGCCCAATACCGTGATGCGCGGCCGCAATTCCTTGACTTCGGGAGCCCCGAGTTTGATCGCCATTTTATTCTCTCCTCTGCACTCGGCTTTTGCCCTACCCGACCCAACTCTTGTTTTTGTTCGCTGCGGCGCGAATCACTTGGGATTGAATCACCCGAAGAGTCCGCCGACTAGGTTCTTGATGAATCCGCCGCGAATTTTTTCCGGCTCCGCCACGAAGTCCGGATTGAGGGCTTCGGGCGGCATGGTGGCACCGGCCATCAGCAGTCCAAGCGCCGTAGCATAGTCCGGCCCGGCCGACGCGGCAGGCAGGCCGTGGAAGGTCTGCGGCCGGCCAAGGCGGACCTGTTTGTTGAGGACGCGCTGCGCCAACTCGCGCGTGCCGGCGAGCTGGCAGGCGCCGCCTGTCAGCACCGCGCGGCGGCCGGCGGCGACATCGAAACCGCTGGCGCGCAAGCGTTCCTGCACCTGCGCGAAGATCTCTTCCAGACGCGGCTGGATGATGCGGGTGAGCATCGAGCGCGGAACGCGGGCGGCGTATTCGTCGCCATCTTCGCCCATCTGGGGAACGGAGATAACATCCGTTCCGGTCTCGATGTCGCCCAGCGCCGCACCATAAAGAGTCTTCAACCGCTCGGCAGCGGAGATTGGCGCCGCCAACATGCGGGCCAAATCTGAGGTGACATGGTTGCCGCCCATCGGCACGACGTCGGCGTGCACCATCTGACCTTCCATGAAGACGGCGATGGAGGTGACGCCGCCGCCCATATCGATCAGCGTCGCGCCCAGCTGCTTTTCGTCGTCGGTCAGGGTCGAAAGGCCGCTCGCGTAGCCTGAGAACTGCGAACCCACGACCGACAGATGGCAGCGCTCGATGGCGAGCTTCAGATTGGCCAGCGGCGAGGGCCGGACGCCGACCGCATGCATCGATACGCCGATGCGCTGGCAGAACATGCCTGAGGGATCGTGCACGCCCCGCGCCTCATCGACGACATAGGATGTCGGCGCGGCCTGGATGATCTCATAGCCCTCCATCTGGCACTTGCCGCGGCCTTCGCGCAGCAGAGCGTGAAGATGGGCATCGGAGACGAGCGCGCCATCAAGTGCCGCGGTGGCGCGCCCTTTGATGCTGATCGGGGAGCCACAGGCTACGGAAATGAGCACATTCTGGATGCGCGCATCGGCATGGTTTTCGGCCGCCGCGACCGCCTCGCGGATGGTCTCTTCGGCTTCGATGATACTGGTCACCGTGGCCGATTTGACGCCGTTGGTTTCCCGCAGGGCGGCCCCCACCACGCGCAGATTGCCGGGTTCGGCGCGCCCAATCAGGCAAACGGTTTTTGTCGAGCCGACATCGAGCACGGCCACCAGACCCGTGCGGAATGCCGTTGCTTCAGATTTCGCCGTGCGCATTCGCGTTGCGTCACCCATCAGGTCTTGTTCCCCCGCGTAACTTGCTGCTGTTCGCCGCTGCGCAGCACAAAGAAGTAGTTGTCCGGCGATCTGAGATCGATTTCGACGATGTCGCGTTCCAAGACGCTCTTGTCGACGATGAGGTGCTCAAGCGCGTCGAGCTGTTGTTGCCAGCCGTCTTCCGGCAACTTCACGACCACGCCGTCGTCCAGGATGAGATTCCAGCGGCGACCCGAAATAAGCTGCATCGCCTTCACGCGAGCCACAACGGCGCGATGCTGCGCGATGGCATCCACAAGATCGGCGCCCCCTTGCGGCGCGCCGCCGATGAACAATGGCAGATGCGGATAATCCTCGGCCCGCGCGAATGTAATGGGCTTGGACGAATGTTCGATAACGTGGAGACCGTCCGCCGCCTGCCAGAGCGCGTAAGGACGCTTTTCGACGATTGCGACCGAAATCGAATCCGGATAGCGGCGGCTGACGTCGGCTTCCGCGACCCACTCAAGTTGCATTAATCGCGCACGCGCCGCGTGGACATCGGCATCGAAGATGGATTGTCCTGGTTCGAAGCCGAGAGCGGCCAAGACACTGGCGGGCGGTGTGTGTCTGTTGCCGGCAAGATGCACAGAGGAAATTCCAAAACCCGCATCGGCGGCTATCGCATCCATCCCGTGATTGACCGCGCCGATGGCGCGGCCAACATAGCCCCCGGCCAATAGACCGGCGATCAGCGTCAGCCCGAACAGGCTGGTGCTCATGTAAAGCATCGGGCGCGAAGGCGTCAGGCGTTGCTTCGTCTCGCGGAAGAAGCGTGCGATGGGGCCGTCGTTGAATTTCTCGCGCTTGCCGAACTGCTCGCGCCGCGGCGCGCGCGCCGGCGAGGCACCGCGACGGCCGGCATTCGCGCGCGGGTTTGGCCGCTTCGGCGCCTTCACCGATCGCATGAGGCGTCCTCCACGATCCAGCGGCACAGCTTGCCGTAAGACATTCCGGCATAGGCCGCCTGTTCCGGCACCAGCGAAGTTGGCGTCATGCCCGGCTGGGTATTGGTTTCGAGCAGGATGAGGCGCGGCTTCGAGCCGGTGTCGTCAAAGCGCAAGTCGGTGCGCGAGACGCCGCGGCAGCCAAGCGCCGCATGCGCGGCTTCGGCCAGCCGCATCGCTTCCTTGGTGATCGCCTCCGGAATCTTCGCCGGCAGCACATGCTTCGAGCCGCCTTCTGAATATTTCGCTTCGTAGTCGTAGAATTCCAGGCCCGTCGTGATTTCCGTGACGCCCAGGGCTTTGCCGCCCATCACGGCGACCGTGAGCTCGCGGCCCGGCACATATTCTTCGACCATCATCTCGCTGGAGAGATTCCATTCGTCGCTGCCGAGCGCTTCCGGCGGACGGTTGTCGCCCTTGCGGATGATGAAGACGCCGACTGACGAGCCTTCGTTCACCGGCTTCACCACGTAGGGCGGCTCCATCAGGTGCTGCGCGGCGGCTTCGCGGCGATCCACCACAATGGATTTCACGATCGGCAAGCCGGCAGCGGCGTAGACGTCCTTCGTGCGTGCCTTGTGCATCGCGATGGCCGAGGCCAATACACCGGAATGCGTATAGGGAATGCGCAGCAGTTCCAGCAGGCCCTGCACGCAGCCATCCTCGCCCCAACGGCCATGCAGCGCATTGAACACGACATCCGGTTTGGTCGCATTGAGCTGCGCCGCAAGATCTGATGTCTTGGGATCGATTTCCACGACGTCAAAGCCTTCGTCGCGCAAGGCCTTCGCGCAGCCCGCGCCGGAGGAGAGAGAGACTTCGCGTTCCGCGGAGAGCCCGCCCAGCAGCACGGCCACCTTCTTATATGTCGTCGTCATGGCACGCCCACCCGCTTGATCTCCCATTCCAGCGCGATGCCGGATTTTGCCTTCACCCGGGCGCGCACCTCTTCACCCAGGCCTTCAATGTCCGCTGCGGTCGCATCGCCCGTATTGATGAGGAAGTTGCAATGCTTCTCGCTGACCTGCGCGGCCCCACGCATTAAGCCACGGCAGCCCGCGTCGTCGATCAATTGCCAGGATTTGTGGCCCGGCGGATTCTTGAACGTCGATCCCCCAGTTTTGGATTTCACCGGCTGCGTGCTTTCGCGCTGCTCGACCAGCGCGTCCATGCGTGTCTTGATCTCCGCCGGATCGCCAGCCTCGCCTTCGAATACGGCTTCCACGAAGATGAAATCTTCCGGCACACCGGTCTTGCGATAGATGAAACCCATGTCGTCCGATTTGAGAACGCGTTTCACACCGCTGCCATCGATGGCTGTCGCTTCCACGAAGATGTCCTTGACCTCGCGGCCATAGCATCCGGCATTCATCCGCAGCGCGCCGCCAATGGTTCCGGGAATGCCGCGCAGGAATTCCAGACCGGCAATACCGGCCTCTGCGGCCTGCCGCGCCACGGCCGCATCGAGCGCCGCGGCGCCCACGCGGATGCGCGCGCCTTCGACGGACATCTTTCCGAATGCGCCGGGTAGCCGCACAACGACGCCGGGGATGCCGCCATCGCGTACCAGAAGGTTGGAGCCGACGCCGATCACGCTGACGCGGGTGTCGGTATTTTTGGCGGCAAGGAAGGTCGCCAAATCATCGGCATCGGCAGGCCGGAAAAGAACTTCGGCATTGCCGCCGGCGCGGAACCAGACGAGATCTTTCAAAGGCGCGTTCTCGGCATAAGAACCGCGCACCGGCGGCAGCGCATCGCAGGGACGGGTCATCATCACGCCTTCCCCTCCCGCGCCTTCAACGCGCTCTCCAGATTGTGCGCCCAGCCTGT
>DASXHQ010000028.1:0-70259 GCA_036488415.1 Rhizomicrobium sp.
ATAAAACAGGCCCAGGCCCGGAATGGTCATCATCAGCACCAGGGCCGAGGAGGTGATCATCCAGGCGGTGTCGCCGGAATTCAGTGGATCCTTGGGAGCATCCGCTGCAAAGGCCGCGCCTGCGGTCAGCGCAAGCGTGCCAAGGCTGGCAAGTGTCGCGATACCCGCCTTCTTCAAAGTTTCAATTCTCATGTTCAGTCCCCTTTTGGACGTGCTGTTGGGCCTTTGCGGGCCTTACAGCGCGTCACCATCCGTTTCGCCGGTGCGGATACGCACGACCTGCTCGAGCGGCGTGACGAAAATCTTTCCGTCGCCGATCTGGCCGGTCTTTGCCTTAGAAGTGATCGCATCGATCACCGCGTCGAGCATCTCACTCTTCACCGCCACTTCGATTTTAAGCTTGGGCAGGAAGCTCACGGCGTATTCCGCGCCGCGGTAGATCTCCGTGTGCCCCTTCTGCCGGCCATAGCCTTTGACCTCGGTCACGGTCATGCCCTGTACGCCCACGGCCGATAGTGCTTCGCGCACGTCATCGAGCTTGAACGGCTTGATGATGGCGGTGATGAGCTTCATCGCTGGTCCCCTTCGCCCCTGTGTTGCCGTTAAACCTTCATCAAGAATTGTGCCGCGATGCACACATCAGTTAAGCCGTTGATTTCCCTTGTGGATTGTTTGCGCGCGCCGATTTTTGGCGCTTGGCGGACGCTATTTCTGCCAAATTATTAGGCAGACCTGCGACAATGCTTAAATTTCAGACTGAGAGTCGTTACGGCAAGAAACTTTCTTTGGGGACGGGCTTGACGGAACGGTGCGAGTGAACATATAGTGAACAAGCATCGGCGGTTTTCGCCGTCCAGCTCCGCGACCTTGGCGAGCGGGCAAATCCAAATCGCAAAAATCGGCAAACAACCGGAGAGGGGAGCAGGAGGGGGGAGGGGTGCAAAACGTCACTTCAAATGCGCCGCACCGCCGTCAGCCCCAAAATGTTGAGACGTGCGATATCGGAATCGGAAAAATCGACAAACAACCCCAAAGGGGGAGAGGGGGAGGGGGTACGAATCCTTACAAACGAATGCATCCGGCCAGCATCCGCTACAACATCTGGTGTTTAGGCGAAATCCGCGGATGGAAAATCGACATTCAATTCGGCGCCGCTAGATTGGCGCTATGAGCAGACAGACGGACATCATCATCGGCGGCGGCGGTATGGTCGGGCTCACCCTCGCCCTGGCGCTGGCGCAAGGGGGCCTGAAGGTGATCGTGGCAGACCCGGTGCCCCCCAAGGCCCTGCTGGATGCCAAATTCGATGGCCGGGTTTCGGCGCTCTCCTATTCCAGCCAGCGCATGTTCGAGGTGCTGGGCGTGTGGCCCAGGCTTGCGAGGGACGCCCAGCCGATCCGGGACATCCTGGTGACCGATGCCCCGCTGGGCGGCGCGCCATCGCCCTTCTCGCTGCACTTCGATTCGGATGAGATCGGCCGTCCGATGGGCGCCATCGCCGAGAACCGCCACATCCGCCGGGCATTGTTTGAATCGCTCGACGCCGAAAAGAACATCACTCTCATCGCCCCCGCCGCGCTCACCGCGTTAGACGACAAGGGCGCAAAGATCGTGGCATCGCTGTCGAATGGCGAAGAGGTTTCCGCATCACTCGCCGTCGCCGCCGACGGACGCGACTCGCCAATGCGCGACGAGATGGGCATCGGCGTGATCGGCTGGTCTTATCCGCAATGGGGTATCGTGGCGACGGTCGAACACGAAAAGCCGCATGACGGCGTGGCCTACGAACACTTCCTCCCGTCGGGCCCATTCGCGATTCTTCCGATGAGGGGAAACAGAAGCTCGTTGGTATGGACCGAGCGGGACAACATTGCGCCGGCGATGATGAAACTGCCGGAAGACGAATTTAACGCCGAGATCGCCAAGCGTTTCGGCGATCACCTCGGCGCCACCAAAGCCGCCGGTCCGCGCTGGTCCTATCCGCTGAAATTCCATCTGGCACGCAGCTTCGTGAAATCGCGCTTCGCTTTGGCCGGCGACAGCGCCCACGGTATTCATCCCATCGCGGGGCAGGGATTGAATCTTGGTTTGAAGGACGCGGCGGCACTGGCCGAAACATTGTTGGATGCAGCGCGTCTTGGATTGGATATCGGTGTAGTGGATGTGTTGAAGCGCTATGAGCGTTGGCGTCGTTTTGATTCCTTCACACTTGCCGCCGCCACGGATGGACTGAACAGATTGTTCTCCAACGACATCGTGCCGCTGCGCATCGCGCGCGATCTGGGATTGGGGATCGTCGATGGCATCGCGCCGCTGCGCCGCTTCTTCATGCGGCATGCCGGTGGCGATATTGGCAAGCTGCCGCGATTGCTGAAAGGCGAAGCAGCCTAGTTCAAACGTCCGTCGCCACGCCGGGCGCGAAGAGCCGCGGGAAGCTCGCGATAGAAACCGCGGGCGATGTCGCCGATCTTCTGGGCGCGGGCTTTCTCCGCTTCCCAGCGCGTCGCGAAACGCTCGCCTTCGAACACATAACGCGTAACCGATGTCGCCGTGCGCGGATCGAGTTCGGTGATCTCGGAGATGTCCTCGACCTGTTCTTCGGCGGTGCCGAGCGTGTGGCGGAAATGGGCGAGCTGATCCGCCCGGTCGATCGCCTCCTGCCGGATGCGGGCGACATTGCGGGCATCGAACTGTTTCAGCCAGGCCAGAATCCGCGGCCAGAATCGCAACAGGACAATAGCGACCAAGAGGACGGCGGCGGTGGCGAACAGGCGGCTCATCGCGATATTATATAGGCGCTAAGCCGCGCCATGCACCCCGTGGCCGCGCTTCAAATATTCCTCGGAGCGCATTTCGACCAGCCGCGAGGCGGTGCGGCGGAAGGATTCGGACCCGTCGCCCGCCGGGTAAAGCTGGTCCGGCGGTACGGCAGCGGAACAGATGAGCTTCACCCCGTCGTCATAAAGGGTATCGATCAGAAGGGTGAACCGCCGCGCTTCGTTCCGCATGGTCTCATTGAGTTGCGGGATGTGGTCGATCAGGACGGTATGAAAGTGCCGCGCGATCTCCAGATAGTCCGGCGCCGCCAGCGCGCGGACACAGAGATCGTCGAAGGTAAAGCGAGCGACATGCTTTGCCGCCTGCGGAACGATCAGCTTGCGGCCGAGGACCGTCAGCGTTTTGGACGCGCCGCGTTCACTGTCGGTCAGTCGCCGCCACGCCGCGTCCATCTTAGCGTCGGCTTCCGGGCTAAGCGGTGTGATGTAAATGTTCAGCCCGCTCATCCGCTGCAGACGATAATCATGGGTGCCGTTGAGTTCGATGATGTCGAGTTTCTCATCGATCAGCGCGATGAAAGGTAGAAATAGCTGGCGGTTGAGGCCGCCTTCATAGAGCCGATCCGGTTCGGTGTTGGAAGTTGCGACGATCACCACGCCAAGATCGAAGAACTGCTGGAACAACCGACCCAGGATCATCGCATCGGCGACATCGGTGACCTGAAACTCATCGAAACAAAATAGTGTCGCCTTGTCGGCGATGGTGCGGGCGACGGGCGGGATCGGATCGGGATGCTCGCCGCGCTCGCGCTCCGCATGGATGCGGGCGTGGACATCCACCATGAAGGCGTTGAAATGCACGCGGGTTTTCTTCTCCAGCGGCGCGAGGTCGAAGAACAGATCCATCAGCATGGACTTGCCGCGCCCAACCTCGCCCCAAATGTAGAGCCCACGTGGCGCGAGTTTCGGCTTGAGAAAGAAGCTTCGGCGGCCCGGCCTGTAATCTTTCAGCGCCGCCGCCAATTGCTGAAGACGCCGGGCAGCCGCTTCCTGCGCCGCATCGGGCTTGATCTCGCCGGAGGTCACACCGGCGTGGTATCTCTCGATCAATCGGTCGGGCATCAGCTCTTTCGCGGCAGGATCGCCCAATAGTCGAAATCGAGAATGACCTTTTCGGGATAATTCCCGTCTGCGCCTTTGTCGGGAAATTCTTCGCAGGGAAGATTCTTCGTAGCGACCAGACGAAGCCGAAGCGCTGCGCAATCCTTGCGTCCCGCGATCTCGGCCTTGTCGAGGACTTCGCTCCACGCGAACACGGTGTCGCCAGCGAACAATGGGTTCACATGCCGCCCGCCATTGATCGCCGCAATCGACATAGCGTTGGCGAGACCGTTGAAGGACAGCGCGCGGGCCAGCGAGATCACATGGCCGCCATAGATCAGCCTGCGCCCGAAGCGGCCTTTGCCTTCGCTGAACTGGTTGAAATGGACCTTGGCGGTGTTCTGATAAAGCCGCGTCGCCAGCATGTGATCGGATTCTTCGACCGTTATGCCATCGACGTGATCGATCTTCTCGCCCTTGGCATAGTCATCCCACAGATAGGGGCTTCCCGATGCGGTGACATCAAAGCGGGAGAAGTCGGTAGCAGGCGCAGACAAGGAATCCGGCGAGACAAATGGCGCTGTCTTGGGCACCGACGATTCCGTAATAACGGCATTGGCATCACGTTTGCGCACCATGACCCAGCGCACATAAGTCAGAACCTTGTCGCCGTTCTCGTCGAACCCGTCGGTGCGAACGTAGACGACGCCAGTCTGCTTGTTGGAATTTTCCTTGAGGCCGATGACTTCGGATACGGCCGACAATGTCGTGCCGGGATAAACCGGCTTCAGAAAGCGGCCTTCGGCATAACCCAGATTGGCGACGGCGTTCAGCGAAATGTCGGGCACGGTCTTGCCGAATATCGTGTGAAAGACCAGAAGATCGTCGAGTGGCGCACTAGGTAGGCCCAACGTTCCGGCGAAAGCATCTGCCGATTGCAGGGCAAAGCGCGGGCCATAAAGCGCGGTGTAAAGAGAAGCATCGCCTTCGGTCAGTGTGCGCGGCGTGGCGTGGATGAGTTTTTGGCCGAGGCGAAAATCCTCGAAGAAGTTGCCGGGATTGGTTTTCGCGCTCATAGGTCCTGCAGCGCGGCTATCGCATCGGACATCGCCACAGTTTGCCGCGCGATTTCGGCATGCAGCAATTCGACCATGCGGCCATCCAGCGAGATCGCGCCTTTGCCTTTGTTTTCGGGTAGGTCGAACGCGGCGATGATCTTCCGCGCCGCTTCGACTTCCGCCTGCGATGGCGCAAACACTTCGTTACAAGGCTCAATCTGCGAAGGATGGATCAGCGTTTTGCCATCGAAGCCATAGCTTCGCGCTTGTTTGCAAGCATCAACGAAACCATCGGCGTTCTGGATATCGTTGTAGACACCATCGATCACAGTCAGTCCGTAGGCGCGCGCCGCCGCTACCGAAATACCGAGTGCAGCGGAAAGATTGGCGCGATCCGGTGTGTGTATGCCGCGAAATTCCTTGATGAGGTCGTTGGTGCCCATCACGAAGCAACGAAGCCGCCCACCTGCGCTCGCGATTTGTCCGGCATTCAAAATCGCCAATGGCGTCTCCATCATCGCCCAGATGGCGACGGCGCGTTCCGGATCGTGGCCGGAAAAGCGTTCTTCAATAGCCTGCAGATCGACAGCGGAGGAAACTTTCGGCACCAGCACGGCATCGGGCTTGGCGGCGATGGCGGCGGACAAATCCTCTTCGCCCCACTGGGTCCAAAGGCCGTTCACGCGGATGACAATCTCGCGCTTGCCGAAGCCGCCGGCCTTCACCGCCTCGCAAACCTGCTTGCGCGCCAGTTCCTTGGACTCCGGCGCAACGGCATCTTCGAGATCGAGAATGAGGGCATCGGCGGCAAGCGCACGCGCCTTCTCGATGGCGCGGGCGTTCGACCCTGGCATATAGAGAACCGACCGGCGTGGGCGGATGGCGGTCATGGAAATCCCCGGAAACCTGCCGACACCTAGCAAGCGGCAGCTATTTGCGGAAGCCCTTGGCGTAGTCCGCGACTTCGGGATCGCTGAGAAACCGCTCGCTCCAGCGCTTCATAACCTTGGCCATGCGCTCCGGTGCGACACCAAGTTGCGCCTGCGCCACGCCGCCATTGACGCTCTCGTGATACTCGGCGATCAGCCCGTTCTTCAGCACAAAGCGGCTGATGCCATCGATCACGACCTTGCGGTCCTTGAACTCGGCGATAGTGGACACAAACCGCGACAGCGATCGGGCATAGCCCAGATCAACGTTCACAACCGGATCGAAGAATGTCCAATCATAATCCTCCGCATCGCGATGGAAGAGGTTCTCCAGCATGTCCGCGATGGATTCGCGGCCTTGGTGTGGGCCGTAGATGTAGTCGAAATAGGTGCCGTCTTCGGTGAAGCAGGCGGCCAAAGCCTTGCCGTCGCCAGCGTTCGCCGCCGCACCGAAGCGCGCGACGAGCCCCGCGAAATCCTCCTGCGTCACGCCGCTTTCTTCAGAAGCTTGCGGTTTATCAGGCTCTCGGCGATCTGAACAGCGTTGAGCGCCGCACCTTTGCGCAGATTGTCGGAGACGATCCACATCGAAAGGCCATTGTCGACCGTCGGGTCCTTGCGGATGCGCGAAACATAGGTCGCGTCCTCGCCCGCGGCTTCGATCGGTGTCACATAGCCGCCGTCCTCTTGCTTGTCGACGACAAGCACGCCCGGCGACTCGCGCAGGATATTGCGTGCCTGTGCCGCCGTGATTGGGCGTTCGAATTCGACCGTCACCGCTTCCGAGTGGCCAATGAATACCGGCACGCGCACGCAGGTCGCCACGAGCTGGATGTCAGGATCGAGG
This sequence comes from Rhizomicrobium sp., assembly GCA_036488415.1. GTDB lineage: Bacteria > Pseudomonadota > Alphaproteobacteria > Micropepsales > Micropepsaceae > Rhizomicrobium. The sequence goes on from DASXHQ010000028.1 coordinate 6,713, forward strand.
ATCTTTTGCACCTCGACCATCATCTTCCATTCCTCTTTGGTGTAACCGGAATCTAGGAACTCATCGATGTGCGGGATTACGTTGAAGGCGATCTGTTTGGTGAATTTCTGAGTCTCAATAGGGTCAGCCACGAACACGGCTCGGGTCTGCGTGAAGAGCTCGTCCATTGCGTCCTTGCCTGCGCCAGAAACGGATTGATAGGTGGCGACGACAACGCGTTTGATCTTGGCGTGATCGTTCAGCGGCTTCAGCGCGACGACGAGCTGTGCTGTCGAGCAGTTCGGATTGGCGACGATGCCTTTCTTGATATCGTTCAGCGCATCGGCGTTCACTTCAGGCACAACCAGCGGCACATCGCGGTCCATGCGCCATGCGGAGGAATTGTCGATCACCAGCGCGCCCTGCGCCGCGATCTTCGGCGACCATTCCTTGGAGATCTTGCCGCCCGCGCTCATCAGCACGATGTCGGTGCCCTTGAAGTCGTAATAGTCGAGTGCTTTCACCTTCAGAATCTTGTCGCCGAAGGAGATGTCCTTTCCGGTCGAGCGCGTGGAGGCAAGCGCCACCACTTCGGAAACGGGAAAAGCGCGTTCGGCGAGAACGTTCAGCATCTCCCGCCCGACATTGCCGGTCGCGCCGACAACGGCGACCTTGTACGACATGGTTCTTCTTCCTTCGGTCAAAACCCACGCTTCGCGGGTGCGGAAAACCATTACGCTATGCGGCTGCGGCGGAAAAGAGGCGTTTACCGTCAATTACCCGAGGACGACCAATGCAGGGTCAACATGGCGCCATGGCCGCTGACCGAGCCACCGATGTCTCCGCCCAGTAGCGTCAACCCGTCCAAGCGATAGTGAACGTGACGGCGGCCGTTGACCATCTCGCTTTCCGCATGAACGGGACCGAACGAAATGCCCGACGCAGCGGGCATGTCATGCCTATCGTTCTGCAAACCAAGGATCAGACCATTGTCCGCGGGCGAACCGCGATGCGAGGCGTAGGCAAACTCGCCAGGCATTCTCAGGCGAGGCTCGTCCTGCCGGAAAAGATTGGCATCGAAGCCACCAAGCCGATGCGCCGGCTCGGCCGTAGCCGGAAAACCCAGAAGAACGAATACGAACGCCAGAACACGCACCGGCGTTACCTCTCCATCTGCCCGGATTGTAACGCCGAAGGTCCATATAACGTTGCTGTCGCTCGAAGCGTAGCTAAGAGCGGATTAACGAATGCCGATCGCTCCTTTCTTTGCCAGGGTATCCATCTCGTCCGCGCCAAGCCTCAGAATTTGCGAGAGAATTTCGCGTGTATGTTCACCGAGCAGTGGCGGCGCATGCCGGTATTCGGGAGGCGTCTTTTCTAGGCGGAGCGGGCTCGCCACAAGTTTGAGGCTGCCAGCAGCCGAATGCGCCATGGAGACGGTTAGTCCGCGCGCGACCGCTTGCGGGTCGGTGAAAACTTGATCGACATTATTGATCGGGCCGCAGGGCACATTGGCCCTTTCCAGAGCCGCGATCCAATCGGCGATGGTGCGCTTCGCGAACACGGGCGTCAGCAATGCCACAAGCTCTTCGCGATGGCCGACCCGCTCGGCATTGGTTGCGTAGCGTGGATCAGCGCCCACATGCTCCAACCGCGCCGCTTTGCAGAACCGGCGGAACTGCCCATCATTGGCCACCGCGAGGATGAGATAGCCGTTGGCCGTCGCGAACACCTGATAAGGCACGATATTGGGATGCGCATTGCCGAGACGGATCGGCAGCATGCCGCCAGCCAGATAGTTCATCGCCTGGTTGGCAAGCGCAGCCGTCTGGCAATCGAACAATGCCATGTCGATGGATTGTCCTTCGCCGGTGCGCGCCTGGTGAATGAGCGCCGCCTGAATCGCATTGGCAGTGTAGAGACCGGTCACGAGATCGGAAATCGCCACACCAACCTTCATCGGCTCGGCGCCCGGCACGCCATCGGGCTGCCCGGTGATGCTCATAAGGCCGCCCATTCCCTGAATGAGGTAGTCGTAGCCGGCCTTGTCCATATAAGGCCCCGTGTGACCGAAGCCCGTGAGTGAGCAATAGATCAGCGCCGGGTTTTCGCTTCTCAGCGTTTCATAATCCAGACCGTACCTTGCCAGCGTTCCGGTTTTGAAATTCTCCACGACGACATGCGCGCGACGCGCGAGTTGTTTCACGAGCGCGGCACCTTCTGGGGTCGCGAAATCGATCGCGACGGATTTCTTGTTGCGGTTTGCGGTAAGAAAATAGGTGGCATCGCCGCGCCCGCCGCTCTCATCTTTCAAGAACGGTGGACCGAAGGCGCGAGTCTCGTCCCCCTCGCCGGGCTTTTCGATCTTGATGATCTCCGCGCCGAGATCGCCTAAAATCTGCGTGGCAAAGGGCGCTGCCAGGACTCGGCTCAGATCCAGAATGCGGATGTGTGAGAGAGCGCCCAATCAGATTTCCGTTCGCACGTCCCACAGTTCCGGGTAGAAGCGCAGAGAGAGCGCCTTCTGCAAATAGGAAACACCGGATGTGCCCCCGGTGCCTGGCTTCGAGCCGATTATGCGCTCGACGGTTTTCATGTGACTGAAGCGCCAAAGATGAAAGCGGTATTCGAGATCGACAAGTTTCTCTGCAAGCTCATATAGATCCCAATGCTTTTCCACATCCCGATAAACAAGACGCCAGGCTTCGGTAACGCGAGAGTCTGCGACGTAACTCTCGGAAAAATCGCGGTTCAGTTTTTCTGGCGGAATGGAAAAGCCTCGACGGGCCAATAACGCCAGCGCCTCGTCATAGATGCTCGGCTCGTTGAGCGCTGCCTGAACTTGGCGGTCGATATCGGGATGCGATTCGAACACGCGGGCCATCTCGCGATGCTTGTTCCCGAGCCGGAACTCGAGCATGCGATATTGGAAGGATTGGAATCCCGACGATTTTCCCAGCGCTTCGCGGAAATTCGAATAATCGAATGGCGTCATGGTCGAGAGAATCTCCCATGACTGGATGAGATTGACCTGCACCCGCGCCACGCGCGCCATCATCTTGAACGCGATCCCCAGATCGCCGCCGCGAATCTGTCGGATGGCCGCTCCGATCTCGTGAAGGCAGAGCTTTATCCAGAGTTCGGATGCCTGATGGATCACGATGAAGAGTGTTTCGTCGTGGTGTTCGGTCAGCGGCTCCTGCGCCGATAGGAGCGTGTTCAACTTCAGATAATCCGCGTAGGACATGTCTTTGCGGAAATCCCAATGAACATTTTCCCCGGCGAGATCGACCGTAGGTTTAGGGGAGCCTTTCTTGGGACCGGTGGGTGTGTTCATCGGGGCCTCGCGCGGAACTTAACGGTACCGCGCTGGAATGAGTCGCGAGCCATTTATCGTGATGCTATGGTCCGCGCCGCAGCGAGACAATGTGGGTGTTCGAATGGGTGTCATGGTGAAAGCGGGCGCGCTGTCGCTTGCCGGAATTTTGGTGGCGGGAAATGCGTTTGCGGCGTCCTCTGGTAAATGCGCCAAGGCGGACGAGGTCACAGCGATCCAGGCCTCGGCTGTCCAGCAGGAGCTGATGGTGGCTGCGCTGACATGCGATCAGGTTGCGAATTTCAATGCCTTCCAGACCGGGTTTGGCCCTGAGCTGCGGAATTCGGACGCGACCCTCTACAAGATGTTCAAGCGGATTTTCGGGGCAAAGCAGGGCGAGGCTGAGTTCCACGCCTTCAAGACGCGGATGGCGAACGATTCGTCGATCCGCTCGATCCATGACAATCAGGGCTACTGCAAGGAAGCCGCGGACGTATTTGCGTCCGCGCTGGCCCCGGCCAAGCCGACCTTGGCAGCCTTTGTTTCCGGCGTAACAGTCCAGGAGCAGAGCCCGGTCAATAGCTGCGATATCCGCGTAGCCTCGGCGCTGCCGGGTCTTGGTGGTGGCGCCATATTTATCCTGCCCAAGCCGAAACCGATGGTGGCCGGGGTTGTAGCACCAACCGAAACGACTGCAGCGGCGTCGGCGCAGTAGCGTCTTTCGATACCAAAAAAGCCGCAGCCCAAACCGCTGCGTTTTTTTTGTTTGGCTGGCGCCGACCGGACAAAAAGAAAGGGCGGGCCGAGGCCCGCCCTTTCATATTTTACTCTAGGAAGCGATTACGTCCCGCTGCCTTCGCCAAGCTGGATCACGGCGCGACGGTTCTGAGGCTCGCGAACGTTCGGCCCAGTCGGGACCAGCGGATCGTCGAAGCTCTTGCCAACCGTCGAGATACCGGCACCGTCAATGCCCTGAGCAACTAGGCCATCCTTCACAGAAGCAGCGCGGCGCTCAGAGAGAGCCTGGTTGTAGCTGTGCGAGCCGACCGTGTCGGTGTGACCCGTCACGAGGATCTTCACCATGCCGGTGGACTTCGCCGTCGAAGCGGCCTGAGCCACAACAGACTGGGCTTCCGCGGTCAGGTTCGACTTGTTGAAGTCGAAGAAGACGATGAACGTCTTAACTGGCGGCGGCGGCGGCGGGGGTGGCGGCGGTGGCGGTGGCGGTGGAGGAGGCGGGGGTGCCGACTCGACGTACCAGCGCGCTGTCAGCATTACAGCCTGCTCGTTCAGGTCTTTCAATTTCGTGTTGTAAAGAACAAAGCTCGACGCATAGTTCTTGTTGATACTCAAGCTGCGATAGCGCCAATCAAGCGACAGATCGACATTGTCGGCGACCGAATAGGTGAAGCCTGCAAAGCCCTGCCACATAAAGCCCCGCTTCTCGCCGTCGATATAGGTCAAGCCGCCGGATCTCGCGGTGGCTTCCCCATTACCGATACCGGCGCCGGCGCCAACGGTGAACGCCCATTTGTCGCTAAGCGGGATATCATACGCCACATTGAGCAGGGCCGAGTCGAGGCCGACTTTGCCGCCTGAGATACTGTGGCGGTCATTACCCCAATCCTGATCATAACCAATTTCACCTTCGACGCGAACATGGTCGATGAAGCGATAGCCGAACGTATAGAGGAAAAGAGCGCTATCGTCCGCGTGCGACTTAATTCTGGAGGATGTGCAGCCCACACAAGCAGCAGTTGGGGTATAAGCCACCGAGACGTTGCCCATATGATCCCAGCCAGCGCCGAGACCCAGATACCAACCGGTTGCATCGCTTGCGACCGCCGGCCCCGTTAGGACCATCGCCGCAACGCCCGCCAGGGCGATCATTCGAATTTTCATTTTTACCCTCGTTTCAAAAACCGACGGGCAGGGACCCCCCCACCGTGACGTCCGGGATGTAAACTTCTATAACCTTTATACTGGCGGAAGCGGAAGAGTTCTGTCCATCGCAGGCTCGTTATTGGTCCCGATTTGGCCGAATTCCTCGCGTCCTGTGACTGGGGAGCAACATTCAAAGTGCGAGACTTTGCACCGCTTTGCCGCTCCCCTGCCAGATAAAGGCATAGTGCGCAGGCAATATGCGCAGACTTTCCGTTTGTTCCATAAAACCGCTCTGAGACTCGATCCTTTGTAGGATTTCCTTGCGCGGTGTGACATGGAAGAGGCGAAGCCAGGCCCTCAGTAGAGCGGCCACGGGCGCGCCGAGCCCCTCAAGGTCGCCAAAATCCACAATATGAACGCGGCCTGTACCCACCGCGGCAGAAGCCTTCATAAGCGCTTGTTTCCAATCTGGAATCATCGAAAGGCTATAGGAAAAAATCGCGTCCGTGAAAGGTTCTTCAAGCCCAAACATGGCTGATGAAAGGTCTTCGGCAAGACCATGGGCGAGCCCGATCCGCTCGGAGAGGCCGGACTGAGCGACGGCCCGTTCAGCGCTCTTGAGCATCTCCCGCGAGGCGTCTAGGCCGTAAAAGCTTACACCAGGGTAGCGTTGAGCCAATTTGACCAGATTTCGCCCGGTCCCACAGCCGATCTCGACGACTTTCGCCCCCGGCGCCAGATCAAGTTCGCGAATCAACCGATCACGCCCGAGGAGATAATATTTGCGTGTGAAATCATAGATATAGCGCTGCCGCCGATAGACGGAATCCATCAGTTCTGTGTGGTCGCCTATGCTGTCCGTCATGCTCATCAGGATAGCGGACGGCGGTCATAGAGATGGAAGCCGCCATAGATCGACGACCGGTCCTGGGCGTGAAGCCTGAGGCTCTCCTCTTCGCGATAGGTCCAAGGCGCCAGGAGCGATGGCGGAAGCTTCCGGGGAAGGGGCGAGTCCGCTCCGGCCGTTCGGAAGATGACCCGGGCGTCGGTGCTCGCCGCTGTACGATCGATTTCCGTCCACAGCGCCTCGAGAATTTCCGGCGTCATCCAGTCCTGCGCATCGAGCAGCACGAAACGATGCAGGGATTGCGAAGGCTGCGTCTTCAGAAAGTCGATGAGCGAGGCATGATGCACGTCGACCCGATCCGTTCGTGTACGGATTACGTCGTACACCGCGCGTTCGAGATAGGGAGGCACGGCTTCGCGTTTTTGCGTGTCGTAACTACGCGCAAAGGCTTGCCACGCGAAATAATTGTCGCGCATCGGAAAATCGCAGGCCAGCTTTTCAACGCGCTGGCGCAAGATATCGATCGGACTCGCCGCCGATCCGGCGACGAGTTCGTCATATTGTGCGGGCGGAATCCCCAACGCGTAGAACGATACCGGCGACTTCGAAAGTAGCCGAATCGCCTTGTTTTCCAGCATCGGAGCGACGATCCGGTCGAACGCCGCGCGCTGCTCGGCGGGCGTTTCCGCTTCGACGATGTCTTCGAGGCGCTTACCGTTCAGCTTGGCGATAGCGTGCAGAATTCCGATAAAGCGCCCGAGCAATCCGTGGCGATAAAGATTGCGCGCAAACATATCGATCCGCCGTCCGCGCAGGGGAACGCGCTTGCCCCAGTGGCGGCGCGTGTCTTCGTCCAGGCGCGCGCTAAGGAGGTCATCGAAGATCTCGCGATTGAGTTCGTCGTTGGCTTCGCCGAAAAACCGGAAGAAGTCCTCGTAAGATGGGAGCTCGCGCAGCGCGGCCAGCTTGAGGCGCGTCAGCGCTATATGGTTGGGGTTGAGATCGATCGCGACGATGCGGGCCGGATCGGCGGCCAGATAGTTCAGGACGTTGCAGCCGCCGGAGGCGATGGTGATGAGGCTATGGTGGGATTTCAGCTCCAGCGCCGCCAGATCGACGGCAGGGTCTTCCCAGATCTGGTTATAGACGAAGCCCTTGAACATAAGGGTAAAAAGCCGTTCCAGCGCGCCGCGCTTGGTAGCCGCCGGACGCGTATGCGCGGCCCGGTCGAGAAGAAGATTTGTCATGCCGGACCGAAATCCTTTTCGATTCCCAGTCACATCAGTGCGACAGGGATTCGAAGCTTCTATTCAAGGTCCTTGGCGGTTTTGTGACTCCTTGCAACAGGCCGCTTGCCTCGACTAGGAACAGCCATGACCACCGACCCCGATAACGGCCACGAACCGGTAACGGAGCTTCTCGCGCTCCTTGATCTGGAAAAGATCGAAGAGAACATCTTTCGCGGAGTCTCGCCGAAGGACCGCTCTCAGCGCGTTTTCGGCGGACAGGTCTTGGGGCAGGCGTTGGTCGCCGCGGGACGCACCGTCGAGGGCCGCGTCGCCCATTCGCTGCACGCTTACTTTCTTGTGGCTGGCGATCCCAAGGTTCCCATCCTTTATGAAGTCGATCGCAGCCGTGACGGATCGAGCTTCAGCTCACGGCGTGTTGTGGCGATCCAGCATGGCCGTCAGATTTTTCACATGTCGGTGTCGCTTCAGGCGCCCGAGACCGGCCTTGAGCATCAGATCGAAATGCCCAAGGTGCCGTCGCCCGAAGAACTTCCGAGCGAAGATGATTTCCGCGCCAGGATCGTGGACAAGATTCCGGAGCAATATCGCGATCATTTTCTGCGCAGGCGTCCTATTGAGCTACGCCCTGTTGACCGCACCGATATCTTTGCGCCGCAGAAGCGCTCTCCCCATCAATCGGTGTGGGTGCGCGCAACGGGCGAACTGCCCCCGGACATCGCTCTCCAGCAATGCGTGCTCGCCTACGCTTCGGACATGACGCTGCTCGACACCAGCCTTCTGCCGCACGGCGTCGGATGGTTCGACGATCGTATCCAGATGGCGAGCATCGACCATGCGATGTGGTTTCATCGGCCGTTCCGCGCCGATCAATGGCTGCTTTACGTGCAGGACAGCCCCAGCGCTTCCGGTGCGCGCGGCTTCAACCGCGGCCTGATCTTTTCCCGCGAAGGCAAGCTTGTGGCATCTGTCGCCCAAGAAGGCCTGATGCGAATGCACGAGAAAGTTCAGCCGGTATAGGAAACCGTCGCGCTTTTGCGCGGCCGCTCATAAAAATAATCGGTCATCGGCACTGAGCCCACGAAAAATTTTCCGATCGGGGAGGTATAGCTGTATTTGACCTGCGTTAGGATCACGCTGCAGGCGCTTTTGGCGCAGGGCGTGCAGTTGTTTCCGTTCGCGTCGCAAGTCGACATGATCGGTTGACTGAGCGTGATCGGTGTATTGGTTGGAAGTTTTGTGCCGTTTGCATTGGCGACGCTCCACGCGACCGTTCCGTTGCCCGTCCCATCGCTCAAGACGCTCGACACGACAATGCTGATATTGCTCTGATTGAAGGGATAGACGATCGCGGTAGCGGCGCTGAAAACGTCGGTCATATCGCTGCTCGACACCGTCGTCGTTTGCGCCACGAGATCGGATGCGCTGGATGCGACCATCGTCACCTTCTGGTGACATTCCAGCGCGTTGCACAACTCGATGGTTCCCAGGAGCATGGTGCCTAGCACCGGAGCGATGAGCGCGAACTCGACGGCCGCAAGGCCCTCGCGCGCGCTTAACAGTTTGCGAATACGTCCTAGCATGTGGAGCTGCTCGTATAGGGTTCGGTGCGGAACGCCGATGCAGACGACAGCATGTAGAACCCGGTTTTCGTGTTCGCGATCAACGTGGACATCAACGGCGTCATGATTTTCCAGGGATAGAAGCTTCGCAACAGCACGACCTTGCAATCCGCGGTGCTTTGCACCGTCAGCTTAGCTGGATCGATCGTGCCGTCGGACTTGGTGACGCTGGGATAGGAAGAGCCGCCGAAGGATGTGTAGGAACGCAAATCTATTTTGAGATTCGATGTGCAGTCCGTGCTGCTTATCATCCCTGCGACTTCGGAACACACCTGTGAAACGAGCTGTGCCGATGTCAGGGCGCCGGAAAGTTGGCCGGTGCGGATTTGGCGGGCGGTGTCGTCGGTCGCGTTTTGCAACATCGAAGTGCCGAAGAAGATGACGCCGGTCTCGATGATGCCGAACAGAAATAGAAACAGCACAGGCGCGACCATTGCGAATTCGATGGCTGCCGAGCCCTTTTCACCATCTGCCCGCCAGCGGCGGCGCAGGCGGCGGCACGATTCAGCGATCGCAATGTGCAATTTCATCCGATGCCCCGGAACCAATGCGCCTATTACGCCGCGAAAACACTTAAGCGAAGGCAAACGGGGACGCATGCTAAACAGTTTCTTAACGGCTTTCGCGCGGGCATTCAGTCAACCGCATAAATCCTCGCAACATGTTAATGGAATCGGCAACTTTTAATGTCGCGATAAGGAATGGATAACCATGGCAGCGGACTGGAAAGGTTTTCCCAACGGTTGTGCCCGATGATGAAGCGTGGAGAATTCTCCGGGGCCGGTCATGGCGTTGAGAAATACCTGGAGCGCGTTCAGGGCGCAGCTCAAGAGGTTCGCGCATGCGCGCCGCGGCAATGTGGCGATGATCTTCGCGCTGTCGCTGATACCGATTACGGTTGCAGCCGGCGCGGGACTCGACCTTTCGCGCGCGTTGATGGTGCGCGCGCGGATGGCCGAGGCGCTTGATGCTGCAGGCCTCGCTGTCGGCGCCACGCAGAACCTCACCAGCGCTCAGGTAACGTCGCTGGCGAGGGCCTATTTCAAAGCGAACTACACCGCCGACTCGTCGTTTGGTGTTCCGGCCGACGTCACTGTCACGCCGGGTACGCAGAACATTACGCTATCCACCAGCGTCGCCATGCCGACAACGCTGATGCATGTGGTCGGCATCAACACGCTCAACGTGGGATATTCGGCGAAGGTTGTGTGGGGTCAAACCAAGCTCTGGGTTTCGCTCGTGCTCGACAACACCGGATCGATGTGCGAGCCCGATTCGCAGCCCTGCAGTACCGACACCAATCCGAATATCAAGATCAATGCACTGAAGACGGCGACCAATCAATTGCTCACGACGCTTCAGGGCGCCTCCGCCAATCCTGGGGATGTAAAGGTTGCGATCATACCCTTCTCCAAGGATGTGAATGTGGGAACGGGATATGTGAGCGCAAGCTGGATCGACTGGACGGATTGGGAGTCGGCGCCGGCAAACGGAACGGTGTCGACCAGTGTGGGTCCCGGATCTACTTGTCCTTATAGCAGCTTCAGTAATGGGTTCATTTGTCAGACGACACCGACAAATGGAAGCAGCTCGACATCGACAGTCCCTTCAACCGGCACTTATAAGGGCTACATCTGTCCCGGCGTAGACAGCGGCAGCAAAAACAGCGGCCGAGCCGGTCGCTATTATAACGGTTGCTATAACAGCGTGCCGGCCCAGACGCAGACGACGACCGACACTACGCCGACCACGACGACGACGACCAAGATCTGCACGTCGAACAGCAACGGTAATGGCGTCTGCATCGGCTCCGCGACAACGTCCACTTCGACCTCGACGGGGCAAACGACGGAAACCATTTCAACTGCGTCTGGCTATTCCGGCGACAGCACATCGACGACGACTACCAAGGGAACTCCATCGGCCGGCTCTCCGCAAACGTCGTGCACGACAAAGCACGGCACAACGACCTGTACGACGACCACAACGACAACCGAGACCGATACAACGACGGTGGTCACCAAGGTCGGCGTCGCTCCTTACAATCATACCTGGATCGTGAACGCCCATTCGACATGGGGCGGGTGCATCATGGACCGTACTCAGAACTACGACATCTCGAACACGACGCCCACAAGCACCGCAACAAACTTCCCTGCGGAAAACGCGCAGTCTTGCGTTCCCAGCGTCATGATGGGCGCGCTCAGCTACAACTGGAGTGCGCTCAATACCGAAGTCAATAGTATGATTGCGGGCGGCAACACCAACCAGCCGGTCGGTCTGGCCTGGGGCTGGCAATCTCAGACAGACGGCGCGCCGTTCAGTCCCGGCACTCTGCCGGCCAACACATCGCGATACATCATTCTGCTCAGCGATGGCTTAAACACGCAGGACCGCTGGTATTCGAGCCAGTCGTCGATCGACAATCGCATGTCCCAGCTGTGCACGAACGCCAAGGCCGCAGGCATCACGGTCTACACGATCTACGTGGATTTGAACGGCACGCAGGGAAATTCCACCGTTCTCCAGAACTGCGCCAGCGATTCCAGCAAGTATTTCGATCTGACGACGAGCGGCGGTATCATCACCACGCTCAACAACATCGCCCAGCAGATTACCCAGCTGCGCGTTGCCCAATAGATTGGGCGATATCCGGAACTGCCTCCGCAAGCGGTGCTATGGCGGTTGTTCGGCCGCGCAGGGTGGTGCTGATGAATTGAGCCGGGCAATCAGATCAGACAAGTCGTGAAAAGCCGGGGCCCGGAAGTGATTACTGACTGGACGCCACAGCAGCCTTCGCGGCGGTGTCCTCATGCTGCTGCGACACGGCTGTGGTGTTGGCGACCCAGGTCGAAGGATCGCCGGGCTTCGGGCTTGTTTCGCAATGCAGGCGCGTGCACGAATAGTTGTAGGTTTCGGCACCGCGATTGAGCGTCACTGAGCCCATAATGCGATTGATCACATGGACTTGGGCATTCAGCACCTGCCGATTGCTTGAGTCGAGCCCGATCATGTTCGTCATGCCAAATGTTTTCCCCAGCAGATAAGCGTGATGCGAATCGATGATCGTGACGTCCGCGATCGTCGTGTTCCCCAGAAATAGCGTCGTCACCGGCTGGGTGAATGTGATCATGCGCGCCTCATCCATCGCAACGGACAGACCGTCGTCTATATGTTTGACGGGATGCTTTGATGCCGCGTGAGCCGCAACCGCGATCGAGGATGCGGCAAGCAGAGCGGAGGCGGCAAGGAAGGCAACACGAAGTGCGCGCATAGGTCGATCCTTCGGAAAATCCGTGCACAGGCTAACGGCGCGCGCGTAAAAGAAGATTTAAGCTTATTGCTGCGATCTTCGTCTTATCGCTGGAGCTGCAAAGCAAGTGATTGCACTCCTCCGCGCGAAACCTGATCGCACTGAATTCGCTCTGTTGGTTAAGAAAGCACTTCTGTTTACATCAACGGAACGCTTTCGACCCTGTTTTGCATCAACCCGGCACACAATCGCAGAGTCGGAGGTGGAGGCGTTTTACACCGCGTTAATTGAGTCCGTTATAGAGTTCCCGCGTGTCCACGCATTGCGCCGTCAAATGAAATCGGCCCGGCTGGATTTTTAGGGTGTCAACAACGGAGGCTTCCATGAAGAATCTTATTTCCCGCTTTGTGCGCGATGAAAGCGGCGCGACGGCCATTGAATATGGTCTGATCGCTGCTGGTATCGCCGTCGTGATCATCACTGCCGTTCAGCTCGTGGGCTCGAATCTGACCACGACGTTCAACAGCGTCGCCAGCGCGGTCGCAGCTCCATAAGATCCTGCGTAGCGTTTCTGTTTCCAGACACGTTTCGGCTGGGAGCGGTGACAGAGGAACCGAAGCGGCGGCCGCCCAAGTGGCGGCCGTTCGCATTTTTTTCCAAGGGTAAGATGATCCCGCACGCTCTAGTCCTCTTCGTTCTGCCTGGGCTGTTGCTTGCGGCCGCGGCGTGGGACCTTGCGAGCTACACGATTCCGAATTTCCTGCAGGCGGGATTGCTTGCGGCTTTCGCCTTGTTGATGGCCGTTCATCCGCTTGGCGCCGAAACATTTGGAATGCATCTTCTGGCGGGTTTTATCGGCCTGGTAGTGGGCTTCACACTATTTTCGCTCGGCTATATCGGCGGCGGCGATGCGAAGCTCTTTGCCTGCACGGCGCTTTGGTTCGGCATGAACGATCTTCTTGCTTACACGCTTGTCGCTTCGGTTTTCGGTGGCATGCTGACGTTGGGTTTGCTTGCGATGCGCAACCTGCCGCTGCCCGCACCGCTCGCATCTCAGAACTGGTTGCTGCGTCTGCACGACGGCGACAAGGGAATTCCATATGGTGCCGCGCTTGCTGCCGGCGCTTTCTTCATACTTTCGCAATCCGAGATCTTTCGCTCGGCGCTCGCTGGCTAGAGCATTTGCGAAGTATTCCATTAATCAATTTCTAAAGGGTTTTGTGGTCCGATTGCCGCAAAGGAGCCGCTTTCCATGAACAGGTCGCGCATCATCGTTCTCGTGCTGGCAGCATTCGCTGCCGGTATCGCTGCGCTTCTGGTGCGCGGATTTCTCGGCGGTGGAACACCGCCGGTGACGGCGGCGATCGCGCCCGCGCCAGCGGCGGTTCTCAATGTTCTTGTCGCCAGTGGAGAGATTCAGCCAGGAACGGCGATCACGCCCGCACTCGTGCGCTGGCAGAGCTGGCCGAAATCATCCGTCGATTCCAGCTTCATCACCGAAGTAGGAAATCCGGATACGGCTGCGATCGTCAAAGGCACCGTCGCACGCGCGCCGCTGACCGCGGGCGAACCGTTGACAGGCGCCAAGATCGTTCACGCCGATGCAGCAAGCTTTATGTCCGCTCACTTGGCGCCGGGCATGCGCGCGGTTTCCACGGCAATCTCCACCGAGACCGGCGCCGGCGGCTTCATCCTGCCGAACGATCGCGTCGACGTCGTGTTGACGCAACAGGTTTCGGACACGCCGCGACGGTTCGGTTCGCGCATTATTCTGAGCAATGTACGCGTACTGGCGATGGATCAGACCTTCACGCAGGACAAAGATCAGAAAACCGTCTTGGCCAAAACAGCGACGCTCGAACTCGCGCCCGATCAGGCGACGATGCTCGCACGCTCCGCGCCAGCGGGAACGATTTCGCTTCAGCTGCGTGCGTTGGGCGATGGCGATGCCAGTATCGCGGCGAACACTGGCCACAAGGACAATGGGCAAATCGTCGTCGTTCGTTATGGCATGACGCGCGGCGTCGATCTGGGGGGAGAATAAGAGCCATGCAAAGGGGGCTTCTTGCGATCCTCGCCATCGGTCTCGCGATGATCGCGGCACCGGCGATTGCCGGCGATGCACATGCCACGCGCGTGATCAACGTGGCGACGCATGGCGGCGCGGCACCGCAGCAACATATTACGCTGGGCCTGGACAAAGCGGCGCTCGTGCAGCTCGATACAGATGCGCGCGATGTTTTGGTTTCAAATCCGGCCGTCGTCGATGCCGTCGTGCGCACGCCACGCCGTATCTTCCTGCTGGCACAGAAGACCGGCCAGACCAACGCGTTTTTCTTTGACGGCGCCGGTCACCAGATCCTGACCATCGACATTCGCGTCGAGCGCGACGTCACCGATCTTGCGGCAATGATCCACAACGACATGCCGAACTCGAATATTCGCGTCGCGGCGCTGAATGACAACATCGTGCTGACGGGCATGGTCGACAGCACGGGCGATTCACAACGCGCGCAGGATCTTGCGGGACGGTTTGCCGGCGATCCGACCAAGGTCGCAAATCTGCTCAAGATCGACACCAGCCAACAGGTCATGCTGAAGGTGCGCGTTGCAGAGATGCAGCGTTCGGTCGCCAAGCAGTTCGGCATCAATGCGGCGGGTGCTTTCAAGATCGCTGGTGTTCCGGTTATCGCGCAAACCTCCAATCCTTATGGGCTTGCCGGCACGGCGTTATCTGCCGCATCGGGGGTACAATTCGGGTCTGTAGGCACCGATCCGCTTCATCCCGGCCCAAACAACGTGCAGGGCGTACTTAACGCGCTGGAACAGGTCGGTCTGGTTCATACGCTCGCGGAACCGAACCTGACGGCCGTGTCGGGCGAAACCGCGAAATTCCTCGCGGGTGGTGAATTCCCCGTTCCAGTGTCGCGCGACCAATTTGGAAACGTGACCGTCGCGTTTAAGCAGTTCGGAGTTGGGCTCTCCTTCACGCCGGTGGTTCTGAGCCCCAACAACATCTCACTGCAGATCTCCAGCGAAGTGAGCGAGCTGACCAACACCGGCGCGTTCACCCAAGCGGGCGGGCAAACGACGAACGGTACAAACGTGTCGAGCATCACTATCCCCGCGCTTGCCGTGCGCCGCGCGGAAACAACGGTCGAAGTGCCGTCGGGTGGAAGCTTCGCCATCGCCGGTTTGATGCAGCACGCCAGCAAGCAGACGATCGACCAGTTTCCCGGTTTGGGTGACATGCCCGTTCTGGGCGCGCTGTTCCGCAGCCGCGACTTCCAGAACGATGAGACCGAGCTTGTCGTCGTCGCCACGGCCTATCTCGTGAAGCCGGGCAAGGAAAAGGACTACGCATCGCCGGGCGACGGCTTCGTGCCGCCGACCGATCTTGAGACGGTGATGCTTGGCCGCCTGAACTCAACCTACAAAAACGATCCGCAAGGATTGAAGTCCGCCGGTGCCGCGAAAACCGGCTTTATCGTCGAATAGGAGACCGCTATGGCCATGAGCGATGCAATGCGCGCCGCCGCGATCGCCGCGGTTTTGCTCGCCGGAAGCTGCACAGCGCCGGTGAGCAACGGCGTTATGCAAACCGACGATCCCGACATGAATCATCCGCTCGTCGTCGACACGGCGCAGAAGGCAATCCGTCTCTCGTTCTCCGCGGCCGACGCGGGATTGATGCCGGAAGATGCGGCGCGCTTCGACGGGTTCGTCGCGCAGTACCAAGCGGATGGCAACGGTACCATCAATGTCACGGCGCCGCCCGGTCCGGCCGCGCAGCAGACGCTATCTTATTTCGGGGAGCGCCTTGCCGCTGCCGGCATTCCGCGTTCGCGCATCATGGTTGGCACGCGTGACGACGGCGATTGGCGCGTCGAGTTGAGCTATGCCGGCTATGCAGCGCACGCGGCGAATTGCGATGATTGGTCGTCTCAGCAGGCTTCCGACACGTCTTCCAATTTGCCGATGGCGAATTTCGGTTGCGCCGTGCAGCACAACCTCGCCGCGCAGATAGAAAATCCGCGCGACATCGTTGAACCGCGCGCACTCGGCACTACGGACGCGATGCGTCGCGCCACAGTGATGGGCGCGTATGAAAAAGGCACGCCGACGGCGGCCAACAAGAATGCAGACCAGTCCGTGGCTGTCTCTGACGTCGGCCACTAGTTCGGAGAGATATGATGGCGAAATCGACGCCGGGTGGATTGGGAAGCGGAGGCGACGAAGGCTTCGGTGCGGCGCCGCACGAACGGCCGGTGCCGCGCATTTCCATTCAGGCCTTCTGTGAATTTCCGGACACGGGCGCCGCGTTGCAACGCGCGGCCGCCGATCGCAGGCTTGCCAAGGCGCATGTCACGGTACAACTCGGTGGTATCCAGGCGGCGGTAGAGCATCACGCCGCCAATGCCACGCCCAATCTTCTTATCGTCGAGACGCGCCTTCAGGGCAAAACGGCGGTCGATGAGATCGATCGTCTTGCGGACGTCTGCGATCCCGCGACGAAAGTCGTCATCGTCGGCCGCGTCAACGATGTGGAGCTCTACCGAGAACTGATGCGCCGCGGTGTCAGCGAATATCTGGTGGCGCCACTCAATCCGCTGCATTTGATTGAAGTCATTTCCGGCCTTTATCTCAATCCCGAAGCTGCTCCCATCGGACGCGTGGTGACCTTTGTGGGCGCGCGCGGCGGCGCCGGCTCGTCAACGCTGGCGCACAACGTCGGCTGGTGCATCGCCGAACGCCTCAAGATCAACACGACGATCGTCGATTTCGATATGCCGTTCGGAACTGTCGGCCTAAATTTCAACGAGGAACCGAGCCAGGGTGTCGCTGATGCGCTGTCCAGCCCGGAACGCCTCGATGACGTTCTGCTCGATCGCCTGCTGGTGAAATCCACCGATCATCTTTCACTGCTGGCCTCCCCCGCCATTGTGGATCGCAACTACGATGCCGAGCACTCTTCCTATGAAGCTGTGCTCGACACCGTGCGCGCAACCACGCCCTGTGTCGTGGTGGACATGCCGCATATCTGGGCGCCGTGGGTGCGCGATGCGCTGTTGGCATCCGATGACATCGTGATTGTGGCCACGCCTGACCTTGCAAGCTTGCGCACGACCAAGAGCTTTGTGGACTTGCTCAGACTGAACCGCCCGAACGATCCGCCGCCGAAGCTTGTGATCAATCAGGCGAACACGCCCAAGCGCCCGGAAATTCCGGTCAAGGATTTTTCCGAAACCGTGGGCATCGCGCCATCAGTGATTCTGCCATTCGAGCCTCAGCTCTACGGTTCAGCCGCGAACAATGGCCAGATGATCATGGAAGTGCAGCCACGTTCTGCGACGGCGGACGGCATTCGTCAGCTTGCTGAGATGGTCACCGGCCGCGCCGTTCAAGCCGAGGACAAGACGGTTCTCCCATTCCTGTCCTTCCTCACGGGAAAGAAAACGGCCTAAGTGATGTTCGGCAAACGCTCGGATACTGGAACTGCCGTCGCCGCGCCGCCACGCGTGGAGCCGGCGGCCATGCGTCCAGCCACGCCGCCACCACCGCCGCCCAAGTCCGATAATGTCGCACCGCCACTTCCGCCGCGCACGGCAGCGACACAGCCGGCGCCCGCACCCAGCAAGCCTGCCGCGCGCGCCGTTCCCGATCAGCGCTCCGAAGACTATTACCAGATCAAGACCACAATTTTCGGCGCCCTAATCGACACCATCGATCTGGCGCAACTCGCCCAGCTCGATCCGGATTCAGCGCGCGAAGAAATCCGCGACATCGTAAACGAGATCATCTCGATCAAGGCGGTGGTGATGTCCATCGCGGAGCAGGAACATCTGCTCCAGGACATCTGCAACGACGTTTTGGGCTACGGCCCGCTCGAGCCGCTGCTGGCGCGCGACGACATCGCGGATATCATGGTCAATGGCGCCAGCCGTGTCTTCATCGAAGTCGCCGGCAAGGTGCAGCTGACGCCGATTCGCTTCCGCGACAACGCGCAGTTAATGAATATCTGCCAGCGCATCGTCAGCCAGGTGGGCCGTCGCGTCGATGAATCCTCGCCGATATGCGACGCTCGCCTTCTGGATGGTTCCCGCGTCAACGTCATCGCGCCCCCGCTGGCGCTGGATGGTCCCACGCTCACCATTCGTAAGTTCCGAAGGGACAAGCTGACGCTGGAAGACCTTACGCGCTTTGGCTCGATATCACCGGCTGGCGCGCGCGTATTGGGCGTCATCGGCCGTTCACGCTGTAACGTATTGATTTCCGGCGGCACGGGCTCTGGCAAGACCACACTGCTCAATTGCATGACCGCTTATATCGACGTCGACGAGCGCATCATTACCTGCGAAGACGCCGCCGAACTTCAGTTGCAACAGCCGCATGTGGTCCGTCTGGAAACCCGTCCGCCCAACCTGGAAGGGCAGGGTCAGATCACCATGCGCGATCTTGTCCGCAACTGTCTACGTATGCGTCCCGAACGCATCATCGTGGGCGAAGTGCGCGGACCCGAAGCGTTTGACCTTCTGCAGGCGATGAACACAGGCCATGACGGCTCAATGGGCACGCTGCACGCCAACAGCCCGCGCGAAGCCATGTCGCGTTTGGAATCGATGATCACGATGGGCGGTTTCTCACTTCCCACCAAGACGATCCGCGAGATGGTGGTCGCCTCGATCGATGTCATCATCCAGGCCGAGCGCATCCGCGACGGTTCGCGCCGCATCACCAAGATCACCGAAGTGGTGGGCACCGAAGGCGACGTCGTCATCACCCAGGATCTCATGACATATGAGATTGAGGGCGAAGACGAGACTGGCCGCATCAAGGGTAAGCACGTCGGAACCGGCATTGTGCGCCCATCCTTCTGGGAACGCGCTCGCTATTACAATCTGGATCGCGAACTCGCCGAAGCGCTGGACGCGCTGCAGCAGTGAGGGTCGCCCCGTGATCCTCGCCCTCACCGTGATGTTCGCCGTTCTGGCGCTCGGCGGCGCAGGTCTCGCTTTCGCGGGAAATTCCGGCGCGTCGAAGAAACGCCTCGCCTCGGTATCGGGCGGCTCGGTCGCCGTGACGGCCGGCCGCAGCGCCGCAGACAACACGCAGCGCCGTAAGAACGTCACGGCGCTGCTGAAGGACCTCGAAAAACAGAAAGACGAGCAGCAGAAGAAGCGCGTGACGCTGCGCCGCCGCCTTGAATGGGCCGGACTGAGCATCGAGCCGCGCGCCTATTGGACGCTTTCGGGCACGGCCGCACTTGTTGCCGTGGCGGTTTGCCTGCTCACGCATCAATCCCTGCTCGCAACCCTCCTCGTTGCCCTTCCGGTTGGGTTTGGCTTGCCGCGCTGGATACTGGGTTTCCTGAAGACCCGCCGCGAAAAGGCTTTCACCGCGGAGTTCGCCAATGCGATCGATGTGATCGTGCGCAGCGTGAAATCCGGTCTTCCCACCAATGAGGCGTTGAAAATCGTAGCGCGAGAAATCCCCGATCCGGTCGGAAGCGAATTCATGAAGCTTACGGAAGGCCTGAAAGTCGGCGTTACGCTCGATCAGGGCCTGAAGAAGATGTTTGATAACATGCCGACCGCCGAGGTGAGTTTTTTCGGCATTGTCATGACCATTCAGCAAAAATCCGGCGGCAATCTTTCCGAAGCGCTGTCGAACCTCGCCTTCGTGCTGCGCGACCGCAAGCGCCTACAAGGCAAAATCCGCGCGATGTCCTCCGAAGCGAAGGCGTCGGCGGGAATCATTGGCTCGCTTCCGCCCGCGGTGATGGGCATCGTGTGGACGACCTCGCCGCAATACATCGATCTGCTTTTCACCGAACGCATGGGCAACCTCATGCTCATTGGCTGCGTGGTGTGGATGACCATCGGAATTCTGGTCATGCGCAAGATGATCAGCTTCAAGCATTAAGGGCGGATGAGATGAGCGGCCTGGATATCGGTTTTCTCAACATTCTCTTCGAGAAGAATTTCGCCGTGACCGCTATTACCGCGGTTCTCGCCTTTGCCACCATCGTCACCGTTGCCCTGCCACTCCTTGAGCGCAATGCGCTCGGCAGCCGCATGAAGGCGGTCTCGGAGCGGCGCGAGGAACTACGCGCCAAGCATCACGCGGCGTTGAACAAGCGCTCGCTGCGGTCTGAGCCTGTCTCGTTCATGAAGCAGACAGTAGACCGCCTGAAGCTTTCCAACCTGATGGAGTCGCCCGATACGCGGGAAAAACTGACGATGGCCGGCTATCGCGGTCAAGCGCCGATGGTGACTTTCCTGTTCTTCCGTCTGGTAATGCCGTTCATCGTGTTCGGCGTCGTGCTGTTCTATCTCTTCGTCGTCACGCATTTCCACTACACCACGATGATGAAGCTCTGCATGGCATTGGGCGCCGCGTTGCTTGGCTACTATCTACCGGACGCGTTCGTCTCCAACAAAATTCAGAAACGTCAGCAGTCAATCATGAAGGCGTTTCCGGATGCGTTGGATTTGCTTCTGATCTGCGTGGAGTCGGGCATGTCGATCGAAGCGGCGTTCACGCGCGTGGCGTCCGAGATCGGCCAGACATCGGTCGAACTTGCCGAAGAACTGGGCCTTACGACTGCCGAGTTGTCCTATCTGCCGGAACGCCGCCAGGCCTTTGAGAATCTCGCCAAGCGCTGCGGCCATAACGGCGTGAAGGCTGTTTCCGCCGCACTCAACCAAGCGGAGAAATACGGCACGCCTTTAGGGCAGGCGCTTCGTGTGACTGCAGCGGAGAATCGCGAAATGCGCATGCAGGAAGCCGAGCGCAAGGCCGCAGCACTGCCGGCGAAGCTTACCGTGCCGATGATCCTGTTCTTCCTGCCCTGCCTGTTCGTCGTGATCCTGGGACCAGCGATCATGAAGGTGATGCACACCTTCCACCATTGAGACTGGCGGGCGCTGTCCGCGCCTGCGGACAACACCGGCACTTGGAATATTTCAGGGATTCAGTCCGACGCAGTGCGCAGCGTGGGCGGCGCTGGCGACTTGGCTTGAGGCTTCGTTGCCGGCTTCGCGGTTTCGGCCAGTTTCCCCTGCGCCTTGGTGGATGCGGTTTTTACCGGACCGGCCTGGGGATCGACGGGCACCTTCTGCATGACGATGCTGTTCGGACTGACTCTCAGCTTGGAGGCTTCCGCCGCCAGAATCGGTCTTGCGGGCGCCTGGACGACGAGAGTTCGCGGCGCGCTGTTGGCGCTGCGCACGGGGCCGGCTTTCAGATCGATCGGTACCTTCTGCATCACCACAGTGGGATCGGATTTGGAGGCAGTCGCGACAATGGCGGGTGCTTGCTTCACCGGCTGGGCTTGCGCCGTGACGGCCTTCGGCGCATGCGAGGCCTTCAGTTCTTCGGCCTTGGCAAGATTGGCTGCGATCTTTGGATCGTCCGAATGGAGTTGGGAAAGCATCTGCACCGCGCCGTCATAATCGCCGGCTAGCATCCGCGACACCGCATAATTGTTCAGAACCGAGGGCTCGCCAGGCTTCACTGCGAGCGCGCGATCATAGGATTGGCGCGCTTGGGCGTGGTTGTCGAGTTGATCGTAGGCGACACCCAGCGCCGAATAGAGGGTCCAGTCGTTGCCGCTCAACTGGATAGCCTTTGTGAGGACGCTCACGGCATCCTTTGCATAACCCTGTTGGATCAGAACCTTCCCATATTCGCTTTCCACGCGCGGATCGCTGGCCGCCACGAGCATAAGCTGGCGCAGGGCCTTGGACGCGTCCGCGAAGCTGCCTTGCTCGCGCAATTCCTTTGCGCGCTGGATCTGACCGTCAAGGCTTGCGGGAGCGGACGCGCCGACCGCCGATGGCTTGGCGTCATTGGCTGAGGCCGAGGACATTGTGAAACCGGCGCAGAGCGCGATGACGGATGTACAGGCAAGAAGGCGCTTCATTTTCGTTCCCCTGAGGCCCGAAATATCTAGGCTTCAGGATGCTCGGCTACCCCTCAACAAAGACTTAAGCATGATGTTGGGAAGCTCATCGTCCAAATAATGTCGCAATGGGTGCGTCCTATATTGAAGCATGGCGCAGCGGTTCGCAGTTCCCGGCGTGTTTGGCGTGGCGATTGTCGCTGTCCTTGCGCTGGCCGGCCTTCTTGGTTTCGGAACCGTTAACGGCTACGCCCAACGCATCTCCTTCTCGATCGCCACGGGCCCCGGCAGCGGCACCTATTTTCCCGTCGGTGAGACGATCGCGGGGCTCATCAGTCACCCGCCCGGTGTAGCCCGCTGCTTCAATCCAGCCGCCTGCGGACCGGAAGGGCTGATCGCATCGGCGCAGACCAGTCCGGGTGCCTATGCGAATGTTCTGTCGGTGGAGAATGGCCGCGCCGATTCCGCTCTCGCCCAATCCGACGTCGTGGCGCAAGCAATCGCCGGCAAGGGCGCATTCAAGAAGAAGCAGGTTCATATCCGCGCGATTGCGGCGCTGTTTCCGGAAGAGGTTCACCTCGTCGTTTCGACGCGCTCGCGTATATCGAGCATTTCAATGCTGCGCGGGAAGCGGATTTCGCTGGGAGCGGTCAATTCCGGCACCGCAGTGACGGCACGCGCCGTTCTTGCGGCCTATCGCCTGCGGGCAAAGACAAGCAACGACCCGGCCGATCTCGCCGCGCAGAAACTGCAGGACGGTAAGCTGGACGCGTTTTTCTTCGTCGGCGGCGCGCCGGTGCCTCTGGTCGAAACACTGATCGAAACGGGCCACGCCACGCTTGTTCCCATCGATGGGCCGGGCCGCGACCGTTTGCTTGCAAGCACGCAGGGGCTTTCGGCGGATGCGATTCCCTCCGGCACTTATGGCGGTCTTCCTGCTGTGGCCACAGTGAGCGTTCGGGCGCTGTGGATCGTTAGCGATAGCGCCTCGAACGACACGGTGTTCGGCATCACGCGCGCTCTTTTCGCGCCGTCCAATAGATCGCTTCTTATTCAGGGATCACCGGCGGCGCGCGCGATCTCGCTGAGCCGTGCGGCGCGGGACCTTCCCGCACCGCTACATCCGGGCGCGGAGAGATTCTATCGGGAAGTCCGAAGGCTGAACACGCCCTAGGCGTTGCCGGCTTCGACTTCCGCTTTCGCGGCTGCGCCCCAGTCCTTCATTGCCGGCAGCGCCTTCATGCGCTCGGCGTAGCGGCGCGACGCATCCGGCAATTCGACGCCATATGTGGTGAAACGTGAGACGACCGGACCATACATGCAATCAGCGATCGAGAATTGGCCGAACAGAAAGCCACCCTCTTTGCCATGGTCTTTCAATGCGGCTTCCCAGGCATCGAGGACACGGGCGATTTGTTCTTTCGTCGCATCGCGCAAGGATGGCAGCGGTATATGGCGGGCGAAATCCATTGGCAGTTGATCGCGCAGATCGGGGAACCCCGAATGCATTTCCGCAGCATAGGAGCGTGCGATAGCGCGGACGCTTGTATCAGCTGGCCACAGCGTTGCTTCTGGATGCCGTTCGGCGAGTGTTTCGCAAATGGCCAAGCTATCCCAAACGGTGGTAGAAATGCCGTTCTCTTCGATCTTCAAAACGGGTACGCGCGCAGCCGGCGAGTGCTTGCGGATTTCGTCCTTGGTCGAAGGGCTATCGTTGCGGCGCAGCTGGATAACGATCTCTTCGAACGGCGCATCAGTCGCGCGCAGCGCCAGATAAGGTCGCAGACTCCAGCTTGACCAGTCCTTCGTCCCGACGACGAGGGTGTAGCGTGCGGACATATTTCTCTCCATTGCGATGGCTGGCACAGCTTTCTAAAGTCGCGCCGTCATCAGCGTCAAAGGTCCCATCATGCATGAGAGCATTGTCAGAAGTGCAAAGGGCGCGGTGCCGCTGCATGCGGTGGAGGCCGTAGACCTCAAGCGCTGGCTCGCATCTCGTCCAAAGCGTGAGCAGGATTGGCTAAAAGCGGCGAATTTCTCTGCCAAGGATAGTGAGCTTGTCCTTATTCCGGACGCGAAAGGACTTGCCAGCGTAGCGCTGGGCCTCGGCAAAGGGGCCGACAAATATGCGCTCGCGCAATTTTCGGAACAGCTTCCGAAGGGCATTTATGCATTTGGCGACATCGCCGATGGCTATGGCGGCGCCATGGGCGTGCTCGCCTGGATTCTGGGTACCTATGTTTTCGGACGCTACCGCAAGAGCGGCAAGCGCGAAGCCAAGCTGATCCTGCCCAAAGGCGTTGATGGCGAAGAAGCATCTCGCATCGCGGAAGGCATTTTCCTCGCGCGCGATCTCATCAACATGCCCTCCAACGATATGGGGCCGGAAGAACTCGGCGATGCCGCGCGCGATCTGGCGAAAAAGCATGGTGCGAAGATCTCATTCGTGACCGGCAACGATCTCCTAAAGAAGAACTTTCCACTCATCCATGCGGTGGGCCGTGCTTCAGTGAGACAGCCGCGTCTGATCGATATCATTTGGGGCAGGCCCAATGCACCGAAGGTGACATTGGTGGGCAAGGGCGTGTGTTTCGATACCGGTGGGCTCGATATCAAGCCGTCCTCCGGGATGCTGATGATGAAGAAGGACATGGGCGGATCGGCGACGGTTCTGGGCCTCGCGCACATGATCATGGGCGCGCAATTGAATCTGCGCCTGCGCGTGCTCATTCCGGCCGTTGAGAACTCGGTGTCCGGCAACGCCTATCGACCGGGCGACATCTTCTCTAGCCGCAAAGGGCTGACTGTGGAGATTGGCAACACCGATGCCGAAGGGCGCCTTGTTCTCGCCGACGCGCTCGCGCTGGCAGACGAAGAAACGCCCGAGCTCATGATCGACATAGCCACACTTACCGGCGCCGCGCGCGCTGCCACGGGCTTTGAATTACCGCCTTATTTTACCGACGATGAGGAACTATCGAAAGACCTGATGCACCACGCCAACGAAGTGCAGGACTTTGTTTGGCGATTGCCGCTATGGCGCGGCTATGAGTCCAGCGTCAACAGCACCGTTGCAGACATCAATAACTCACCTAGTTATGGCTTTGCGGGTGCGATCACTGCAGCGCTATTTCTGAATCGCTTTGTTACCAACGCGAAAAGCTGGGTGCACCTCGATATTCCCGCTTGGGTGGATCGTCCGAAGCCGGGACGTAGAAATGGCGCGGAGGGCAATACAGCGCGGGCGCTCTATGCGCTGATCGCCGCGCGCTATCCGGCGAAGCGCTAGTAGCCGCGCTCGAAATCGACGACGTTCTCGAGCGGCTTTCCGGTTTTGTGCCGCGCGATGCCGTCCACGGCGTTCTTTGCCATTACGCGCGGATCGGAGATTGCGGCCACATGCGGTGTGACCGTGATCTTGGGATGGTTCCATAGCGGCGACGATTCCGGCAAGGGCTCGGTCTCAAACACGTCCAGCGTCGCACCAGAAAGATGGCCGGAATCGATTGCCGCGATAAGATCGTCCTCTTTTAGGTGGCCACCGCGCGCCACGTTGATGACGAAGGCGTCTTTCGGAAGCTGCGAGAATGTCGCGGCATTCAAAATGTGCCGCGTGTCCGCCGTTAGCGGCAATAGGCAGATCAAAATATCGCTATGCCGGAGAAACTTCGCCAGTTCATCGTGCCCCGCGAAGCTTTCCACGCCGCCGACCTCTTTTCGCGAACGGCTCCAGCCTGCCATCTTGAAATTGTGATCGTGCAGACGCTTCGCCACCAGCGTTCCGATTTCGCCCAAACCTAGGATTCCGATGCGCGTGTCTTCGGTGCGACGCGGCGGAACGCTCTGGCGCCATTTCTTCTCGCGCTGGAACTGGTCGAACAGCCGCTGCTGGCGATGGTGGATCAGCGCATGCATCGCGCAATACTGCGCCATCTCGCGGGAAAGTTGATGATCGACGAAACGCACCAGCGGGACATTTCTTGGATAATTCGGATCGATAAGGAAACCGTCCACGCCGGCGCCGAGCGAAAAAACGGCCTTCAGGTTCGGCAGAGACCCCAGCAGTCCCGGTTCAGGCCGGAAGCCCAGCGCGTAGTCGATCGACTTCGCATCGTATTCATCGCGTCCATGCACGACGACATCGAGATCCGGCGCCATCTCCGCGAGTGGTGTGGTCCAAAGTCCCGCCCAACTGACGGGAACGGCGAGAAGAAGAGTCGAGCGCGCGATCATAGGCTGCACGCTCGCCGCTTTCGCGTGTCCGTTCAAGCCGGGATCAGGATTTCTTCGGCGGCGTCGTATTGGTAGCTGGCTTTGCCTCGCCCCCCTTCGGCGTGGCCGCGGGTGCGGCGGTCTTAGGCGGCGTCGAGGTAGCACCAGCCGGAGCCGCTGCCGCACCGGCGGGTGCCGAAGCAGCGCCGGGAGCTGGCGCAGCCGCCTTCGGATTGGGGGGCGGGATCGCTACAGGCGAATCCGCGTTCGTCCGCAGATAGGCGATCAGATTGATGCGATCGTCGGCGCTGCGCAGGCCCGCGAAGCTCATCTTGGTGCCTTCGATATAGGCCTGCGGCGATTTCAGGAATTTGAACAATTCGTCATAGGTCCAGCTGCCGCCCTTCGCCTTCATCGCGCTCGAGTAGTCGAAGCCCGGATGGCTCGCGCGCGGACGGTCCACGACGCCATACAAATTCGGACCGATCTTGTTCGGACCGCCTTTGGACAAATCGTGGCATTGCTCGCATTTGTGCGAGATGTCGTGACCTTTGCTCACATCGGCCTTCGCGAGCACCGTGCCCCAATCCGGTAAGGCTTCTTCGGCAGGAGCAGCAGAAGTCGCGGAGGCCGTCTCTTCGACGCCTTCGACCACGTAGCCGGGCTTCGCGGGCGGCGCGACCTCGAAGAGAGATTCGCTGGCGATGCGGATTACCATCACAAAGATCAGTGTTCCGAGAACCGCACCTGCGATCTTGTTCCACTCCCAGGAATCCATAAGGTCACGCTCCGCTCGTTGACGTCGGCTTTCGCCGCTTTGGATTCTTGGGGAAGGCGAGGGCTGCCGCGAGCGGGCGCCCGCAGCGATACACCCCCAAGAATGCGGGCGAATTTGACTTGGGCGATGGGGTGCGTCATTGCGGCGGAACGTCGCATAAGTGCCGGGAGAATAAGGAAAAGCGCCGATGAATCCGGTGATCGTCATTCCCGCCCGCATGGCGTCAACAAGACTGCCGGGCAAGCCGCTGGCCGATATCTGCGGCCTGCCGATGATTGTCCGTGTGTGGCGTCAGGCGATGGCTGCGAAACTGGGTCCTGTGATCGTAGCCGTGGCCGAACGCGAGATCGCCGATGCCATCGAGAAAGCCGGCGGCATCGCGGTGATGACCGATCCCGAGCTGCCGTCCGGATCGGATCGCGTGTTTCAGGCGCTTGAAACATTCGACACCGCGCGCAAACACGATGTTGTGGTCAATCTACAGGGCGATCTTCCCGCGCTCGATCCCGATTATATCCGCGCGGTCGCGGATGCGCTGGCTGCGACCGGCGCTGACATCGGAACCCTGGCCGCGGAGATCGATGATCCTGCCGACTGCGACAATCCCAATGCGACAAAAGCCGTGGTGACATGGGATGTGACGGGCAAGCGGGGCCGCGCGCTTTATTTCACGCGCGCGCGCGCGCCCTCCGGTGATGGGCCGCTGTTTTTTCATATCGGTATCTACGTCTACACGCGCGATGCGCTGGCGCGTTTCGTGAAACTTCTACCGTCGCCACTGGAGAAACGCGAAAAGCTCGAACAGCTGCGCGCGCTGGAAGCGGATATGAGCATTACCGTGGCACTCGTGGACAGCGTGCCCCTCAGCGTCGATACTCCCGCAGATCTCGAAAAGGCGCGCGCTGTCATCGCCGCTTCCAAAAACTGAGCAGGCCATGACGTCGCTGATATCCCGAGCTAAGAAAGCCGCATTCCAGGGCGAGCCCGGCGCCTTCGGCAATCAAGCCGCGCGCGAAGCATTGCCCCAAGCAGCGGCGATCCCCAAACCTTCGTTCGAAGACGCGGTGGAAGCGGTGCGTTCCGGCGAAACCGATGTCGCGATCATTCCGATCGAAAACGCGCTGCATGGCCGCATCGCGGACATCCACCACCTGTTGCCCGAAGCCGGACTCTACATTGTGGGCGAGCATTTCCTGCGCATTCACCTGCAACTGCTCGGCATAAAAGGCGCGCCACTTTCCGGCATTAAGACGGTGTTCAGCCAAGGACCCGCCCTCAGCCAATGCCGCAAGCTGATCAAGGAGATGAAGCTGCGCGCGCAGGAATGGCACGATACCGCAGGTTCGGCACGCCATGTTGCAGAGTTGAAAGACCCGGCGGCTGCCGCGGTCGCCTCATCGCTGGCTGGTGAACTCTATGGGCTGGAGGTCCTGAAGGCCGACATTGAGGACGAGAAGCACAACACCACACGTTTCATCATCATGGCGCGAGAGCCGGACGATGCGCCTTACGACGGCACGCCAGTTGTTACCAGCTTCGTGTTCCGCGTGAAGAACGTGCCCGCGGCGCTTTACAAGGCGATGGGTGGCTTTGCCACCAATGGTATCAACATAACCAAGCTGGAAAGTTACCAGCTCGGCGGTTCTTTTAATGCCACGCAGTTCTACGCTGATATCGAGGGCCATCCCGATGACCGACTGGTGCGGCTGGCGCTGGAGGAATTGCGCTTCTTCACCAGCAAGCTATCGATCTTGGGCGTCTATCCCGCGCATGCCTATCGCCAGGAACTACCCTGACAGACGAAGTCGCGCGGCTCGTCAGGATCGGTTGCGCGCAATGTGGACTGGCACAGTGGCTGATCAAACGGCTCGGCAGATGAATTCCTCGAATTTGCCATTCGCGCCGGCGGGAATTTTACCGGTAAAGTAAGTCATACGCAGTGCAAAGGGGTGGCCCAACGAAGTCTGGACGTGAGCGACGAGATTGGCTTCTTCGTCCTGTGTCAGCGCACGCTCAACCACGAGGCGCAGATCGATGTGATTGCGATCCTCCTGGATCATCTGATATTGCCTGATCGGCGCGATCTCGCGGAATTTGTGGAAGCCAACCAGCGGCCAGTGCCGCGTTCCATCTGGCATGCGGATGAGATTGCGTTCGCGGCCCAGGATGCGCTTGAGCGTCGGCAGACCGCGTCCGCAGGAGCAGGGTGGTCCCGCCTCTGCATAATCGCCGATGTCATAGCGAATGAGCGGTGTCGCGAAATTATTCAGATCGGTCAGAACGACACGCCCGCTCTCGCCCTCGCGAGCGGGGACGCCGCTTTCGTCCAGAATCTCCAGGATCAGATTTTCCGCCATCACATGGTAGAGGCCGGACGCGGGGCATTGCAGCGCTATGTTGCCGGCCTCTTGCGACGAGTACATATCGGAAATATTGGCGCCGAAAATGGCTTCTACATGTGCACGCGTGTCCGGCGATAACGTCTCACCGATGGTGAGAATTTCCTTCAGGCTTGGAATCCGGATGGTGCTCACCTCGCAATGCTGTGCTAGCGCCATCAGATTGCTTGGATAGACAAGCAGTGTCTCTGGGCGGAATTCGCGCAGCAATGCAATTTGCCGATCAATGCTGGTCGTAATGGGAAGTGCGAGCATCGGACCCGTCTGGCGCAACAGCGCGGCTGGCGCCCCCCAGTTCGTCAGCCGTTTCTCTTCGAAAACATTCGCGCGGATCACACAGATTGACCCGAGAGAATTCCGTTCATGCCAAAGGTGCTCGCGCATTGTTGTCACGAGCCAGTCCAGCTGATTCAATGCTGTGCGCCGAACCAGCACCGGTTCTCCTGTAGAACCCGACGTCTTGGTGTCATAAGTCGGCAGATGGGCTTGCGGGATGGCTGTGCAGAACAAATCCGTCGCGCGCTGCAAGTCCCGGCGGGACAGGACTGGCAATCTCGCGAGACTGCCCGGCGACGACAAGTCTTCCGCGCTCAGTCCTGCGGCCTGAAGGCGCGCGCGGAAATGCGGCGAATAGATCTCGCAATGCCGCGCCAGCACTGCGAGCTTGCGGTATTGCAGCGCGACAATCTTATCCCGGCTTTGCCATTGCGTGGTCTCGAACATCTTCACACCACGCGCAAGCAATTCGGCCTGCGTGCTCATGGCCGAAAATCCGCGACAAGCAGTGGGCAACGCTCGGCGAGCTCGTAAGTGCCGGAAGGCTGAAAGTGCGGTTCAGCGAATGCCGCTGGCAGGTGCGCAAGAAGTTCGCGGCGCGTAGGAAACCGATAGATCATCGGCTTACCGTCATAGGCATCGATCTCCGCGATCTCGTCCAGCTCCCAGCCTGTTGCTGCTCTTAATTCGGCGCGATCCGGAAATTCGCGCCGAAACATCTGGTGGATCCGCGCGACGGGAACTGCCGCGTGTCGCGCTTCCGCGACAATCGCCATCGCAAGCCGCCATTTGAATGCATGAAAGCCCGCGATCTTCCCCGCCATCGTTTGCTCGCGAACCTGCGCCACGGTCTCACCCGGCTCTGGCGTTTCATAAAGGCGAATCGCAAGCCGCGCCCCGGGAAGGAGGAGTCGGCTGATCTGCGAAAACAAAGTCTTATATTGAGGGAACTCAATTCCAGTCATCACGCCATCGCCGATGACCGCCGTGAATTCCCGTGTCTCCAATGGCATCGTCAGCCAGTTGCCATGAACGGCTTTGCGCGTTTCGGTATCGCCCGGCCAGGCGTTGGCGATCATCTTGCGGCTCTGGTCCACGGCGACGACGGTGTCACCCAGATCGGCAAGCTCAGCAGTCACACCTAGCAGCAGCACGCGCTCGTCATGTCCTTCGATCGCGCGCCGGTAGGCCGAAACAATTTGCGCGTCGGGCCGGAGCGGCGCTTTCAGCCGCGTCCATCGCTTGTGGAACCCGAGCGGATTTTCGTCACTCATCGCTCCGCCCAATTGCGGATCAGGTGGTGCGCAATGGCGATCGGTGGTGGCATGCGGATGCTCTCGGTGGCATCGCCCGCGAGCAGTCGCCGCGCGCGGTCCTTCTCCAGCCAGAAGGCATCGGCGAGTTCGTTCTGGTCGATGGTGATGTCGCGCTCTTCAGCCTCGGCATAGCAGCCGATCATCAGAGACGATGGGAATGGCCAGGGCTGTGCGGTGAAGTAAGTGACGTTCTTTACACGCACGCCCGCTTCTTCTTGGATCTCCCGTGCGACTGCTTCCTCGATGGTTTCGCCCGGCTCGACGAAACCCGCCAGCGCCGAGAAAAAGCCCGGCGGGAATTGCCGGCCGCGTCCTACGAGGCAGGCATCGCCATGCGTCGCCAGCATGATCACGACGGGATCGGTGCGCGGGAAATGTTCAGCGCCGCAATTGGGGCAGGTGCGCTTATAGCCGGCATCGGCGAACGTCGTGGCGTGGCCACAGCGCGCGCAGAATCCATGGCGTTCGTGCCAATCGATCATCGCCTTAGCCTGACCCAGAATTGCGATGTCCTTTTCCGGCAATCCCGCGCTCATTGCGGTCATGCGCATTTCCCTGAACTGGCCGAGGCCCGCCAGCGGGCCTTGATTCGCGGGGTCGCGCGCGGCGGAGATATCCAGCGCGAAAAGCGCCCGTTCGCCTTCCAGACCCAGCAGGATGCAGGGTGCGCCGGGCGCAGCCAGGCTTTCGCACAATCCGGGTTTCAGGAAGCCGGTTTCAAAGGGGCCTTTTTCCGGGCCGATCAGAAAGGGCTGCAGCTTCCACATCGGCAGGATGAACGAGGTGGGATCGCGCATTTTCGCCGCGATCCATTCGGCGTCGGTGCGCTTTTCGCTCGCGCGGTTGAGTGGATTGCCGCAGAAAGGAATCATTAAGCTTATATCCCGGCGAGCGCGCAAATTTATCTGCGACCTCACAACTCTTGGTTCACCAATTCTGGCCCAAACTTGCTGACTATGTTGCATGTGCTCGGGTGCATTACGCAACAGCACGATCTGAGATTGGTCGCGCTTGCTGCGATTCTCTGTCTTTTCGCCTGTACCACGGCGATGAGCATGATCGCGCGCGGGCGCGCGGCGGAAGGCCGTCCCCAGACCCTTTGGCTTGTCACCGCAGGCGTGGTGGCCGGTTGCGGCATCTGGGGGCTACATTTCGTTGCCATGCTTGCTTATCGCTCCGGCCTTCCGGTCGCCTATGACCCTTCGCGCACCGCGCTGTCGGTGTTGATCGCCGCCTCGTTGTGCGCTTTGGGTTTCCGTCTCGCCTTGACGAATGTGGGCCCCGCCGTCGGAGGCGCCGTCGCTGGCGCCGCAATCAGCGCAATGCACTATGTCGGCATGGCTGCGGTGCGGATTCCGGCCGATGCGCACTGGAATTCCAACTACGTCGCGGCGTCGCTCGTCATCGGGGTGGCCGCGACCTCGCTCGCGTTGCATGTTGCTCTGATGCGCGATGACATCAAGGGCTACGCGATCGGCGCGGGGCTCTTCCTTGTTGCTATCGTCGGCATGCATTTCACGGCGATGTCGGCGGTCGTTTACGTTCCCGATCCGGTTGTGCCGGTATCTGGCGTCGTCATAGAGCCCGGTGTTCTGGCGATCGCAGTTGCAGCTATTGCCGCTCTCATCATGGCGCTGGGGTTGATCGGCGCGTTAGTTGATCATCACTTGGCGACGCGCGCGTCGAGCGAAGCGGAACGTTTGCGCGCACATGTCGGTGCATTGGAGCAAACCAAGCGCGAACTCGAGGAAACGTCGCTCAATCTCAGCACGGCACTCGACGCCGCAGACGCCGCCAACAAGGCGAAATCGGAATTCCTCGCAGCGATGAGCCATGAATTGCGCACGCCGCTGAATGCCGTCATAGGTCTTTCCGAAATTCTGACGTTGGAAACGTTCGGGCCGCTCGGCAATGCGCGCTATCTGGAGTACGCTCGCGATATCCGCGGCAGCGGCGCGCATCTGTTGGCGCTGATCAACGATATTCTGGATATTTCGCGGCTTGACGAAGGCCGGATCAGTCTCGAAGAACAGGAGGTTGAGCTTGCCGTGCTTATTGGCGCGACGGTGCGGATAATGCAGGACCAGGCGGGGGCTGCGGAAATCGTTCTCGAACATTCCATCGTGCCGCTTTCTCCCCGTCTTCGTGGCGACAAACGCCGCCTGCAGCAAGTGCTGATGAATCTCGTCTCGAATGCGATCAAATTCACTCCAGCCGGTGGCAAGGTGATCGTGCGTGCATTCCGTGCCGGAGCCGAACTCGCTATCGCTGTGGAGGACAATGGTATCGGGATCGCCGCGCGGGACATTCCCAAAGCCTTCGAACGATTCTCTCAGATCGACAGCAGCTTGGCCCGCAAATATGAAGGCACGGGTTTAGGCCTTCCCTTGTCTCGCCAGTTGATCGAAGCACACGGGGGACGGCTGGTGCTGGAAAGCGAGCCGAACGTGGGAACGACGGTCATGATCTTCCTCCCGCCGGAGCGCATACTAGAGACGGTAAAAGCAGTCGCCTAATCCTGACCGGCGTGTTAGGTCCCGCCGCAATGGCGCTTCTTCTTTTGGCACTCTTTCTGACACTCGCTCTTATCGCGGTGGGCTTCGCGGTGTGGCCACTGCTGCGGCGTTCTTCCCGGCAAGGGCGGGGCTTGCTGATCGGCGCTATCGTGGCGTTGGTGCTGGGTTTGAGCATTGGCTCCTACGTGTTGCTCGGTTCGCCGGCGCTCGCCTTGCGCAGCCTGACCGGTCCGTCGAACGACGATATCCGCGGTCTTGTCGCGGTCCTGGCGCGGCGCGTCCTGCAAACCCCGGACGATGCGCGCGGCTGGACCTTGCTCGGACGCGGTTACCTGACGCTGAACGACCCGTCCGACGCCGCTGCCGCGTTCAAGCGCGCACTCGCCGTCGCGCCGGCGGCGCAGCGCGCCGATCTGCTCTCTGCTTATGCAGAAGCACTGACCCTGGGGTCGAACGGCGCGGTGCCACCGGAAGCGGAGGCCGCTTTTGCCGACGTGCTGAAGGCTAATCCGGGGGATCACGCAGCGCGTTTCTATCTCGGCCAAGCCGCGGCACAGCGCGGCGACAATGCACATGCGCTCGCTTTATGGGGCAGTTTGCTGCCGGATGTGCCCGCCAGCAGCCCGCTCCATGATTTGCTCGTCAACCGGGTCGCCATGCTACGCGCGCAGTCCGGTACCGCGCCCGATGTCAACGCTATGGTGGAGGGCTTGGCCGCACGCCTCAAATCTGCACCGAATGACGCTGGTGGCTGGCAACGGCTTGTGCGCGCCTATTCGGTGCTGGGCCAGAAAGACAAAGCGCAGCGCGCTTTGTCGGATGGGCGCAAAGCGCTGAAGAACGACAGAGCCGGTCTCGCCGCGCTCAATGCCGAAGCGGCGAACGATCGTCTCTGAAAACAAAAACGGCGGCCACGAAAGCCGCCGTTCGATCATGCGCTCTGCTGAAGGATTACGTCGGTACGCGGCCCTGCCAGACCGGCCAGCAATTGTTTTTCCCTTTGGACTTGGCGGCGTCATAGAGCTTCATCTGCGCGTCTTCGGCATTGGAGCCGTTCGCAGTGGCCATGTAGTCATGCGATCCGGCGCACCAGACGTAGAACTGGTGGGTGCCCGCCGCATAGAAATCCGTTTGATGACTGGAAGTGAGGTTGGCGGCGACCGCCACGCCAGCCACGGCGAAAAGAACGCCGCCCGCGATTGCTCCTATGATCCGTCCGATACTCATGCGCAAATGCTCCTCAGATGAACCGTCTAAAGCGGTCCTTCAGGTCTGAACCGGAGCGAACCCCGGCCTGTTGTCCCATCTCGGTGTGCGGCGCCCCCCAAGGCCAAAGCTCCCGATTCCCACGTCGAGAGCCCTTAATTTCGGGCAAGGTATATGTTGGAAGCGGGTCTGTCATCCCTTTTTTGCAGCTTCCTCAGACTCTTACGCAAATCGTGATGAACTGTGTCAAAGCCTCAGGGGTTCCACGCCTTCGGAACGCACAGCGGCTTCGATTTCGCCTGCCGCCGCCTCGACCTCCGGCGCGTTCCGGCCCCGCACCACCAGCTGGGTGCCCGGCCCAATTTCCCGATAGAACGGATAACTCCCGACCGAGACCGTTTTGTGACCGGATTGGATCCGCGCCAGCGCCGCTGCGATCTTCCCCTCCGGCAAATGGGCTTCGACCGTGATGACATGAACGAGAGCGCCGCGTTGGAGTCTGGGTGCTATCTCCTCCAGCATCGCTTTCATCACCATGGGCACGCCAGCCATGACGAAGACATTTTCGATCTGAAAACCCGGCGCGGTGGAAACGCTGTTCTTGATCAGTGTCGCCGTATCGGGAATGCGCGCCATGCGCTTGCGCATTTCGTTGAAGTCTTCCGGGTTTTTGTAGCGCGCGGCCATCAGCGCCATGGCTTCGGGGTGATAGTTGATGCCGACACCGAACGCCTTAGCCACTGCATCTGCCGTGATATCGTCATGCGTCGGCCCAATACCGCCGGTTGTGAAAATATAAGTATAGCGGGCCCGTAGCGCATTCAGCGCCACGACGATTTCCTTTTCGATGTCCGGAACGACGCGGACTTCACACAGATCAATCCCTATCGCGCCCAAGAAACGGGCGATGTGGCTGGTGTTCGTGTCCTGCGTCCGGCCCGACAAGATTTCGTCGCCGATAACCAGAACGGCTGCCGTGATATTGTTGTCCTGCATCGGTTCCCGGCAAAATCCGGCCTTCTGGCGCCTTCAGCGCTGCGGGTGTAAGAACTCCTTGAGTTCCAAACGCTAGTAATCAGAGATGGCTGCCGCAAGCGGCCCTTCCAAAAGACGACGCAGAGCCCATATGTCCGAGATGCCCGACCAGGAGATTTTCGAAGCCGCGCGCCGCGCGGGCGTTGGCGTCACGCTGCATGGCCCCGAGGCGTTCGATGGTATGCGCAAGGCCGGACGTATCGCCGCCGAAGTGCTGGATTTGATGGTCGAGGCGGTAAAACCAGGCGTTACCACCGCTTGTCTCGACAAGATTGCTTATGATCATGTGATCGCGCGGGGCGCCGTGCCGGCCTGCCTCGGCTATCGCGGCTATCGCCACACGCTCTGCACCTCGATCAACCATGTCGTCTGTCACGGCATTCCGAACGACAAGCCGCTGCGCGATGGCGACATCATAAATATCGACGTCACCGTAATCGTGGACGGCGGTTGGCACGGCGACACCTCGCGCATGTATCTCGTGGGCGATGTGAAGCTTAAAGCCAAGCGCTTGGTGGACATTACCTATGAATCCATGATGCGCGGCATCGCCGTGGTGAAGCCCGGCGCCACTACCGGCGACATCGGCCATGCGATCCAGAGCTATGCGGAAGGCGAGGAACGCTGCTCCGTCGTGCGCGATTTCTGCGGACATGGGCTCGGCAAGGTTTTCCACTCCCTGCCGAATATCGTTCACTATGGCCGCCCCGGTTATGGGATTGCGCTGAAGCCGGGCATGTTTTTCACCATCGAGCCGATGATCAATATCGGCGGCTATGGCGTAAAGATACTCAACGACGGATGGACGGCCGTGACACGGGACCGTTCGCTCTCTGCACAATTCGAACATTCGGTGGGGGTTACCGAGAATGGCGTTGAAATCTTCACAAAGTCGCCAAAAGGCTACGACAAGCCCCCATATCTCTGACGTCTCGCAGGCTCTCATCACCGCAGAGACATCCGAACCGCATTATCTCGGCCACCGCGGGCGGCTGCGCGACCGTTTCCTGAGCGGCGGCGCTGACGCGCTTCCCGACTATGAAATGCTCGAAATGGTCTTGTTCGCGGCGGT
Organism: Rhizomicrobium sp.; assembly: GCA_036488415.1. Taxonomy (GTDB): domain Bacteria; phylum Pseudomonadota; class Alphaproteobacteria; order Micropepsales; family Micropepsaceae; genus Rhizomicrobium. Next base: position 43,575 of record DASXHQ010000028.1, read on the forward strand.
TCCACGCGGCGATGTGAAGCCGCTCGCCAAGGCGTTGCTCGCGCGGTTTGGATCATTTGCCGATGTCATTGCCACGCCGCGCGACCGGCTTCTCGAAGTAAAAGGGGTTGGCCATGCTGTCGTGGCCCAACTGAAGGTGATCGAGGCGGCGGCCCTGCGGCTTTCCAAAGCAAAGCTGCTTGGCAGGTCGGCGCTCTCCTCATGGGCGGCGTTGCTGGACTATGTTACGGCTGCGATGGCGCGAAATGGCCATGAAGAATTCCGTGTCCTGTTTCTCGATCGCAAGAACGCGCTTATCGCCGACGAAGTGCAGGGGCGTGGCACAGTGGACCATACGCCCGTCTATCCACGTGAGATCATCAAACGTGCGCTCGAACTCTCCGCCTCCGCCATCATCCTCGTCCACAATCACCCGAGCGGTGATCCCACCCCGTCCAAGGCCGATATCGACATGACGCGCGAGATAGCCGGCGCGGCCAAGGCGCTGCGCATCGTCATCCACGACCATATCGTCGTGGCGCGGGGCGGTGTGTTGAGCTTTAAGTCGCTTGGGCTTCTGTAACGGCGGGGCGGCCCTGCTATAAACAGAATCGCCAACGCCGCGAGGGGACCATGTGGCGCGACTGGCTGCTGCGCGCGGCCCAACTGATAGGAAGCCTTGCGGGAGCGGTTGTGCTGGCGTCGTTGCTGGCCACGCTCTCACAGGCCGTGCACGGCTTCTGGCCGTTTGCCTCTGCGTTTTCTGAAAAAATTCTCGCCGCCATTAGGGGGGATTTCGGCCGAAGCGCCGTTACAGGCGCACCGGCGATGGCCGGCGTTGTCGCGGTCCTGCCGCTCACACTCCAGCTTCTCGTCGTCGGCGCCGTGATCGCGCTTTTGGCAGGAATACCATTGGGAATTTTCCTGAGCGCCAGTCGCACCCTGCGTGCCGCCGCCCCGCTCATCCAGATTGCCGCCTCGACGCCTGTTTTTGTGGCCGCGCTGGCGCTGATCTGGATCGCGGTGCGCGTGTTGCACTGGAGCGAGCCATCCCAAGCAAGCGCGCTGTCATTTGCGTCTCTTATGAGATCGGGCGACTGGAATACGGCGCTGCGCGCCTTTGCCCTACCTGCGCTGACGGTTGGCGCCGCCGGCGCGGCCAGTGTGCAGCTGTCCTTGCGCCGCGCCGTCGCATTCGCATGGTCGGCGCCCTACCGAAACGGCCTGCGCATGATGGGGCTCGGCACACTCGATATCGATGTGCGCTACGCGTTGCCAGACGTTCTGGCGGCGCTGCTACGCGATCTGGGCGAAATCGTTCTGGCACTAATTTCGGCCGCGGCGGTCGCCGAATGGGTTTTCCATCGCGACGGCGTTGCCGTGCTCTTTCTGAAGTCGGCTGTATTTGGTGACTGGAATGTCGCCGCCGCCGCTCTGTTCGTCTTCGCCGCAATCACGCTCTTCTTCGATTTCGTGAGCGTGCTGGCATCCCAGCTGATCGTTCCGGAAGATGGTCCATGACGAGCGCAGCCGCGGACATTTCCGATGGTGCCGGCGATTCCCGTCTTCGCACCGTCATCAGCGCGATCGGTCTGGCCGGAGTCGGCCTGACCGCCGTAGTTGTGGCGCTGAGCGATGTAATCGCACGAGCGCCGGCGGGTGCTGTGAACGTAGGCCCGCCTTCGCTGGCGCCGAACGCGCAATACGCCTTCGGCACCGATGTGTTGGGCCGGGACGTTCTGAGCGAGACGGTGCACGCGCTGGCCGTCACGTTTTCCAGCGCGGTTCTTGCTGCGGCTATTGCGATTGTCGCGGGCGCCGTCGCGGGGTTCGCCGCGGTGCGCGCGCCGCTACGCCTTGGCACGATTTTGCGGGCGCTCAGCGGTGTGTTGGGCGCGGTACCGGTGTTGCTTCTTGCGGTGGTCATTGTCGGGCTGACGAGCCACGACTTCGCGCCGGTTGCTGCGGGCCTTGCTGCATCGCCCGCCATTTTCAATCGCAGCTTTGACCGTGCAATGCGTTTGGCCCGTTCCCGCCATGCCGAATATGCGCGAGCCACAGGAATTCCCGATTTGACGCTTCTGCGCCGCGATCTTGTCTACGAATTGCGTGGCAATTTCTTAAATGTGTCCGGGCGCGCGCTGGCCTCCACGGCCATCGCGCTGGCGACATTGAGCTTTCTGGGATTCGGCGCAGGCCCGCCGCATCGCGATCTCGGCCTTGTGATCGCGGCGGCGCGCGCGAACTATTTCGATGTATGGTGGTCCGCGCTGTTTCCGGCGCTCGCATTGACATTGTTCATCCTCTTCGCACGGCTCGCCGCCGTGCTCGACGAGGGCGAGCCGCCATGAGCGAGGTCACGCCTCTTCTGCGCATCCGCGATTTTACGCTCGCGCATGCGAACAAGCCCGAGATCGAGAACTTCTCTTTGACCCTGGAGCCCGGCGGAACGCTGACGCTTTTGGGGGAAACGGGCGCGGGCAACAGTGAGGTCATCCGCCTCCTCGCATTGCCGATCCCGCGTGGTGCGGAGGCCCGCGGCACGATCCAACTTCGTGATAATCCCGCCCAACCCATCGGCCGGAACATGGCGCTGAATTTGCGCACGGCCTATCTGCCGGGCCCGCACGCCAATGTGCTCAATCCGCATGCGAGCGTGCTGTCCCAGCTTTCGCTCATCATCGCGCGCAAGCTCCGCCAGCCCAGGGCCAGTGCCCACGCCGAACTTGCGCTCGCACTTGAACGCCTGCCCGGCGCGCCCACGCTGGACATGTTGGATCACCCGCCCGCGCTGGTCGCGCCCGAGGCGCTCGGCACCGGTCTGCTTGCCGCCGCGATGGCACAAATGCCGGAGCTTCTACTGGCCGACGATCCATTGGGCGAACTGTCGCCGGCGCATGCCCGCGCTCTGGCATCGGTTCTGAAGGCCGAACAGAAGCGTCTCGGCTTCGCGCTTCTCTATTCGGCGGCACGCGCGGACGCTGCCAAACTTCTGGGCGGCAATCTCATCGTGTTGCGTTTCGGCCGCATCGTGGAAGAGGGCGCCGTATCACGTCTGGAGACTACCCAATCGCACAGTTACACACAGACACTGTTTCGCGCATCGTCGGCGGAAGAACGGCGGATGCCCGAGCGCGGCGTGGCGCGTGGCGAGCCGCTTTTACAGGTGCAGGGCGTGCAGCTTGCCCATCGCGGAAAGCGACGCGCGCGCGACAATCTCAATTTTGAATTGCGCCGCGGGGCTTCGCTGGCACTAATCGGTGAGATTGGTTCGGGTCGCCGCTCGCTCGCCCGCGCGTTGCTGGGACTCGATCCTGTTGCCACCGGACGTATCGTTTTCGACCAGGTCGATATCGGGGTGCTCAATCCGGCGATGTTGACGCGCCTGCGTCGCCGCGTGTGCTTCATCACCGGCGATGACGATGCGCTCGACCCGCGCATGACAATCTTCGACACGGTTTCCGAACCGCTTCGGGCGCATTTGGCCATGCCGCGCGATCTTGTCGCGCACAACCGCGATGCGGCGCTGAAACGCGTTGGGCTGGCAGCGCTTCCCGGCAACCGCACCGTCGCGTCGCTGCCACCGTTCGATCGCCGCCGGCTGCAGATCGCGCGCGCCATCGTCAGCCAGCCGCTGTTGGCTGTGGTCGATGAGCCGCTGCGCGGGCTGGATGCCTTCGCCCAATCGGTGGTGCGCGATCTGCTGCGCAATTTCCGCTCCAACGAGGGGCCGGCCATGCTGTTCATCACATCCGATTTCGGGCTCGCGCGCGCGTTCTGCGAGGACGGTTTCGTGTTCAAGGATAGCCGCGTCGTGGAGCGGGGCCCGATTACCGCGCTTTTTCGCACTCCGCAGGACACCCACACCAAAAAGCTGCTCGAAGCGGTGGCGGCGGCGCCTGCAGCCACGCCACCCGCTCCAGAGCCATCACAGCCCGCCCCGACAGTCCCGGAAGGGTGATTTTACGGGATATCCCGCATCGCAACACAAAGCTTCAATCCGGTGGAACCTTGCTCTAAAACGAGGGCATGAACAGTCTTTCCGATATTCGTTCGAGTTTTCTCGAATTCTTCCGCGCGCAGGGTCATGAGGTGGTGCCCTCGAGCCCGCTTGTGCCGCGCAACGACCCCACGCTGCTCTTCACCAATGCGGGGATGGTGCAATTCAAGAACGCTTTCACCGGCCAGGAAAAGCGGGCCAATCCGCGCGCGACCTCGGCGCAGAAATGCGTGCGCGCAGGCGGCAAGCACAACGACCTCGACAATGTCGGCTATACCGCACGCCATCACACCTTCTTCGAGATGCTGGGGAATTTCTCCTTTGGCGACTATTTCAAGGACGATGCGATCGAATTCGCCTGGGATCTGATCACGCGCGATTACGGAATTGCGAAGGACCGGCTCTGCGTCACCGTTTATGCCAGTGACGACGAAGCCTTCGGCATTTGGAAAAAGGTCACCGGCTTTCCGGACGAGAAGATCATCCGCATCGGTACCAACGCGAATTTCTGGTCGATGGGCGAGACAGGCCCATGTGGTCCCTGCTCGGAGATTTTTTACGATCACGGCGATCATATCGAAGGCGGACCGCCCGGCTCGCCCGACGAAGACGGCGACCGTTTCGTCGAAATCTGGAATCTCGTTTTTATGCAGTTCGAGCAGCTCGCCGGCGGCGTGCGCGAGAACCTGCCCAAGCCGTCCATCGACACCGGCATGGGGTTGGAGCGCATCGCCGCCGTGATGCAAGGCGTGCACGACAACTATGATATCGATCTTTTCCGGCATCTGATCGCGGCCTCTGCAGAGGCCAGCGGTGCATCTGCGACGGGCGGACATGCCGCGAGCCACCGCGTCATCGCCGATCATCTGCGCTCGACATCCTTCCTTATTGCCGATGGCGTGCTGCCGTCGAACGAAGGCCGCGGCTATGTGCTGCGACGGATCATGCGCCGCGCCATGCGCCACGCTCATCTGATAGGGGCGAAGGATCCGTTGATGTACCGCCTCGTTCCGGCGTTGGTGGCGGAGATGGGCACGGCCTATCCCGAACTGATCCGCGCGCAGCCGCTGATTACCGAGACCCTGAAGCTGGAGGAAATCCGCTTCCGCGAGACGCTGGTGCGCGGCCTCAAGCTGTTGGATGAGGCAACGGGAAACTTCAAGAGCGGCGACAAGCTCGCGGGCGAAACCGCGTTCAAGCTTTACGACACCTATGGCTTCCCGCTCGATCTTACCGAGGATGCATTGCGTACCCGTGGCATCGGCGTCGATACCGAAGGCTTCGCCGCCGCGATGGAGAAGCAGAAGGCTGAGGCGCGCAAAGCCTGGGCCGGTTCCGGCGAAGCCGCCGACGACAGGATCTGGTTCGAGCTGCGCGACGAATTGGGCGCCACGGAATTCCTCGGCTACGACACCGAGAAGGCGGAAGGCAACATCGTTGCCATGCTGAAGGACGGCGCGCGAGTGAAATCGGCGAACACCGGCGACACGGTGCTGCTGCTCACCAACCAGACGCCGTTCTACGCGGAGTCGGGCGGTCAGGTCGGCGATCAGGGCGCGATCTTCTCAGGCAAAGGCGCGCAAGGTGCGGTCACCGATACGCAGAAACACAACGGGCTACATGTCCATGTCGTGCGCGTCACCGGCGGCGAATTCCATATGGGCGACGCAGTGGAGTTGCGCGTCGATGGCGAGCGCCGCCGTGCCACGCGCGCCAATCATTCGGCGACACATCTTCTCCATGCGGCGCTGAAGCGCGTGCTGGGCCCGCATGTCAGCCAGAAAGGCTCACTCGTTGCGCCGGATCGCCTGCGGTTCGATTTCGCGCATCCCAAGGCCGTGACGCAGGACGAACTCGATCGCATCGAGAATCAGGTCAACGCGGTGGTGCGCCAGAACACCGACGTCTCTACGCGCCTGATGCCGACGGATCAGGCGATCAAGGCGGGCGCGGAAGCACTCTTCGGCGAGAAATATGGCGATGAAGTGCGGGTCCTTACCATGGGCGGCGATCTCGACGCCGACAAAACCTACTCCGTCGAGCTTTGCGGCGGCACGCATGTGCGCCGGCTGGGCGATATCGGCATCTTCACCATTCTGAGCGAAAGCGCCGTGGCGGCGGGCGTGCGCCGCATTGAAGCGCTGACGTCCGAGGGCGCGCGGCGCTGGCTCTCGGATCAGGCCGAACTGGCGCGCGAAGCTGCTGCAGCTTTAAAAACCAGCCCGGCCGAGTTGCCCGCGCGGGCGTTGGCTCTCTCTGAGGAACGCCGCAGACTGGAGCGCGAGCTGACGGACGCGAAGAAGGCGCTTGCACTTGTTGGTCCTACGCGCACCGACTCCGGCGATGCGGCGAAGGAAATCCCCGGTATGAAAACTGTGCTGCGCGTTGTCGAAGGCGTGAACGCGAAGGACCTCAAGGGGCTTGCCGACGACGCCAAAGCGAAGATCGGTTCCGGCGTTGTTGCCTTTGCGGCAGTCGCCGAAGGGCGCGCTTCGCTGGTGGTCGGTGTCACCGATGATCTCACCAAGCGGATCAGCGCTGTCGATCTTGTGAAACTCGGCGCGGAAGCCCTAGGCGGCAAGGGTGGCGGTGGCAGGCCTGACATGGCCCAAGCGGGCGGTCCGGATGGGGCGAAGGCGCAGACGGCACTCGACGTCATCGCCAAACGCCTCGGCGAACTCGCGCCCGCATGACATCGCGAAAGCACGCGCCGGAGACATTGCGCCGGCGCGTGTACATTGTGCTCGAAGGCGGCCGCGCGAGCGGATGGCTTGGCGGCGTTGTCGAAGCGGGACTGATCGTCCTTATCGTCGCCAATGTGGTCGCTTTCTCGCTTCAAAGCATGCCGTCCGTGAGCCAGGCGCACGAGCGCGATCTTGCGATATTCGAAGTTGTTTCGGTTGCTGTCTTTGCCGTCGAATATCTGTTGCGTTTGTGGGTTGCCGTTGAAGAGCCTGTGGTCGCGCAGAAGGGCGATGTGGCAGGTCGTTTCTATGCCGCGACGCGGCCGATGATGGTGATCGACTTCTTCGCCATCGCGCCGGCGATCGTGCAGTTCTTCATACCGTTCTTCGATCTGCGCGTGCTGCGGTTGGTCCGGGTTTTGCGGCTTCTCAAGATCGCGCGCTATTCGCCCGCGCTGACGACATTGGGCAAGGTAATCGTCGAGGAACGTCATGCCTTGTTCGGTACGGTGCTCCTGCTCCTGTGCGCCATGATGTTCGCCGCCGCTGCCATGCATGCCGCCGAAGGCGCGGTGCAGCCCAGGATTTTCGGCACGATCCCCGAATCGATGTGGTGGGCGATCACGACATTGACGACCGTCGGCTATGGCGACGCCGTTCCCACCACGGCGGTTGGCCGCATGATTGCCGGCGTGACGATGATCGTGGGACTGGGCCTGTTCGCGCTGCCTGTCGGCATCGTGGCCACGGGATTTGTCAACACAATCCACAAACGCGATTTCGTCGTCACCTTTGGCATGCTGGCGCGCGTTCCGCTGTTCAGGGATTTCGACGCTCAGGCCATCGGCGAAATTCTGGATCTGCTGCGCTCGCAATCGGTCGGCCCCGGCTCGATCATCTCCGCCGAGGGCGAGCGCGCGGCGGCGATGTATTTCGTCGTCTCCGGCGCGGTGGAGGCGCGGTTGCCGCGAAAGAAAATCCGCTTCGAGGCGGGAGATTTCTTCGGGGAACTGGCGCTGCTACACGATACGATGCGCGTGGCCACCATCATTTCGGTGGCTCACACGCGCCTCCTCGCCCTTTCCGTGGACGATTTCGAGACGCTTCTCCGCCACCATCCCGATCTGAAAAAGCGGGTGCAGAGACTTGCCGCCGATCAGGTCGACGGTGTCGCCAAAGGCGGCGGGATTTCCGACGCGGAAATCGCCGCCGCAAAAAAGGCGCGCGCGGAAGCCGAAACCTGACCGCCGGTCCTCAGGGCGTCCAGTACACCGCGATCTTGTTGCCGGTGGGATCGCGCAGATAGGCGCCGTACCAGCTTTCCTTCTCCGGCGGACGGAATCCCGGCGCGCCTTCATCGCTGCCGCCGTGGCTCAATCCGGCCTTGTGGGCCGCATCGACGTTCGCTTTCGCATCCGTCTTGAAGGCGATCATCATGCCGTTGCCGAATGTCGCAGGTTGTTTGTCGAAAGGCGGGCAAACGAAGACGTTGTGCTCGTCCTTGCCCTTGGGCCCATAGCCGATCCAGCCGCCGTCCGAGAATTTGCGGTCGCTGCCGATGGCGCCGAACACCGCGTCATAGAATTTGCCAGAGGCTTCGGTGTCTTTGGCCCCGATGGTGATGTACCCAATCATCTTTTTCTCCCATTTTCCCTTAAGCCGCTGAAACTGCGAAAGAATCGCCCGACGATTGTTTTGCGATTTTTTCGCGCGCCCCATGTTGTGTGCGCTTTCCGATCCCGGGAGGCCCCGGAAAGGGGAAGATAGCACTTGCCATGAACGAAACAAGAACATAAATGCCACAGGGGCATTGCAATCTCTGCATGGCCCGGCTGGCTTCGCTTGGAGAAAATTGCGGCGCGGGGAATTCAGGTCTTTTTGGCCAACGAATCCGCGACCACCCAGGCGACGCCGATCAGGATGATATCGAGCGCATTCTCGCACCACGCAAAAAACGTGGGCGTGGCGAGAAGCTCGGACACAAGCGCCAGCGGCAGGAACAGCGCGTACATCACGGTGAGCAGGATCGCGGCGAGGCGGGCACGGACATTCGCGATGATGGCAAGGCCGCCGGCGATATGGAAAACGCCGGTGGCGTAGCCCCAGAATTCCTGGCTCGGCGGCAGCCATTTGGGCACCAGCGGCGCGGTAAGATTCATATAGACGAAATGCGCGCCGCCGAAGAGCACCGCGCAGATGCCGAACACGATCTGGCCGATGCGAATGAAACGCGCGGCTCTCGCGCCATCGATCTCAGCGAAGCTCGCCCAGATGATAAAGGCGCCGGTCGCGACCGCGACTTGCTCGGCGGTGCCGCTATAGGCGCCATAGATTCCGAGATTGCGCAGGATGACGCGGCCATTCATCAGCAGAACGACGAAGATCGCATAATAGATGGCGAGCGCCGCGGCGGCCCAGGCCGTGGTCTTGCGCCATTCGATGCCAAGACCCGCAACGAGCATGAAGATCGCGGCGGTGTAAGCCAGCGCCGTGCGGGCGGGAAAATCCTTAGGCACCGGTTGGCCCGCGTTGAAGTCGCCCCAAACCAGGCAGAGCAGGGCGAGCGCGATGATGCCGAGCCCAAACACACGCCAGCCGAATGTCTTTTCCGTTGTCATGATGCCCCCGCCGGATGGCCGATGTTAGCGCCGATCCGTTTTCCCCAAAGCCATCACGCGGGGTCATTCACCGTGATGTGAAGCAGCTCAGATCGATGGATCGGTGATGGCGACCATCAGCCCCGCCGCCTGCGCAAGCTTGTCGATCTGCTCGGGCGGCAAATCGGCGATGGCCTTGGTGAGGCGCGCCAGCCGGCGTTTGCGCCCCGCTTCCATGAGCCGACGGCCTTTGCGGGTGAGAGAGATTTCGGAGGAGCGGCGGTCCAGCGGTTTGCGCATTACAAGCTGCAGCCGCTCCAGCTCGCTGATCAGTTGCGACATGGTGGGCGGCTTTACCTGCTCGGCGGCGGCCAGCGCGGAGGCCGTCTGCGGCCCGCCGAAGGCCAGCACCGACAACACCGAAAGCTGCGCCCCGGTCACGCCGGAAGCCGCGTCCTCCTTACGGACATAACGCAACAAGCGGATCGCCGCGCCGTGCAGCATGTCGGCGACCTGTTCGGTATGCATTGAAGGGCGTGCCACTTGACTTGTTCTTCCGGCTATAGTTAGGTATCCTAACAGTGTGAATGCCTAACTTTATGATAATCACAGCGCCGGGGGAAGACCGGTCGGGAGGACGCCATGAAAGAAGCGAATCTCGCGGGCCGCAAGCTGGTCCAGGTAGCACTCACCTGTCGCGACTTGGACCGCAGCCGCGCCTTCTATCGCGACACGCTGGGCTTGCCGCTGCTCTTTGAGGTCAGCGGCATGATGTTCTTCCAGCTTGAGGGCCTGCGGCTGATGGTGGGAAAAGAGCACAAGGCCGGCGAACCCATCGGCGGCTCACTGATCTATTTCGACGCGCCGGACATCGACATGCTCGGCCCTGCGCTCGAAGCCAAAGGCATCGCGTTCACGGGCCCCGCCAGCACCGTGCAGCGCACTGCCACGCACGAACTCAAGCTGCGCGAGTTCTTCGATCCGGACGGTAACGCACTGGCCCTGATGGGTATGGTGAAACTTTGAATCACTCTCGCCCCCTCAAAGGGGGAGAGGGTGTTTCACGTCTTTAGCCAGTTCTCCGGCAGGGAGAGCCATGCGCAGTGGTCCTTGTCCTGCGCAGAGAAATTGGGTTCGGGCAGCGGATCGTCCACGAAGCAGCCGCCCGCGACTCCTGTCGCGTCTGGAAGAAAGCCGAAACTTTTCCAGTAAAGCGTGGTGCCGCAGACCGCGCAGAAGAAGCGGTTGTATCCCATCGCGCCATCTTTCGCGTAGACGCGCATCTCGCCCGTCTTCGCGATAACCTTGTCATCGGGAAAATACACGGACCAGCCGAAGGCGCTGCCGGTGCGCTTCTTGCAACTCGTACAATGGCAGATGCCGTTCAAGACGGGCTCGCCTTCGACGGTGAGCGAAGACGCGCCGCAGCAGCATTGGGCCGTTCGTGTCATGGCGCATCTCTCATCATGCTTCACTATACTAAAACCCTCTCCCCCTTCAGGGGGAGAGGGCAGGGTGAGGGGGTGCCTCAGCGCAAAGATTGGTTGGGAAGAAGCGAGAGTGGTTGAGCGCGAAATGTCGAACATCGCGCGCGTGGATAGGCCCCCTCACCCCACCCTCTCCCCCTCAAAGGGGGAGAGGGAGAAATAAAAAGGCCGGGCATTGCAGCCCGGCCTTTTGAATTTTGAAGAGCGCGTTGCTTACGCCGCCATCGCCTTCTTCAAATTCTCGTCGACCTTGTCGAGGAAGCCTTCGGTGGTGAGCCATTTCTGGTCGGGGCCGACGAGCAAGGCCAAATCCTTCGTCATGAAGCCGGCTTCGACGGTATCGACGCAGACTTTCTCCAGCGTGTGCGCGAACTTGTCGAGTTGCGAGTTGTTGTCGAGCTTGGCGCGATGGGCGAGGCCGCGCGTCCATGCGAAGATCGAGGCGATGGAGTTGGTGGAGGTGGGCTTGCCCTTCTGATGCTCGCGATAGTGGCGGGTGACGGTGCCGTGCGCGGCTTCGGCTTCCACGATCTTGCCGTCCGGCGTTGTCAGCACGCTCGTCATCAGGCCCAGCGAGCCGAAGCCCTGCGCCACGGTGTCGGACTGCACGTCGCCATCATAGTTCTTGCACGCCCACACATAGCCGCCTTCCCACTTCAGCGCCGAGGCCACCATGTCGTCGATCAAGCGGTGCTCGTAAGTGATGCCCGCGGCCTTGAACTTGTCCGCGAATTCGGCGTCAAACACTTCCTGGAAGATGTCCTTGAAGCGGCCGTCATAGGCTTTCAGGATCGTGTTCTTGGTGGAGAGATAGAGCGGATATTTGCGGTCCAGCGCGAAGTTCATCGAGGCATGCGCGAAATCGCGGATCGATGCGTCGAGATTGTACATCGCCATCGCGACGCCGCCGCCCGGCGCCTTGAACACTTCCTTCTCGATCGTCTTGCCGTCTTCGCCGACGAATTTTATCGAAAGCGTGCCCTTGCCCGGATAGACGAAATCGGTCGCCTTGTACTGATCGCCGAAGGCGTGACGGCCGATGACGATGGGCTTGGTCCAGCCGGGGACGAGACGCGGCACGTTCTTGCAGATAATCGGCTCGCGGAAAATAACGCCGCCCAGGATGTTGCGGATGGTGCCGTTGGGCGACTTCCACATCTCCTTGAGGTTGAACTCCTTCACGCGGGCTTCGTCCGGCGTGATGGTGGCGCATTTGACGCCCACGCCATGCTTCTGGATGGCGTGTGCGGCATCGACGGTGACCTGATCGTTGGTGGCGTCGCGATGTTCGACGCCGAGGTCGTAATATTCCAGCTTGATGTCGAGATAGGGCAGGATCAGCTTCTTCTTGATGAGATCCCAGATGATGCGGGTCATCTCGTCGCCGTCGAGTTCGACAACCGGATTTGCAACCTTGATCTTGTCCATGAAAGCCCTCGGAATAAGTGCTGGCGCGGGGTATAGCGAGGGTGGGGCAAGGCGTCAAAGCCCCTTAGTTTTAGGCCTCAGTCAGCGATCGCGATGCCGAAATGGACGAAATCGAGTTCTACAAATCAACTGCCAGTACCTGCCAATGCTGCGGTACAGAAACCACGCGCCTGACAAGATTTGTGACACGCCACGGGAATGCATTCTCGATCTACTTCGCAGTGTACAGCACCGCACACAGATCTGACGGCGTTCACATTTTGGCTGGGTTTGGTGACTGGTCCGAAGAGGCCGCACGCGAGAACCGGGCAGCTTTTTCGTTTAGAATCTGGTCGACTGACGATAATTTCAACACGACTCTTGAGAATCCGGATGAAGATAGATGGGGAGACACGTCTCTTGGTCGAAAGCTGAGCAGACAGGAAGCTCTCGCGCATGAATGGCTTCAAGAAGTCTACGACTTGAGCGATCTCATCGTTCGGTGGGACGAACCGATAAAACAGTTTTTAAATGAGCAGTGATCCGTTCTCTCCCGCCATCATCCTGTCACATCCCCAACTGGGCGAGAACATCGGCGCGGCGGCGCGGGCGATGGCGAATTTCGGGCTGAGCGATCTGCGCCTCATCAAGCCGCGCGATGGCTGGCCGAATGAGAAGGCGCAAGTGATGGCGGTGGGCGCGTCCTATGTGCTGGACGATGCGCGGGTGTTTCCCACGCTGAAAGAAGGCATCGGCGATCTGCAATTCGTGCTGGCGACGACGGCGCGCGGGCGCGGGTTCGCCAAAGAGATCTATACGCCCGGGGCGGGGGTGACGCTTTTGCGCGAGGCCATCGCGCGCGGCGAGAGCTGCGGCATCCTCTTCGGCAATGAGCGCACAGGGTTGGAGAACGACGAAGTTTCGCTGGCGAGCGCCGTCATCACTATTCCAACGTCGGAGGAATTTTCCTCCATCAATCTGGGGCAGGCGGTTCTTCTCGTCGCCTATGAATGGTTCAAGTCCGGTGACGCGACACCCGGCTACAGACTGGAGCATGGGCCGAACGCGCAGAAGGCGACGCGCGAAGAAATGTTCCAGCTGTTCGAACATCTGGAAGGCGAGTTGCTGGCCAACGGCTTCCTCTATCCGCCGGACAAGGCCGAGACGATGATCCGCAACATCCGCCAGATGCTGTCGCGCGCGGAGTTCACCGATCAGGAAGTCCGCACCCTGCGCGGCATCATCGTGGCGCTGGCGCAGGGCAAGCATAGGAAGCGCGGAACGCCGCCGAAAGATTCTGTGTAAAGCGTGCTTGACAGGTCGCCGGAACCGTCCTATGTAAAGGTCGCTTTACAGGAGGCCGCCATGCCAGCCAGCACCTATCCAGTAAAAAACGCCGATCGCATCTATGTCATCGAAATGTTTATCGTTGCGGTGCTCTACATCGCCGCCGCCAAAGCGCGGCCGTGGCTGATCGCGCATGCCGGAAGTCACGAGTTCGCGATTGCGGCGACTCTCGCACCGGCCATCCCGGTCTGGCTGATGACGCTTGTGGTGTGGCGCTTCTACCGCCACATCGACGAGTACCGGCAGAAGCGCTTTCTGGAAGTGCTGTCGCTGACCTTCGGCATCGGCGTGGGCATCATCGTCACGATCGATGCGCTTTATCCCAAGACAACATTCGACTGGGCGTGGCCGGTCCTCGGCGTCACCTGGGCGATCATCGGCGGCCTGCACGAGCTGGTGCGGCGCTGATGAAGAACAACCTGCCGGAACTGCGGGCGGCGCGCGGCATGACGCAGGGCGAGCTCGCCGACGCGCTCAACGTCTCGCGGCAGACGGTGAATGCGCTGGAGACCGGGCGCTACGATCCCAGCCTGCCGCTTGCCTTCTCCATCGCCAGGCTTTTCAAATGCAAGATCGAGGACATCTTCTCGCCGAAATGAGTTGAGCATGGCTGTGGCGCGCGAGTTCGTTGGGTTGGCATCGGCCACATCGGCGCGCGCGGGCGCCGGCGGATTTCCCTGTCAGGGCCTTTACTGGACGCCAGAGGGCAAGCGCCCGAAAGTCGCGCTCATCGCCACGCACTACAATGTAGATTTCGCCGAACATTATTCCGCGTCCTATTTCGCCGAACGCGGCTTTGGCTTCCTGGGCTGGAACACGCGCTATCGCGGCGCCGAAGACCTCTTTCATCTCGAACATGCGCTGATCGACATCGGCGCGGGCGTCTCGTGGCTGCGCGCGCAAGGCGTCGAGCAGATCGTCCTGCTGGGAAATTCCGGCGGTGGCTCGCTGATGGCGGCCTATCAGGCGGAAGCCACCGCGCCGACACTGGCACCATCGGGCAAGGGCGCAATGGTCGATGCGTTGGCGAATCTTCCGCCCGGCGATCTCTACATTTCGCTGAATGCTCATCCCGGCCGGCCGGAAGTTCTCACCAACTGGATGGATGCGTCCGTCGTCGATGAAACCGATCCGGTGAAGACAGATGCATCGCTCGATCCGTTCAATCCAGACAACGGCCCGCCATATTCGGCGGAGTTTATCGCGCGTTATCGCGCCGCGCAGGTCGCGCGCAATCATCGCATTACCGCTTTCGCGAAGACGGAGCTTGCGCGGCTCAACGCGGCAGGGATTCCCGACCGCATCTTCCCGCTGTTCCGCACCTGGGCCGATTTGCGTTTCATGGACCCGGCCATCGAGCCGACGGAGCGCCCGTGTCCCGGCTGTTATGCGGGCCATCCGGCGCAAGCGAACAAGTCGCCGTTCGGCATCGGCCGCACCAGCACGCTGCGCGCGTGGCTGTCGATGTGGAGTCTGGAGACCTCGCAATGCCAAGGGCCGCCGCAGTTGGCGAAGCTCGCGGTTCCCGCGTTGGTGGTGCAGAGCAACGCCGATATGGGTGTATTCCCGTCGGATGCGAAGAAAATCTTCGGCAGCATCGGCTCCGAGGACAAGGCCCTCAAATTCCTCCCGGGCGCGCATTATTTCGAGGATTCCGAAAGCCACCGCGCGCGCGCAATAGACCTGATGAGCGCCTGGATTTTCGCCCACACCTGACGACTCGCAATTTGCCGTCGCAGGCCCTATATCCCGCCGCGGAAGTCGGTCGCGGACGAGTGCACTCGCGAACCCGGTCAGGTCCGGAAGGAAGCAGCCGTACCGAATCCGCCTCGGGTCGTGGCCGGCTTCCACCTTTCCACAACAAACGCCGAAATTGCCGCGCACCCCGCGCCGGCCTTGCTATAGTCGCCACATGGATCAGGACGAAAATCTCGGTTTTGCTATCGACACGCCCCAAAAGGGTGAGGCCTATCGCGTTTTGGCGCGCAAATACCGGCCGCAGGATTTCACCGGACTGATCGGGCAGGAAGCGCTCGTCCGCACACTCTCCAATGCCTTCGCCACCGGCCGCATCGCTCATGCCTTTATGCTGACGGGCGTGCGCGGCGTGGGAAAGACCACCACCGCGCGCATCATCGCCCGCGCGCTCAACTGCATCGGCCCGGACGGCAAGCGCACCGAGCCAACCATTCATCCCTGCGGCGTGTGCGATCCCTGTATCGCCATCGCCGAGAGCCGCCACATCGACGTGTTGGAAATGGACGCGGCCTCGCGCACCGGCATCGACGACATTCGCGAAATCATCGACGGCGTGCGCTATGCCCCGGCGAGTGCGCGTTACAAGGTCTATATCATCGACGAAGTGCACATGCTGTCCAAGCAGGCGTTCAACGGGTTGCTGAAGACGCTGGAAGAGCCGCCGCCGCATGTGAAGTTCATTTTCGCCACTACCGAAATCCGCAAGGTGCCGGTGACGGTGCTGTCGCGTTGCCAGCGCTTCGATCTGCGCCGCATCGAAACGCCGGAACTGGTTTCGCATTTGAAAGTCATCGCCGGAAACGAAGGCGTGAAGATCGAGGACGGTGCGCTGGCTCTGGTGGCGCGCGCGGCGGAAGGTTCGGTGCGCGACTCGCTTTCGCTGCTGGATCAGGCCATCGCACATCAGGAAGGCGAGACGATTACCGCCGAAAGCGTGCGCGGCATGCTGGGGCTGGCCGATCGCGGGCGCGTGCTCGACCTGTTCGAGAAAGTTATGGGCGGCAAGATCGCCGAGGCTCTCACCGATCTCGGCCAGCTTTACGATGTCGGCGCCGATCCCTTAGTAGTGATGCAGGATCTGCTGGAGACGACGCATTTCCTCACGCGCCTGAAAGTCGCGCCGGACGCCGAAGGTTTCTTCGACGGTGGTTCATCGGAAGCCAAGCGCGCCGCCGATATGGCCGCGAAGCTTTCGGTGCCGTCGCTGACGCGCGCGTGGCAGATGCTGCTCAAGGGCTTGTTCGAGGTACGCGACTCCACGCATCCGCTTAAAGCCGCCGAGATGGCGCTGATCCGTCTGGCTTACGCCGCCGATCTGCCGCCAACCGACAAGCTGGTGCGCGATGTGATGGATGGCGCGTCTGCGCCCGTGCCGCGCGGACAAACGGCGCCGTCATCGGGCGGCGGCGCACGCGCGATGGGTTCATCGCAAGCGCCGATGGCCCAACGCGCGCCGGAGCCGACGGCCGCGGTGCAGAACGCGCCGGTGCTGCGCACGCTGGAAGACATCGCCGCGCTCGCACTCGCCAAGGGTGCACCGGTGCTAAAGGTGCATATCGAAAACGACATGCACCTCGTCAGCATGGAGCAGGGGCGCATCGAGTTTCGTCCTTCCACGCGCGCGCCGCGCACCTTGTCCGGCGATTTGGCGCAGAAGCTGAAGGAATGGACCGGCATCCGCTGGATGGTGACGGTGGCGAAGGAGGGCGGCGCGCCCACCATCGCCGAAGCCAAAAAGAACGCGCATGCCGCCAAGCTGGAAAGCGTGCTGCAGGAGCCGATGGTGCGCGCGGTGTTGGATCGCTTCCCCGGCGCGGAAGTGATCGCGGTGCGCGACATGATGCAGGACGAGATTGCGGCCGAAGTTCCGGAATCCTCCGAGGACGCATAAGTGGCGCAAGTTCAGGCCGGTCCCGAAATCGAGCGTTTGATTCAGTTGCTCTCCAAGCTTCCGGGCCTGGGGCCGCGCAGTGCGCGCCGCGCGGCGCTGGCGCTGCTCAAGAAACGCGAGCAATTGCTGGAGCCGCTGGGCAGCGCGATGCGCGATGCGGCGGCGGCGATCAAGACGTGCGAAATCTGCGGCAATCTCGATACGACATCGCCGTGCTCACTGTGCAGCGACCCGCGCCGCGATGAGCATATTCTCTGCGTGGTGGAGGATGTGGCCGATCTGTGGGCGCTGGAACGCGCCAGCGTGTTCCGCGGACGTTATCATGTGCTGGGCGGCGCGCTCTCGGCGCTGGACGGCATCACGCCGGAAAAACTCAACATGGCGCCGCTGATCGCGCGCGTGCGCGATGGTGTGGAGGAAGTCATCCTCGCGATGAACGCCACGGTGGAAGGCCAGACCACGGCGCATTATCTGATGGACGCGCTCGCCGCCTCCACCGTGAAGGTCACGCGGCTGGCGCATGGCGTCCCCGTCGGCGGCGAACTCGATTATCTCGACGAAGGCACGCTCTCCCACGCTTTCAAGGCGAGAAGGTCGCTCTAGTCATCTCACGACGGGCGGGCGTTAAGAGGTTTTATGACGAAAGAGACCTTCGACGATCTTCATCGCTTGATAAAGCGCGGCGATTTGATTGCCGTTCGCCATGTGCTCGGTGAAGGACTAAGTCCGAACTTCGAAAACAAGTTTGGTTGGACCATGCTCATGCTTGCTGCCTCGGAGGGCAACACCGCTATAGGCGAGTTGTTAATCTCAAGTGGTGCAGACACGAATAGGGCAACCAATACCGGCCAAACCGCTCTGTCGCTTGCAATTTTAGGCGGACATATCGGATTTCTGAAAATGCTTCTGACTCACGGGGCCCATCCAAATACAATTGGGGCAGTTGAGAAATGGTTGCCTGCCTTCCGCCTGAAGACGAGTACCGAGCAAGCAATCTTCGAAGAGATACGCAGATATCGCGATAGAAACTCAAGTTGAGACGCTGTCGAAGTAGGCAAGAACAAAAGGTGCATGAGCTTCCCGAATCGGCCTAGGGTGCGGGGCAGAGGAATTGCTCCATGGATATGATCGAAATTCTTGGCGTTGCCGTCACCATGCTCGCCGCTGGCGGTGCGTTGGGATGGTGGATCGCGTCGCGCAGCCAGCCGCGTGATCTTTCGGCGGATCTGGCGCAATCGCGCGAGAACCTTGCCGAAGTGAAAGCCAATCTGGAAAACGCACTGCGCGATGTGAGCGAGATGGAGGCCACAAGGCGCGAGTTGGCGGCGCTGAACATCGAACATGCGGAGCTGCGCGCCACGCTCCGGGAGCAAGAAAAATCGAACGCGGAGAAGACGGAGCAGCTTCTGAAGATGCGCGAGGAAGTGCAGGCGCAGTTCAAGCTTCTGGCAAACGACACGCTGAAAGAAAATGTCGATCATTTCCTCAAGCAGGCGACGCAACATTTCGAAAGTCAGAAGGAACTCACGAAATCCGAACACGCCGCGCGCACCAAGGAGATTGAGGCGCTGGTGAAGCCGCTGGGCGATACGCTCAAATCCTATGATTTGGCGCTCAAGGAAATCGAAAAGGCGCGCGACGAAAGCTATGGCGGCATCAAGCAGGCGCTGAACACCATTCACGCGCAGCATGGTGAAGTGAAAACCGTCACCGCCAATCTGGTGAACGCTCTGCGCGCTTCGCCCAAGACGCGCGGGCGCTGGGGCGAGGAGACGCTGCGCCGGGTGATGGAAATGTCCGGCATGGTGGAGCACAGCGATTTCGAGACGGAAAAGCATTTTCGCGGCGAGGATGTTTCGCTGCGCCCCGATGCACTGATCCATGTTTCCGGCGGACGCACCATCGTGATCGACGCCAAGGCGCCGATCTCCGCTTATCTCGACGCCATCGACGCGGTGGCGGAGGAGGAGCGCGAATTGCTGCTTAAGCGCCATGCCGCGCAGCTGCGCGAGCGGCTCACCAATCTCTCCAGCAAATCCTATTGGGAGAAAATCTCCGGCAGCACCGATTGCGTGGTGATGTTCGTGCCGGGCGACAATTTCGTCTCCGCCGCCTTCGAACGCGATCCCGATCTGTTCGAAGACGGCATCAAGGCGCGCGTGCTGATCTGCACGCCCACCACCTTCATCGCGCTGGCCAAGGCGATCTCCTATGGCTGGCGACAGGAGAAGCTGGCGGAAAACGCGTTGGACGTGGCGCGGCTGGGCAAGGAGCTTTATGCGCGGCTTGCCAAACTCGGTGATCACGTCAGCGATCTGGGCAGCCACATCAACCGTGCGGCGAAGAAGTACAACGAGATGGTTGGCAGCCTCGAAACCAGCGTCATGCCGCAAGCCCGGCGGTTTAGTGAGATGGGTGTTGAGGGAACCGCCAAGCCGATCGAAACCCTCGAGGAAGTCGATACGGTGGTGCGGTTTCCGCAGCCAAACCGCGATCTGCTGATAACCAAAGCCTGAGGGAAACCGCCGTTTCCCTTGACCAGAAAGGGCGGAAACCCTATCTCCGGCGCATGACGATCCGCTCCATCCTTACCGCGCCCGATCCGCGCCTGAAAGTTGTTTCCGAGCCTGTCGCCAAGGTCGATGCGGAGATCCGCGCGCTCGTCGACGACATGATCGAGACGATGTATGGCGCCGATGGAATCGGCCTTGCCGCCATCCAGGTCGGCGTGCCCAAGCGCGTTCTGGTGATGGATATCGATCAGAAAGACGGCAAGAAGAATCCCAAGGCCTATATCAATCCGAAGATTCTCTGGACGTCCGAAGAGGTGGCGACGTTCGAGGAAGGCTGCCTGTCGGTTCCGGAAATCTGGGATGAGGTGGAGCGGCCCGCGAAAATCCGCGCCGAATATCTCGACCGCGACGGCAAGCGCCACGAAATCGAAGCCGAGGGGTTGCTCGCCACCTGCCTGCAGCATGAAATGGATCATCTGGAAGGTGTGCTGTTCCTCGATCACCTCTCCAAGCTGAAGCGCTCCATGGCGCTCAAGAAATTGCAGAAGGCCAAGCGTCTGAAAGACGCGGGCTGAGGCCATGCGCCTCATGCTTCGCCGCCTCCGGCCATACGCTGTCGCTATGGCCTTAGCAGAAAGCGAGCAGACTTAATGTCTTTGCGGCTCGCATTCATGGGTACGCCGGACTTCGCCGTGCCGACGCTCACCGAACTTGTCGGGCAAGGCCACGAGATCGCGGCTGTCTATTCACAGCCCGCGCGGCCGAAGGGCCGCGGGCTGGAAACCGAGCCGTCGCCGGCCGCGAAGGCCGCCGCGAATTTCGGCATTCCCGTTCGCACACCACTGACGCTGAAAGATGCAGAAGCGCAGGCGGACTTCGCGGCGCTCGAACTCGACGCTGCCATTGTCGTCGCTTACGGCTTGCTGCTGCCCAAGCCGATTCTGGATGCGCCGCGTCTCGGCAGTTTCAATCTGCACGGCTCGCTGCTGCCGCGCTGGCGCGGCGCTGCGCCAATCCAGCGCGCGATCATGGCGGGCGACATGGAAACCGGCGTTATGGTCATGCGCATGGAAGAGGGCCTCGACACCGGCCCCGTGCTGATGGCCGAGCGCACGCCTATTGCGCGCAAGACCTATGGCGAATTGCATGATGAACTGGCGCGGCTGGGCGCGGACCTCATGGCACGTGCGCTATCTGCGCTGGCGCTAGGTCAAGCGAGCGAGACGCCGCAGCCGGAAGACGGCGTGACCTATGCCAAGAAAATCCTGAAAGAAGAGGCGCGCATCGACTGGACGAAGTCCGCGCATGAGATCGATTGCCTGATCCGTGGATTGTCGCCGGTTCCCGGCGCGTGGTGCGAAGTCAAAGGCGAGCGGGTGAAAATCCTTTACGCCGATCCAGCCGATGGCAAAGGCGCGCCTGGCGAAGTTCTGGACGACAAACTGACCGTCGCGTGCGGCGACGGCGCGCTGCGCCTCCGTTCGCTGCAACGTCCCGGCAAATCCGCGATGGCGGCGGAAGATTTGTTGCGCGGTTATGCGGTGCCCAAGGGCACGCTGTTGTCGTGACCCGCTTCAAGCTCATCATCGAATATGACGGCACCGGATTCGTCGGCTGGCAGCGGCAGGAGAATGGACCGTCGGTGCAGTCTGCGCTGGAGAAGGCGATCTTCGATCTCTCCGGCGAAGTGACGACCGTGACCGGCGCAGGACGCACCGATACGGGTGTGCATGCGATGGCGCAATGCGCGCATTTCGATCTGTCGAAGGAATTTCCGCCCGACAAAATCCGCGACGGACTGAACCACTTTCTGCGCCCCGCCGCCGTGTCGGTGATCGGCGCGCAGGTCGCGGCGCCGGATTTCCATGCGCGGTTTTCCGCGACAGGACGGCATTATTTCTACCGTATCCTCTGCCGCCGCAGCCCACCGGTGCTGGATAAAAATCGCGTCTGGCATGTCGTGCGCGATCTCGATGCCGAGGCGATGCATGAAGGCGCGCGGCATCTGATCGGCCAGCACGACTTCACCACTTTCCGCTCGTCGGAATGCCAAGCGAAGTCGCCGGTGAAGACAATGGACCGGTTGGATGTGCGTCGCGCGGGCGATGAAATCCACATCGAGGCTTCCGCGCGCAGCTTCCTGCACAATCAGGTGCGTTCGATGGTGGGCTCTTTGAAGATGGTCGGCGAAGGCAAGTGGCAGCCGCGCGATATGGCGAAAGCACTGGAGGCGAAAGACCGCTCCGCTTGCGGCGTCGTCGCGCCGCCGGAAGGGCTCTATCTCGTCGGCGTGGATTACTGAAGATCGACCAATTCGACTTTGCCCGGATCGATAGGTTGGCCGAGGAAAATCTCGCCCACGCGCGCGAAACGGTCCGGCGCATCGGTGGCGAGGAAAACGTGTGAGAGCTTCGTGCTAACCGCGCGAGCGATGTTCCTTTCACGTAGGATTTTCTCGACAGCCTTTGCCGTTGTCTCCGCACTATCGACCAGCTTGATGTCCGGTCCTGCGACTTTCGCAATGGTGTTCTTCAACGCCGGGAAATGTGTGCAGCCCAGCACCAGCGCTTTCGGTTTGGGCATGCTTGCCAGCAGCGGGTCCAGATAGCGGTGCGCGATAGCTTCGGCGATCTCGCCGTCAAGCAATCCTTCCTCCGCGATGGAGACGAATAGCGAGCAAGCTTGCTGGATTACCGGAATGGAGCGGCCATGATCCTCAATGGCGCGTACATAAGCGCCACCTTTCACCGTGCCTTCGGTTGCGATGATGGCGATGGGGCCTTCCGGCGCCGCGGCCACTGCGGCTTCCGCGCCCGGCGCGATCACGCCGACGACGGGCACGGGTGCGAACATTTCCTGCAGGGCAGGAAGCGCCACGGCGGAAGCGGTGTTGCACGCCACCACCAGCATCTTGACGTTTCGCTTCATCAATGCGCCGGCGGCTTGCACGGCATAGCGCGTGACGGTATCGCCGCTCTTGGTGCCGTAGGGCAGCCGCGCGGTGTCGCCCAGATAGACGAACTCTTCATTGGGCAGCCGGGCCACCAGCGCGCGCATCACCGTCAACCCGCCGATGCCGGAATCGAAGATGCCAATCGGCGCGTCGCTCATCCCGGCGGGTTCGCGAAATAGGATTCGAGGATCGCTTCATAGACATCGACGAGCTTTTCGATCTCCGCCACCGGCACACATTCATCCACCTTGTGCATGGTGCCGCCAGGCACGCCAATCTCTGCAACGGGACAGATGTCCTTGATGAAGCGCGCGTCGGAGGTGCCGCCGGTGGTGGAGAATTGCGGGAACACGCCGGTCACTTTGGAAATGGCGTCGGCGAGCAGGTCGGTGAACGGCCCCGGTCGGGTGACGAACGATACGCCGCTGACGCTGGACTCGATGGCGCATTCGCCACCGAACGCCGTGGTGATCTCATGCGCATCCTTCTCGATCCGGCGCAGCAGCGTTTCGGGCGTGTGCAGATCATTGAAGCGGATGTTGCAGGAGGCGCGCGCCTGCGCCGGCGAGACATTGCCCGCCGGATTGCCGACGTCGAAGGTGGTGAACACCAGGGTCGAAGGCTGGAAATGCGCGCTGCCGGAATCCAGCGGCTCGGACAGCTTCGTCACCAGCGCCGCCAGAATCGGAATCGGATTGAGCGCATTCTGCGGATAGGCGGTGTGGCCCTGCACACCCGTCACCGTCAGCGTCACTTTCATCGAGCCGCGGCGGCCGATCTTGATCGTGTCGGCCGTGCGCAGGCTGGCCGTCGGCTCGCCCACCAGGCAATGATCGATACGCTCGCCATCCGCCTTCAAAACTTCCAGCACCGCCTTTGTGCCGTTGATGTTGATGCCTTCCTCATCGCCCGTGATAAGCAGGCTGATCGATCCGCGCGGCGACTGTTTTTCCAGATAGCGTGCTACAGCCGCGGTGAAGCAGGCGATGGCCGATTTCATGTCCGCGGCGCCGCGTCCGTAGAGCGTGCCGCCGACGATTTCGCCCTTGAACGGATCGTGCCGCCAGCTTTTCGCGTCGCCCACCGGCACAACGTCGGTATGTCCCGCGAAGCAGAAATTGGGCGATTGCGTGCCGAGCCGCGCGTAGAGATTTTCGACCGCTTCGCTGCCCGGCGCCTGCAGCCGCATGCGCTTGCAGATGAAGCCGAGATCCCTCAGTGCTTTTTCCACGATGCCGATTGCGCCTTCATCCTTCGGCGTCACCGATGGGCAACGGATGAGTTCCTGCGAAAGGGCGACAGCGTCGACCATTTCAATCCCTAAGCAGATCGTTAATCGAAGTCTTGGCGCGGGTACGTTCGTCCACGCTTTTGACAATCACGGCGCAATAGAGCGACGGCTTGCCTGGCCCGCCCGGAAGATTGCCGGACACGACCACGGAATAGGGCGGCACCTTGCCCTGGAAAATCTCGCCGGTCGCACGATCCACGATCTTGGTGGATGCGGTGAGATAAACGCCCATCGACAAAACCGAGCCTTCGCCCACGATCACGCCTTCGGCCACTTCGCTGCGCGCGCCGATGAAGCAGTTGTCCTCGATGATGGTGGGCGCGGCCTGGAGTGGCTCGAGCACGCCGCCAAGCCCCGCGCCCCCGGAGATATGGCAATGCGATCCCACCTGCGCGCAGCTTCCCACTGTGGCCCAGGTGTCGATCATGGTGTTCTCGCCAACGCGCGCACCGACATTCACGAAGCTGGGCATCAGCACGACACCTTTGGCGATGAAGGCGGAACGGCGGACGATGGCGCCGGGCACCGCACGGAAGCCCGCCTCACGAAAGCGCGCTGCATCCCAGCCGACAAATTTGGAATCGATCTTGTCCCACCAGTTGGCTTCGCCCGGCGCGCCTTCGATGAGTTTCATGTCGTTGAGCCGGAAAGAGAGAAGCACGGCTTTCTTCAGCCACTGATGCACATGCCATTCACCGCCCGCCTTCTCGGCGATGCGCAGATGGCCGTTGTCGAGCTCGTTCAGCGCATGCTCCACCGCCTCGCGCGGCGGGCCATTGGTGGAAGGGCCTAGCGTGTCGCGCTCATCCCACGCGACTTCGATGATGTGCTGTAGATCGTTCATGGTGCTGCGACCCGGATCGATTGAAGAAAGGCGGCAAGATCGTCCGTTTCATAGTCGATGTGATGCGGCTGCGCCACCGGAAGCGTTGGGCC
This sequence comes from Rhizomicrobium sp., assembly GCA_036488415.1. GTDB lineage: Bacteria > Pseudomonadota > Alphaproteobacteria > Micropepsales > Micropepsaceae > Rhizomicrobium. Next base: position 68,418 of record DASXHQ010000028.1, read on the forward strand.
CTGCTTGGACCAGTCCGAACCGTTTTTCAGCCACACCGTCGTCATGCCCAGCGCCTTGGCTTCAACGAGGTTGCGCGCAATGTCCTCGAACATAGCCGCCTGGCGGCCGTCCGACCCGGCGCGGGCAAGCACCGTGCGATAAGCTGCCGCGTCCGGCTTGGGCTGGAAGCCGATGGTGCGGATGTCCCAGATTTCCTCGAACTGACCCGTCAGGTCGAGCTTGTGCAGCACGCGATCGGCGTGGTTCACGCAGCCATTGGTGAAGACGAATTTGCGGCCCGGCAGGCGGAGCAAGGCCGCGCACAAAGCCGGATCGGGTGTCAGCACCGACAGGTCGATATCGTGGACAAAGGCCAGATAATCTTCTGCGTCGATATGATGGACCTTCATCAGGCCGTTCAGCGTCGTGCCGTGCTCGTGATAATAGGCTTTCTGCAGCCGCCGCGCCTCGTCTGGCGGCAGCTTCAGCAGATTCTGCATATAGGCCGACATCTTCGCGTCGATCTGGCCGAACAGATCGCAGGATGACGGGTAAAGTGTGTTGTCGAGGTCGAACACCCATGTCCGGACATGGCGGAAATCGGGCGTCTCGATACGGGCTACGGGCGCTGACATCGGCGGAAAATGGGCGATAGCAATTTGTTAAGCAAGCGCGCGCGAGGTCGCGAAGATTGCCGCGCGTTAACCGGCCCGAAGGACCCGCCGGTGACAATACAACTCTCGGAAACGGCCCGTTTTGATGGCTCGGGTGGTACATGGCTTTGGATCGAAACAAGATCGAAAACGCGCCGGCCGTGCTTTCGCAGGCGGACACGCTGCGCATTCTCGAAGAGCGCAACAACGCGGCGCGCGACGAGTTGGCGGCGCGCGACGACGCCGCCCCCGAAGTTCTCTTCTTTCTCGCCAGCGAAGGCTCCATCAAGGCGCGGCGTGCGATAGCACGCAACGCCGCCGCACCGGCGCATGCCAATCGCCTTCTCGCGGAAGATTCCGACGAAGAGGTGCGCGCCGAGCTCGCACGAAAGATCGGCCGGTTGCTTCCAAATCTGCCACAAGATGTCAGTGAGAAGATGCGCGATCTCACCATCGAAACGCTGGAGCGCTTGGCGAGGGATCAGCTTCCGCGCGTGCGCCGCATCCTGGCCGAAGAGATCAAGGCGCTCGATTGCGTCCCCAAGAATGTGATCGACCTGCTCGCTCGCGATATCGAAGAAGAAGTTGCTGTTCCCATCCTCGAATACTCGCCGCTTCTGTCCGATGCCGATCTGATGGAGATCATTTCCACCTCGCAAGCGCGCTTTGCGCTCACCGCCATCGCACAGCGCAAGCCACTCAGCGCCAATGTGTCGGAGGCCATCGCCACCGCGCTGAATGTTCCCGCAGTAACCGCGCTGCTCGCCAACTCCTCGGCGCAGATCCGCGAACAGACGCTGGAAAAGATCATCGATCACGGTTCGCGCATCACCGAATGGCATCTGCCGCTGGTTCTGCGCAACGACCTGTCGCAGCGCGCGATCCGCCGCATCGCGGGCTTCGTCAGCGCCGCTCTCCTCGAAAAGCTTTCCGCGCGCGACGGCCTCGACAAGGAAACGCGCAGCGTTCTTTCCAAGCGCGTGCGCGAACGCATCGACGAGCCTTCCGACGAAGCGCCTGATCCCGTTGAGCAGGCACAGTCCGATGCCGCGCGGCTTCACAAGGAAGGCCGGCTCGACGATTTCGCGCTGGAGAAAGCGGCCGAAGCCGGCAAGCGCGAATTCGTCATCGCCGCTCTGGCATTGCTTGCGAAAGCACCTGTTGAAACTACCCGCCGCATCATCCAGTCGGGAACGGCCAAGCCAGTCG